>DMZI01000031.1 GCA_003485325.1 Desulfotomaculum sp.
CACGCGGTTTAGGAAACCGCTGCTCTATCCACCTGAGCTACGGGCACATTATCAAAGTATAATTATTATAGCATAAAAACTCCCGTACAAGCTAAAAGTTATCTTGGCGTTATACGAAAATATGGTGAAGAACCGCCAGGAGAATGACACCGGGAACCTGCAGCACACCTGCGGTGAGCATGGTTACGGGGTTTATGGCCACTCTTAATCCGGCCTGGCTTAATAGAAAGTTGAAAACGTACAGCAAAACGCCCCCGAAAACAAAATAACTGGCTAAATGGTAAACTAATTTTAAAGGCTTGATCATGAACGGCCCCATTAAAAGCAAACCCAACAGCCCGGCCAGGCAGATTAAAGCTATTTTCCATTCCATTTTCCGTCACCCCTGATAAAGTTTTTAGACAAGCTTTTCTTTATGTATGCTTATGAGGCGACTTGGAATATTATTCCTTAATCTACTCTATTTCACGCCTTCCTTCAAGAGCCCTGGTCAGGGTTACTTCGTCGGCATATTCAACACTCGCTCCCATGGGCAGGCCATATGCCAGGCGGGTCACCTTTATTCCCATGGGTTTGATCAGTTGGAACAGGAATAAAGAGGTAGCTTCACCTTCAAGGTTGGGGTTGGTCGCCAGGATAACTTCTTTAATTATCCCTTCCTGAAGCCTGTTTAAAAGCTGTTTTACGGTAAGTTCGTCAGGGCCGATATTGTCGCGGGGAGAGATGGCGCCGTGCAGGACATGGTACAGCCCCTTGAAACCCCTGACTTTCTCTATCGATGAAACGTCTTTGGGTTCTTCAACTATACATAAGATATCCCTGTTTCTCCGCTGATCGCTGCAGATTTGACACAGCTGGGTATCGGTCAGGTTAGAGCAAACGGAGCAGTAGCGGATATTTTTTCTGGCTTCCAGCATGGCGTTGGCCAGGTTTTGAGTTACCTGCGCAGGGGCGTTTAATAGATAAAGAGCCATGCGCTGCGCGCTTTTCGGACCCACACCCGGCAGACCGGCAAGTTCATCAATTAAGCGGGTAATTGATGCCCCGTAATACTTCAATTAAGACCCTCTCCTAAAAGAGCCCGGGCAGTTTAAGACCACCTGTAAGCTTGCTCATTTCATTGTTGACCATATCCCGCGACTGGTTGAGAGCGCCGTTGACCGCCGCCATAATAAGGTCCTGAAGTATGTCAACGTCTTCAGGGTTAACCACTTCCGGCTTTATTTCTATTGAGAGTAACTCCTGCTTCCCGTTAACTACCGCCTTAACCACGCCTCCGCCGGCAGTACAGTCAACCGTCCTGTTGCCCAATTCCTCCTGCATTTTAGCCATATCGGCCTGCATTTTCTGGACTTGCTTCATCATCTTGTTCATATTCATGGACACTGGCTACATCCCCCTAACAAATAAAATCATCCTGAGTGCCACTCAGGCTAACGCTTGTCATCCTTATTTAATCCGAACAGGCCCAGTGTGTCGCCGGTGCTCAATTCCTGTTCCTGCTCAGGCAGATTATAATGTTCCGGCGGGGCGCCGCAGGCCAGGCGGATATGTAAATCCTGTTTAAAGAAAGAGGTTACCAGTCTTAGAACCGACTCCATATTTTCTGTTCTTCCCAAATACTCCTTAAAAATTTCATTTTCCCTTGGAAAAGCTATTGTCAGGCAGCCGTCCTTGAACTGTTCGGGCCAACTTCTGGACAGGTACATGTGCATCGGCAAATTTGTTTTTTTGGTTATCTTGAGAAAATCCGCCCATTTTGAAGATACCTGGCTGAAGAAAACTTCATCGTCTGAGGCTTCAGGAACCCTATTGATTTCCTCCTGTTTTAACAGGGGGTTTTCATCAGCTCCGGGTACAGTCTGGTCAGGCTGGTCCGCGTGCGTTTTCCTGGCCGGTTTTTTCCGGCCGGCAGTTACCTTTTTTTGAGACTTGTCTTCCTTTATTTCCTCTATTTTTTCTTCAACAGCCTTATCTTCCCTGATTTCTGTTTCTTTGGCGGCAGATAATTCTTTGAACGCGGATTTACGGATTAAATCGGAGATTTCCTCCAGCCTTGCAACCCGCTGGACAAGATCCAGATCGGTGCCGGTAACCGCTGTCTGCGCGGCCCGGATCAGCGCTACTTCAAGAAGAATCCTGGGCTGAGAGCTCCATTTCATTTCCTGCTCGGTTTTGCCAAGCAGTTGAAGCAGACCGAGCAGCTGCTCCCGCCCTAATAAACCAGTTATGCCAGCGATACGTTCCCTTTCGGTTAAGCTTAACTCCTCCTTTGCGTCAGGAGAAACAAGCTGCAAAAGTATTTTCCTTAAAAAAGCCATCAGCTCACGGACAAAGGTACGCAGGTCTTTCCCCTGTTCCACCAGGGAGCTTACTATTTCAAGAAGGAGTCTGGTATTCCCCGAGCCAAGCGCGCGGGCAGCCTCGTCCAGCATATCTTCCCTTACCGTACCAAGAAGCTGATGTACGTCGTCGAGAGTAACCTTGTCGCCTCCCAGAGCGCTGACCTGATCCCAAATACTCAGGGCATCCCTTAAACTTCCTTCTGCATAGCGGGCGATCAGGTACAGTACGCCCTCTTCCGCCCCGGCTTTAGTTTCCTCAATGACCTCCTGCAAACGGCCTAAAATATGCCGGCTGCTCAGCCGGTGGAAATCAAACCTCTGGCAGCGCGAGAGAATTGTCAGGGGAACTTTATTGGGCTCGGTTGTGGCCAGAATGAATACAACATGAGAGGGAGGCTCTTCCAACGTCTTGAGGAGGGCGTTGAATGCTTCCGTGGTAAGCATGTGCACTTCGTCGATTATATAAACCCTGTATTTACCCGAAGCAGGCGCAAAACCAGTCTTTTCCCTTAATTCGCGGATCTCGTCAATCCCCCGGTGCGAGGCGGCGTCAATTTCAATAACATCCATGGAAGCGCCTGCTGTTACTTCCCGGCAGTTCACACACACATTGCAGGGTTCAGCGCCGCTTCGCTGCCGGCAGTTAAGTGCTTTGGCCAGGACTTTGGCGGTGCTTGTTTTGCCTGTTCCCCGGGGACCGCAAAAAAGATAGGCATGACTTGCCTTTTCCGCCAGGAGAGCGTTTTGCAGTGTTCTTGTAATATGTTCCTGGCCGACTATCTGCTCAAAAAGCTGAGGCCGCCACTTTCTATATAAAGCGAGATATGCCATATTAAAAAATCCTTCCTCTTTCGTCTTTAAAGGAAAGGAAGAGTTGCAAAAGGTATTATTATTACAAAGAACTACCTTTACAGGCAGCTCTTTTCAAAAATACTGGCCGTGCACCTGCCTTCGAGAAATGGCTTCCGGGCGAAACCTGTACTGGTTTTCTCTTGCCAGGCAACCTTGCGGCACCCGGAGGTTCTTTCTTAGTGCTGCTTCCGTCAAGACCTGACACGGTTCAAAAGTCTCCGCCGCGCAAGACCCAACCGTCATCGCTCCTCGTAAACAGGCCGGACCCCACAAGTCATACCCTCCGGCAGGAATTCAACCCCGCTATAGCGGGTTGCGGGTTCAGGGCACCGCTACCTCCCCATCTAGCACGGCCATATTTAATTAGTAACCTTAACTAAAAAAAGTTATGGCGGAGAGAGAGGGATTCGAACCCCCGAGACAAGTTTTATGCCCGTCTACTCGCTCTCCAGGCGAGCGCCTTCGACCAACTCGGCCATCTCTCCATGTGGTCTGATATTGTCTTTAACCTTTTAATCCATCGTTTATTATACATTCGATTATGGTTAAATGCAAGTATTTGGCGCGCCTATCAAGCCTGCCGCTGTGTTCAACAAACTTGTATTTTTGCCCTTTGTGTAATAAACTTTTTAGCAGAAAAACCACCAGCCTTGAGATGAAAAAATCCAGAAAGGAGCCAGACCGTGTCTGAAATACTAGGCAAGCTTGAAAAACCGGAGGCTGATCAATTCAAAACGGGGCGAAAATTATACCTGGCGCCTTTGGTCTTTGCCAAAAAAGACTCCCCAAAAGAGTATCTTGAAAAGGTCGAGCTGTATTGGAAACAGGTGGGGGAACACCTTGCAAATCTTGAGGGAAAGATCGGAAAGATAAAAAAAATATACCATGAATCCAATTCCTTCAGCGGTGAGCAAGGTTTGAGCATTATCCAGCAGATCAACGAAAAAGTCTACCCTTTGATCAAAGAAAAGTGTGATCAGGGCGCAGAAATGCAGGCGACGGAAGATTTGGAGCTGTTTACCCAGAGTCTTGACTGGGGCAACTGCCTTCGTGTGGTGATGACCCAAACGGCGTTTGAAAAAATTTCAGGATTCTTCTGGGATATCAGCACAAAGCGGTTCAACCACATAGCTCAACGGATTGATGAAACCCTCGGAGAAAATGAAGCCGGCGCTTTGTTTATCAGTGAGGGACATTCAGTGCAATTTCCTTCCAATATCCAAATATTTTATGTCTCACCGCCGGTTTTAGATGAAATACGCCGCTGGTTCCGTGAAAAAGCAAAAGAAGATGACTCTGCAGATCAAGATTCATGACCTGCCGTAAAAGTACGCCTGGATATAAAGTCTGAATAAAATTGGCAGCATTACGGCATTAACAAATAATGTAAGGCAGTTAATGATAAACGTTCACCAAAGTGAAAATTTATCTTTAATGCTTTACTTTTTCAAAAAGAAAAGGTAAAATAGTTATGCTCAAATAACAGGTCTGAAGAGGTTTATTTCTCATCTGCCAACTGCCTTAAGCTAAGGAAGTCAAGGTCTGAGTGAGTCCTCCAAACCTTTTGGGCAAATAATATTTAGGAGGATTCGAATGTACGAAGACAAGACCCTGACTTGTCGTGAATGTGGTGTGGAATTTATTTTTACCGCCTCGGAACAGGAGTTCTATGCGGAAAAAGGTTTCGCCAATGAACCAGGCCGCTGCCCCCAATGCAGGGCTGCCCGCAAGCAAAGAAAAAATTCCGGCGGTTTTGGCGGCCGCACTGCCCGTCCTCACCGCGAGATGTTTACAGTAATTTGCGGCGCATGCGGTTGTGAAACACAGGTACCTTTTCGTCCAAGTGAAGACCGCCCGGTTTATTGCCGCGATTGTTTTAATAAAAATAAAAGCCGCTACTAAATTTAAAAATCAGCTCCTTTACCGCATGGTAAAGGAGTTTTATTTTTTTCTGGAAGAAAAAATCTTGATCAGCGATTGTTTTTCTTTGATTTTAAAGTATTCAGCAGATCTCCCAAATCCGCTGTATTAAGGATGTCTGCAGGGCACAGCCAGGCCCGCCTGGCCACTGCCACGCCAAAAGGGATTTCTCTCATCCGGCGCAAGTCGTGCGCATCCGTATTGATAACCATTTTCAGGCCATGTCGCTTTGCCAGACGGGAGTAATCTTCATTCAAGTCCAAACGGTCCGGGGATGAGTTTATCTCCATACATGTCCCGTGTGTTTTGGCAGCCTGGAAAATTTTCTCCGCATCAACTTCGTAGCCTCTGCGGGTCCCGATCAGGCGGCCTGTAAGGTGTCCGACAGCGTCTACGTTTTTGTTGGTGACTGCGGAGATTATCCGGCCGGTCATCGCCGCACGGTCCTGGCGAAAACCGGTATGCACCGAAGCAATAACAATGTCCATCTTATTTAAAATATCTTCGGGACAGTCAAGACTGCCTCCGGACAGGATATCCGCCTCAATGCCGTGCAGGACCTGAAAGTTTTCGTATTTCTTATTTAATTCCCGGATATATTCGCGCTGTTCAAGAAGCTTCTCCGCTGACAACCCGCCGGCTATTTTTAAAGATGCGGAGTGATCGGTAATGGCTACGTAACTGTATCCCAGGCCTATTGCCTGGTCCGCGATCTGTTCTATGGAACTGACCCCGTCGCTCCAATTGCTGTGTACGTGCAAGTCTCCTTTGATATCTTTTTGATCAACCAGATCAGGAAGCTTTCCTGTTTCCAGGCAGTACTCAATCTCGCCTTTATCCTCGCGCAGTTCGGGGGGAATAAAGGGCAAATCCAGGTGGCTGTAGAGATCATCTTCAGAACTTAAAGTAACTATCCTTCCTTGAGCATCAGCAAGACCCCGGGCGCTTAATTCATAACCTTTCATACGGGCAAGGCTCGCTAATTTTTGGCAGTGTGCGGTATTTCCGGTCGACCAGAGCAGGGCTGCCCAATAATCTTTTTCCTGAGCCGTTAAAAGCTCAATATCTATTCCCCACCACGTAGAGATTTTAACCCTGTATTTGCTGCATATCTGAACCTCTTTTGCTCTCGGGTGGCTTGCCAGAAACAGGCATAATGCCTCAGGATTACCGGTTTCAGCCACTAAATTTATGCTGGATACAGTTTCCTGCCACCGCCTTACGCCGCCGGTCACTTCTATTTTTTTTACACCGGGGAAACCGGCCAGAAGATCGCAAAGCTCGGCAGCCAATGTTTTTGCCGGACCAAGCAGGTATCTGCCGGTATTCTTTTGCAGCATCTGTATATTCCGGATAATTTCCTGCTCCGTTTTTGCGCCTAAACCCGGCAGTTTGCGTATATGCTCGCTTCTGGCCGCCCTGTCCAGTTCGTTCAGAGAAGCCACCTGCAGGTGTTTAAATAATATCCCGGCCCTTTTGGGCCCGATACCCGGCAGGTTCATGATTTCGATCAGTCCCGGATGAAATTTCTTACGCATTTCCTCCAGTTTGTTCATTTTGCCCGTGGTTAATAATTCTTCAATCTTGGAGGCAATATTTTTGCCGATTCCGGGAACCTGAAGCAATTTCTTGTTTGCAAACAACTGCCCCACCGGTTCGTCCAAACAGGCAATAACCCTGGCCGCGCGCCTGTACGCGCGGATCTTAAAAAAATCTTCCCCTTTAAATTCAAGTAAATCGGCCAGTTCCTGAAAAGCAAGAGCTATTTCAAAATTCAGCATGCAAGCGACTCCCCATTGCCCCGACTAAAAAAAATGGTTTATAATTTATAAAGCAAGCCCTACAAATAAACTAATTGTTCATAAATATTTATTAAGCAGGAGGATTTTATGCAAATAGGCCGTTTTCAAAACAAGACAGAAACATTCTACGGGATGATCGAAGGAAACCAGGTATTGCCGTTGGATGATCCTTTTGTATCTTTGGAGCCCCGGACCGGAAAAAAATATAACCTGGAGGAACTTGGGATTCTAGCCCCGTGTCAGCCCAGCAAGGCTGTCTGCCTGGGCCTTAACTACCGCGACCACGCGGAGGAATTCAAGCTGCCGCTGCCTGAAGAACCGTTACTCTTTTTAAAGCCGTCCACATCCGTAATAGGTCCCCTTAAACCAATTGTCCACGCTCCCTGGAGCCACCGGGTGGATTACGAGGCTGAACTGGCCGTGGTAATAAAAAAGACAGCGCATAATATCAGGGAAGCGGAAACAGCCGAATACGTACTTGGATATACCTGCGCCAATGATGTTACTGCCCGGGATCTGCAGGGCAAGGATAAGCAGTGGACAAGAGCCAAGTCCTTTGATACTTTCTGCCCCCTGGGTCCGCACATTGAAACCGATCTGGATCCCGACAACCAGGAAATCTTTCTCTACCTCAACGGAGAAGTAAAACAGCATTCTTCCACAAACCAGTTGATCTTTCCGGTGGCGACCCTGGTTGTTTTTATTTCCAGGGTAATGACCCTTTTGCCCGGAGACGTTATTCTCACCGGCACACCTTCCGGTGTGGGCCGCATGAAACCGGGGGATGTCGTTGAAGTGGTTATTCCCGGGATAGGCTGCCTGAAAAACCAGATGGCTCCTGTGGAAAATATCCCGGATTAGTTCGAGTATTTCTTTAAATAATCTTCACGGATGGGGTAAAAGGCATCAATTACTTTGCTATCCGATACCGCCCTCGCGGAATGCTTTGCGTTTGAGGGAATAATAACCACCGAGCCCGGCCCAAGTGTTTTGGTAACATTTTCGACAGTCAGCTCAAACTCGCCTTCAATTACTGTTGTCACCTGTTCATGAGGGTGAGAATGCTCCTGCAGTGAAGAGCCTCCTTTTATATTCCAATGAGCAAAAGTCATATATTGTGAATATACGAACTTTACCCTGAAGCCCGGGACAACTTCTATTTCGGGTATTTGGCTGAGATCTTTAAAATCCATAGTGTTTCCTCCTTATAACCACTTCAAAACCCCGGATAAGCTTCCTGCCTCTTTTTCCCGGGGTATTCCCTATTATAAAATAAAGCGAACTTCCGGTTAATTTTTCAGCCTTTTTACACGCTTTTCGATAATACCTCTTATTTTCTCATGGGACGGAGGTGGGCCTGTCCAAATTTGCTTTTTATGTACTGGATTTATCACTGCAAGCAAACCATTTTCATTATGAACCAATTTTATTTTCAAGCCTTTATTTTTCATATCGTTAAACCATATTTCCTTATGATTTCCCGCTTCTTTCATATCCTCCGACCATTCCTCAAGGCAGCAAAAAGCCCTTTCCCAGTATCTTTTAAACCGTTAATCTAATTTGAAATCTACCATCCTTGTTAACATTCCAGTTAAAAAAGATGGTAAACTGTATTCTGGGTGATTAGGATTCAGCATGACTTCCCGGAAGTTCACGAATCCTCCTACGCCGCCTACATCCCCAGGTGGTGTTTGACCACTTGCTTCAAGCAAGTAAGGTGATTCCTTGTCGTGATACTCGATCATACGCATAAGCTGGATTTCTTGTTCCCAGTTATCCCCCATATCACCCCATATCATAGGTATAGAGCATATGCTTGTACTCTGGCAAAAACTCTGATAAGGTATGCCCTTTCATTAAAATAGCATCTTCATCGTACTCCAGGTTTATCCTCAAATGGAACGATTCTGGTAATTAGTTTATGCTTTTCACCGCCAAAGATGGTAAAGTCATATAGGTGGTAATTCTTCCAGCCAAACGCGGACTGCAACAACTTGTAGAAGCGTGCAAATTCTAGGTCAGCAGGTACAATAATTCTCCGCACCGCCTTGTATACTTCCAAATCAAGCGTAACAAGCAATTCAAAGGCACGATATTTGTAGGCCTGCTTTCCTGTAAGCTTAGAGAGTAAAGTTAATCATTGCTTGGTAAGGAATAAACCCCTCGTTACTTTTACCGGAATAATTTACAGGAATGTAATTTATAGAAGCTCCAACCGTATCACTGAACATTTTTGCAATGCCGTTATATTCATTGCCAACATAGAAAGCGCAGTCCATCCCAGCTTTCGTTACCCACGATGCTGTCTGTCTGCTACGATTTTGGACAAACTCTACCTCGCCTGCCAGATCAAGCGAATGACTTCTGCTTGTCCTTCATCAATAATGAGCATGAGCTCGCCTTCTTCGTTTTTTTATAGCCAAAACATTTACGGGAATATAACTTAGATTTCCCGGATATAAACCCTCGTTTCAACCCCAACTTGATCGCTTCACCAGTTGATTCGCTTTCAACCTGGGCAATTGCACTCAATGCCGATATCAGTATGTCATTATCCGCTTCGCTGGTTCGGAGGTTTTCCTGATGAAATATGATTTCAACCCCCAATCCTTTTAGCCTGCTTACCGTTTTGAGCAAATCAACTGTGTTTCTGGCAAAGCGGCTTATGGTTTTCACTAAAACGATATCAATCCGATTTTCATAGCAGTCAAAAATCAATTTTTGAAATCCTGGTCGGGCCACATTTCCACCAGAATCTTTATCACTATAGATATCGTACAGTTTCCATTTGGGGTTATATTCTACAATTTGTTTCAATGTTTTTATTTGAATATCTAAACTTTCATACTTTGAATCATGCGTT
>DMZI01000001.1 GCA_003485325.1 Desulfotomaculum sp.
GGGAGGCTGTTATTACTACCGGATTAAAGACTCGATCTCTTTTTGTAATTCCCAGTCTGGCTGGTTTGGAAGTCACTGCTATTTAGTTATTTTTCCACTTTGCGAAGATATTTGGATTTAACGGCCTAATGACACAGTATATTACTACCCGTCAAGCATTAATTTTTCCAAAGATCGTTATTTTTTATAGGAATTTTGCTTTTTTTTACTTGCGGAATGGTGTTTAATTCGAGGGACATGATACTAAATTTTAGATAATTAAGTATGGTGTCCCCCAAATTTCCGAAGATATTTGGATTTAACGGCCTAATGACACAGTATATTACTACCCGTCAAGTATTAATTTTTCCAAAGATCGTTATTTTTTATAGGAATTTTGCTTTTTTTTACTTGCGGAATGGTGTTTAAAATGGGCTTTTTAAGGTACGTCATTTATACTGTTTCTGCTTCATCTACTAACTGTTTCCATAATGATTCAACATTTAATTTATTTACCCACTGTTCCAAGTAATCTATATCTAATTTACCGTATTGAACCTCATAAACCCGTAGGGCATCTGTAAATTGCTTCTCGCTTCCGCCGGAGAGTTTTGCCCATCTCAATTTGGCCAGGATTGTATCTTCTGGACTCGAAACCAGCATTTTTAACCCCATAAATTCTTCACTAATTTTACGTGAAAAACGTGACTGGTCAAAAGGTTCGCCGGTTAATATCCAAAAATCAACTTTACCCCCGGCGTTTACGTCAATTAGATTAAACATACTCTGCCTGTTAATTGCATCAAGAATGCTATCCTCATCTATATAAAAATCGGGTGGAGGAAAAGCTTCAACTAATTTCTTTGCTTCAGATTCTTGAATAGCAATGACCATATCTATATCATGGGTAGACCGTGGCTCACCTTGTAAGCTGGAAACAATAGAACCTGTTATCATATATTTGATTCTAGCTCGATTAAGTACTTGAATAACCTTTTTTAATAATGCCGGTTGTGACATTTATCCAGTCGCTCCAGAAGTATTTTTTTGAAATCCTCATCGCTTAGGTTCGGGTATCTTTTGTGTAACCCATAGATAAAAAGCTGCCTGGTAAATTCAGATAGTTCAAATGCTTTCAGTAACCTGTTTTCAGGTGACATTTGGCGAAGTACCCGAATGTATATCTTATGATTTGGCCGTTCCTTAATATCCATAGGTCTTCCCCTTCTCCCCTTTACTGGCAAATAAAAGGAGCACAGGTAACAGTATATAATTTAGTTCTCCTCATTAATCGCGCTCTTAACATGTAGTACTTTACCGTAAATATACAAATATTACCTTCTTTTGTCAAGCCAATATCAATTCCTCCAAATAATTTAGCCGGCGGCAAGGACGGCATCCCCTATCCCGTGGACAGGATAAACTATCAAAGGGACATCTCGGTTCTGGAAGATGCCCTCAGGCGGGCGAAAACAGCAGCAACAACCGCAATACTTTGATTTCTAACTCTTTTTGCTCTATCTGCCGGCCGTTATCGATTTCCCCAATATTTTCGGCGCTATATCCCAAGGTTTGAATAGCGCTGATCATTTCTTCTACCTTTACACGGCCTGGCTGGTAGGCAATATTCGCTTTCTCTGTGGTAAGGTTTACACTGGCTTTTCGGATTCCGTCCAGGGAATTTAGTTTTTTCTCGATTCGTGCTGCGCAGGCTGCACAGGACATGCCGGAAATTTTGATCGTTTCTTTTTTCATCCTGTACCCCTCGTCAGTTTTCTGATAAAAACGCAGCTTGTCTTTATTATATCAGGATTTTCCTTATATATTTTGCTTAAATTAGTAATAATTCAAGCAAGAGCGACAGTACTGCCAGGAAGTTGCCGGTAAACTCCCAATCTTCCAGTACAGAAGACAGCCGGGAAAACCAGCCTAAATCCGGCAGTAAGAGCATTCCAGCAGATACACAAAATAAAAGCGCAGACTTAATTGGTATGGGTTTGAGTGAAAACGCTGCAGCCATTAAGATACCAAAAAGCGAAATAAGCTTCACCGTCACGTTCTATCTGTACAAACTGGACGGCATAAATATGGAGGTAATAGCTGTAAAGGCCGCGGATGGAACTGTAAGAATGGCTTTAAATATCTGTCAGGTTTGTTATGATTCCGGCAGAGGATACTATATTCAGGAAGGAAATTACGTGGTTTGTCAAAACTGCGGTAATAAATTTTATATAGATCAGATCAGATTGGAGAAGTTAAAGGGGGCTGTAATCCGGTTCCGATCCCTAAAGCAAATATGAAGGATATTGGTACGTATTATGCTTTATCCAAGAATTTTATGGCCGCACAAAAACATTATTTTGCAAACTGGAGAAAACTTGACACAGGCCAATATATACAGTATTATACATTAATTACCAGTTAGCCCGTTAAAAAAGATAGAGGTAAAGGAATGGATTTTGGAGATTGTATTAAGTCTATCAGCGAGAGTCAGGCAGCCTGTACTTTGTGCACCATCGATGGGGATCAACCAAGGGGCAAAGGGTATGGCGCCATTATGGGTAAAAGAGGATGGAATCTATTTTACGACTGCTGCTTCCAAGAATTTGTACTCTCAACTGCGGGCCAATCCCAAAGTTGAACTTTGTTTTATTATTGAACCGGTTCCCATAGAAATCGTTTACGAAGACGAGGATTTCCTGGCGGTGAACAAGCCCGCAGGTATATCCACTCATCCATCCCGGCCGGGAGGCGTCGGTACATTGGCCAACGCGGTAACTTATTACTGGCAGGGGTTGGGAAGGAACACCCTTTTTCGCCCGATAAACCGCCTGACTTTCTCAACAGAATCTCCTTTTTTAATTACCCCGCCTGCAATAACTTTGCAAAATAAGCCTTCTTTCGGCAAAAGGCTTATGCCGTATGTTCTGAGGACTATACTGGGATGATCTTCTTTGCCAATCTGCGTGACCTCCAAAACGGCATTTGTGCCTAACTTGATTCTGCTTCCTACGGTCAATTCTGAAAAAGCCATTCCGTCAATAAGAATGTTCTCGGCAAAACCGCCCGGCCCAACATTCAAGTTATGTTCTTCGTTAGCTTTTTGAACACTGGCCCAGTTAAGACAAGTAACCTGACGCCCCCAGTCACCGGCATGTCCATCGTTTTCTATCCCATAGTTTTCGATAAGATTAACTTCGGGAACTTCCTTTTTTAGTTGTCCCCTCTCCTGATTTATGGAGATTGCATAAATAATTCCTTTGGACATTTAATTTATACTCCTTATACTTATAATCAATATTCTGATTCCTTTGCGGCCGGTTTTACAAAGTTTACGAGCGCTTCAGCTACATTCAACCACAAACCTGGGGCTACATAGATCACCCGATCTTTGGCATGACCAACCCTTTCGCACGCCGCCTCGTTGGTCAGCATCCATAACTTGTTCATAGACTACTCCTTTATCTGCTCCCCGGTTAACGCAATTTGGAATTAAGGAATTAAGGGGACACCATACTAAATTATTTTTCCTGTTCCTCCTGCTTAATCTTTCCGTCGGGGTCCTCTTTTGCGCGGTTGCAAACTCTGTCCCAGCGCTTCCTCCAGGCCGACAAGAAAAGTCTCGTCGCCAAGCGGCCGTCCCGTCCGCTCGTGACGTAGCAATACGTGAACGTCCTCTTCCGGAATGTCCCGGGTCAGGTATTCTCGCCAGTCTCCAAACATCTCCAGTAACGGCCCGACCCGCACCAACTGGTTGTCATACCCCGCAAGGTGCGCCGCGGCGCTGCTCCAGGGATACTGCCAGGGCTCTTTGACCAGTCCGGCCCGCACGGGATTACGTTCTACGTAGCTGGCCGCGGAGTATAGGTGAGCCTCACTCAGCGGAAACGAAGAAAAGCGCCCTTGCCACAAGTGTCCCGTCCAACCTTCCCGCAAGTTCACCCGGCTGGTGTAGCGGCGATGAGTTTCCGCAATCGCCCTGGTCAAAGCCTCTTTCGACGGCGGCACGACGATGAGATGGACGTGGTTGGGCATCAGGCAATACGCCCAAATCTCCACCTTCCACTGGGAACACCATTGTGCCAGCAGATGCAGGTAGGCTTTGTAGTCCTCGTCGCAAAAAAATGTTTGCTGCCGCCGGTTGCCCCGCTGAGTAACATGATGGGGCACACCGGGGGCCACAATGCGTGCTATCCTGGCCATAACTTGATCATACTATATTATGGGGATAGTTCTCAAGGATAAAAATAAATAATTTAGTATGGTGTCCCCTTAATTCCCCCCGTGTATTTTTTTACGCTGCTCTTGGCGAGGTCTTGCCTGAGCGCCAGCACCTCTCCCAGGTTCTCCGGCGCGGTTTTCAGTAGTTCCCTAACCGCCGCCTTGCCCAGTGTGTCAGTATCCAGTCCGTTTTTGGCAAGCCACGATTTCATCTGGGTAATCGAGTTAGGATTCTCCAGATCGGTAAGCTCCCGCATGGCACGGGTCAGTTCCTCCCTTGACCGCTCATCGCAGCGGATGGCTTTCCTGACCAGATCCATATCCAGCCGGATACCCCGGTCGTTTATCTCCTGGTCGAGGGTGTAGTTTTGCCACTCATCTTCCGGCACCGGAAATTTGGATAACCTCTTGGCAACCGCCATCTCAGCCTCCACGTCGCGGGCGTTGTATGCTTTGAAATGTTCCCACTTGTCAGGAGCATCAGTAGGCACGTTACGTGTGCGTCCGCCGTTCGCCTTGGTGGGCTTGCAGGGCACGGAGAAGTAGCGGATGAGTTCCTTCCCCTCGGCCAACTTTTGCTTCTCCGCGCCTGTAACAATAGCCGAGCCCTCCAGCGACAGCGGCAGGCCAAGATAGGCAGACCATACCATCGTGCATCGCCATGATACAGGTTCCAGCCTTTTGCCCAGATACCTCGACAGGCAGACCCTCTCGAACTGCGCGTTGTGCGCCCATTTTGTGACGTTGTCGTCCGTAAGTGCTTTGCGGATTTCATCGGGCAGGGTTTCACCGGAAGCAAGGTCAATGACCCTAACCGCACCGCCGTCTATGCTATAGCCGAATAGCAGGACCTCAAAACCAGACGATTCGCTGTAGCGGTAGACCCCGCTTTTGGCGAGGTCTGTATCGCTATAGGTTTCGATGTCAATGAAGAGAGGCCTCATGACAGGAAATCGTCGTCCACATCTGTGACAAAGTCGTCCACAGCATTCGTTCTGCTACCTAAAGGCTCGCCGTCGCGGACTTTTTGGATGTTGCTAAGGCCGCAGGCTATTCCTTTATTACCGTTGGAGTTGAAGGCGTAGAAGTTGATGGATACCCTTGCGTAAACTCCGGAGTAGATCTCTGAGCGTTGGAGGATAGGCTCGACCTGCCTGTCCACAATCTGGGGTGCGGTATTGCTGTTAGCGTGAGTATG
>DMZI01000062.1 GCA_003485325.1 Desulfotomaculum sp.
GTATTTAACATTGTCGGTTTCTATGTTGATTATATCAGCACTTATATCGTATCTGCTCATCCTTTGTTTAAATGAACTGACAAGATTTACCGATGCGGTTGTAACATCATAACCCAGGGTCTTCACAAATATTGCAATATGACCAGGTTCAGAGCCAATGTCCAATATTTTAATGTTTCTATCTCTCGGAATAAGGGATATGGTATGAAACTGCCTGTGTTTACTTATTCTAAAATATTCTACTTCACTTCCGCCAAACTCATCATCATCCAATGGGTTTTCCATTACCTCTTTCATCATGCTTTCAAATTCCCTGAGTCGCACTTAGTTATCACTCCTTCTAACATTGCTACATTATTGTAGCACATTAAACAAGTAAGAAAATATTTATATCTGCCCTGAATACCATTTATTTATTACTTGGCTAATTCAATAACCCCAAATAAGCCCTCAATATTGTTTAAGTTTGGATATCGCATAAAAACTGTATAATTTAGTTATCAATTTAAATACTGTATAAATCTTATTTTGATTTTCTTTAAATAAGTTTTTCCTCCATATATCCTCAGCTATATCAAGGAAGTAATGCATTATAGGAGTACCTGATTCAGCTGATGCTCCGGCACTCAAAATAAATAAATTTTCACCCAATAAAAATGACACCTCGTTGTTTTAGTCGCAGATTAATTAAGAACATTACGAGAAAGAATATAACAAATAAGTCTTTAATGTCATAATATGTCGACAATTGTGCTTTTCTGTATAATAATTATAAAGAATTGAAAAAAAGATTCACTTATTACAATATATTATAATTTATATTTATTAATATTTAATATTTTAGTGATCCTATCTTATGTTAAATTTTCGACTTCAAGGGATTTTAATGCATTAAAATTATTTGAGTACTTTATTAATTAATGTTTTTTTCCGAGTTGGAGTATAAACAACACCGGCGGCGCCACCGCCCTGGACACCAGGGGTGTCCTCGCCACCCCGCACAGTACGGATACGTTAATTAACGGATCATCACCCGGGACGGGACGGTAATCATCAGGTTCTAATAATAAACAAAGGCTGCCTTTTACGGCAGCCTTCTTGTTTATAGTCATGTTTAAGCGGTTTCTTCTTTTCTCTTCTTCTTTCTTTCCGTTGTCACCAGGAGAGGTTTATCCCGCTTGGCGATGGTTTCCTTGGTGATGATGCACTTGGAAACGTCCTCGCGCGACGGTATCTCGTACATCACTTCCAGCATGATTTCTTCGAGGATGGCCCTTAAGCCGCGAGCCCCGGTGTTTCTTTTCTTGGCTTCCAGGGCAATCGCCTTGAGTGTTTCCGGCTGGAATTCCAGCGTGACGCCGTCTAATTCGAACAGCTTCTCGTACTGTTTGACCAGCGCGTTCTTCGGTTCGGTCAGGATGCGAATCAGCGCTTCCTCGTCCAGGGCGTCTACGGTGACGATTATGGGCAGACGGCCGACAAACTCGGGAATCAGGCCGTACTTCAAAAGGTCCTCGGGCATGATTTTCTTGAGGATGTCGCCGATGTTCCGCTCCATTTTCGGCTGAAGTTCGGCGCCGAAGCCCATGGCTTTTTTGCCGATCCTGTTCTGGATGATCTTTTCTATGCCGTCAAAAGCCCCTCCGCAGATGAAGAGGATGTTTGTAGTATCCAGCTGGATGAATTCCTGGTGCGGGTGTTTGCGGCCTCCCTGAGGCGGTACGCTGGCGATAGTGCCTTCCAGGATCTTCAGCAGCGCCTGCTGTACTCCTTCGCCCGACACATCCCTGGTGATCGACGGGTTTTCTGACTTGCGGGCGATCTTATCTATCTCATCTATATAAATAATACCCTTTTCAGCTTTCTCAATATCGTAATCGGCGGCCTGGATCAGTTTTAGAAGGATGTTTTCCACATCCTCGCCGACATAACCGGCCTCGGTAAGGGAAGTTGCGTCCGCTATTGCAAAAGGTACGTTGAGCAGCTTGGCAAGTGTCTGAGCTAACAGGGTCTTGCCGCATCCTGTCGGCCCTAAAATAACGATATTGCTTTTCTGCAGCTCAACATCGTCAACCTTGCCGCCCAGGTTGATCCGCTTGTAGTGGTTGTAGACGGCGACAGCCAGAGATTTTTTGGCGTCTTCCTGCCCGATTACATACTGATCAAGGAATTCCTTAATCTCCTTGGGCTTTGGAATATCCCCGATTTCCAGACTGAGATCTTCGTTTAGTTCCTCTTCGATTATTTCGTTGCAAAGTTCGATACACTCGTCGCAGATATATACGCTTGGCCCGGCTACAAGTTTTTTTACCTGGTCCTGTAATTTGCCGCAAAAGGAACACTTCAACTGCCCTTTTTCGTTAAACATACCTTTCACCTCTTTTTCTTCTAAACTCTGCTTAACGCCTTACAAAAACCTCGTCTATGATTCCGTATTCCTTTGCTTCTTTGGCTGACATAAAGAAGTCACGCTCGGTATCCTGGGCGACTTTTTCTTTCGGCTGTCCGGTGTGTCTGGCAAGAATCTCATTTAATGTTTCCCTCATCCGCAGTATCTCACGCGCGTGTATGTCAATATCCGTGGCCTGGCCCTGCGCTCCCCCGGAAGGCTGGTGCAACATTATTCTGGCATAGGGGAGGGCGAAACGTTTCCCTTTGGCCCCGGAAGCCAGCAAAAACGATCCCAGGCTTGCGGCCTGGCCGAGGCAGATGGTCGATACGTCCGGCTTTACATACTGCATTGTATCATAAATGGCCATCCCGGCGGTCACTATACCACCAGGCGAGTTTATGTAAAGATGGATATCTTTCTCAGTGTCCTCGGCCTCAAGGAAAAGCATCTGGGCGATGGCGAGATTGGCGACATAGTCGTCAATCGGCCCGCCTAAAAAGATGATTCTGTCTTTCAACAGGCGGGAATATATGTCATAGGCCCTTTCCCCGCGGTTAGTCTGTTCTACAACAATCGGCACAAGTACGGACATCAGTATACCTCCTTTAGATAATCTATTCGTCTTTCAGTTCTTTGTTTCTTTTTTTGCGTTTTCCTGTTCAATAATTTCATTGCATTTTTTAACGCATTCATCACAGATATATACTTTCGGTCCGGCGATCAGTTTTTCTACCATATCCTGTGGCTTGCCGCAAAAAGAACACTTCAGCTTTCCTTTAGATAATTTTGGCGCCTTCCTTTTATTCCTGTTCCGGTTTGCTTTCCTGCTCCTCTTTTTCTTCGGCAGGTTCGACTATCTTGGCCTGACTGATGATAAAATCAATTGCCTTGTTGATCCTGATCTGTTCAACCAGTTTGCCGCGTCCCTTTTCTTCCACGGTTTTTCTGATCATTTCCGTACTTTGCCCTATCTCCCGGCCGATTTTTTCAATCTCGGCTTCTATCTCATCCTCACTGGGCTCAAGTTTTTCCGCCTTTGCTATCGCTTCCAGAACAAGGGTTCTTTTCAGGCTCTTTTCCGCCTCCGGGCTGAATTGTTTTCTCATCTCTTCAACTGTTGAGCCGGTGTAGGACAGATAGTCCTGTATGGAAACGCCCTGTGTCCAAAGGTTCCTTTCAATATCTTCCGCCATCTCGTCAATGCGCCCCTGGAGCATTTCGTCAGGTATTTCCATTTGGGAGTTTTCCACTGCCTTGCTGATCAAGGTTTGCTTAAAAATTGCATCAGACCTGGTTTTGCTTGCCTGTTCCAGTTTATTCCTGATATTTGCTTTTAATTCATCCAGATTTTCAAACTCACTGACGTCCTTGGCAAAATCGTCATCAATGGGAGCCAGTTCCTTGCGTTTGATTTCCTTGACCGTAACCGTAAAAACAGCGTCTTTACCAGCCAAGTCCTCTTTGCGGTAGTCTGCAGGGAAAGTTACTTCGATATCTTTGGTTTCATCCTGCTTCATACCAATCATGCCTTCTTCCATGCCCGCTATAAAAGCATGGCTGCCTATTTCCAGGTTATAATCTTTTCCTTCTCCGCCCTCGAAGGGTATTCCTTCAATTTTCCCAAGAAAATCAATGGTCAGCAGGTCTCCGTTTTCTACTTCCCCTTCTTCAATTGTAATTAGCCTGGCATGCATCTGCTGCAGGCGGTTCAGTTCTTTATCGACATCTTCATCACCGATGCTGATGTCCGGCTTGGGCGCTTCAAGCCCTGTATATTGACCCAAAGTTACTTCGGGTTTAACAGTCACCTTTGCCTTGAAAACAACCGGTTTGCCTTCCTCAACCTGAACCAGTTCAAGCTGGGGCTGGGCAACAGGCTCTATGCCGGTATCGCCCACCGCCATGAAATAAGCCTCGGGAATCACTATTTCGACGGCTTCATCAACCAGCGTCTGTGTGCCTACATGCCTTTCAAAGATAAAGCGGGGAGTCTTTCCTCGCCGGAAACCGGGTACATTTACTTTTTTGACCAGTTTTTGATATGCCTGGTCCAATGCTTTTGAAAATCTCTCAGTTTCTACCTCGATTTCCAGCAGAACAGTATTTTTTTCTATTCTCTCCGCTGTTGCTTTCATCTGTGCTCCCCCTTGTTATAAATATGCCCGTTGTTTTGATCCCAATATACCCCTGAAGTTATTCTTTGGTATTTTAATTGTTTTTGGCTTTATAACCCAGAGTTATATTCTACATTAATTAGCGCAATCCTTCAACAGAAAAACCCCCTTTGGATTAAAAAAATCCGCCAAAAAACAATCTGCCGGCTCCTTGAAAAAGTGTGTTCTGTAAGGATGCCGGCAGTATTTTTCAAACAAGGCAAAACCGTCTATGATTGTGCTTTTATCTTCAGCTTGTTATAGTCCGCAGTCACCCTTTCCTGTATCTGCGAGATTAAATCAGGAGTCAGGTGGCGGAACCTTCCCTGGGGCTTCAGGTAATCGATGACGGGTTTTAATTCAGGCACGTCATGCGTAATCCGGTATTTGCCGTCTTCCACTTCGTACAGGGGGAAGACTCCGCTTTCCACGGCCAACCGTCCAATCCAGATGGCCTTGTCGGGCGGTATCCGCCAGCCTGTCGGGCATACGGCAAGAATATGCACATAAGCCGGACCCTTTTTCTTGGCTGCTTTTTCCACCTTGCGGAGGAGGTCAAACGGGTAGCTGGCGCAGGCTGTAGCCACATAAGGGATATTGTGCGCGGCGGCTATTTCCGGCATGTTTTTCTTCCAGGTCAACTGTCCCGGCTTAACCTTTCCGGCCGGAGAGGTTGTGGTGGCAGCACCGAAAGGGGTTGCCGAAGATCTTTGAATGCCTGTATTCATATAAGCTTCGTTATCATAACACACATACAGGAAGTCGTGCCCTCTTTCAAAAGCCCCTGACAGGGCTTGAAGGCCTATGTCACTTGTCGCGCCGTCGCCGCCCATTCCCAGGAATACCGTACCCTTGTCGGGGAGTTTGCCTTTTCTGATCAGGGCTTTTGTTCCCGCTTCGGCGCCCGAAGCTACTGCGGCGGCATTTTCAAACGCCACGTGGATCCAGGGGACCCTCCAGTTGGTAAACGGCAGGGGCGAGGAGATTATTTCCATGCACCCGGTGGCGCTGGCCACGACCACGTTGTTGCCCAGTGCTTTGGCGACCATCCTGACGGCTAAGGCCTCTGCGCAACCCTGACAGGCCCGGTGACCGGGAGCAAAATTTTCTTTTTTAGTTACCAGTCGGGCTGAGTATACATTAAGCGATTCCATTATCTTTCTCCTCTCCTTCGGTTAACGGCAATCGAGGCATACATCAAAGTGTTCCTTGGGCAGTTTTGTGATCTTGCTGAAATATTCGAGCTGTTTGACCGGCGCAAAATAACGTCCGCATTTCTTGCATTTCTTAAGTTCAAACTTGGTTTTCCAGATTTCTCTGACGCCGTTTTCTTCCTTTAAAGGAATGACCTTGACAGGGCAGATGTAAGAGCATGATCCGCAGGCAATGCAGTCCACGGGAGATTCTCCGAAAGGAGTGGTTACCTGTCTGGTCACGCCCCGGCCCTTGAATCCGATGGCCGAAACACCGACCACTTCCCGGCAGGTCCGTACGCACTGGCCGCAGAGAATGCATCCTTTGTTCTGCTTTTTGAAACGGGTGTCTTTCACGCCAAGCTCGTCAGCGATCTTTCTCAAAACGGGCGCATCCGGGTTGCGTGCCAGGAGCAGTTCAATTACGAACCGGCGGACGTTGTTCACCCGGGGGGTTTCGGTCCGCACTTCCAAACCTTCGGCGACTTCGTAAATACAGGAGGCTACCAGTTTGGTTTTTTCCCTGCTGCCTATTTCGACCATGCAGAGCCGGCAGGCCCCGTAAGGGGCGAGTTCCTCGTGGCTGCACAGGTTGGGAATATATATGTTGGCGTCATGTGCGGCGTCAAGTATGGTGCTCCCCGCAGGGGCGGTAATTTTTCTTTCATTTATTGTTACTGTTACTGTATCTGCCATAATTGTTCCTCCTTAAGACACCTCAACCGCGTTGAATTTACAGGTTTCTATACAGGCGCCGCATTTAATGCATTTTTCAGGATCAATTCTATGCGGTTTTTTCTTCTCGCCTGTTATCGCATTTGTTCCGCATGCTCTCAGGCAGGCTCCACAGCCGGTGCAGGTTGCCTGATTGATTGAATAGCTGATCAAATCCTTGCAGCTTCCGGCAGGACACCTTTTGTCCCTGATATGCGCCTCATACTCATCCCTGAAAAAGCGGATGGTGGACATGACCGGGTTGGGGGCTGTCGATCCCAGCGCGCAGAGAGCGCCGTCTGTTATAGCCTGGCTCATCTGCTCCAGGGTCTCCAGGTCGCTTTCTTCGCCCAGACCCTGGGTAATCCTGTCTAAAATCTCGCGCATCTGCAGGATTCCTTCCCGGCAGGGCGTGCACTTGCCGCAGGACTCTTCTTCGAGGAACATCAGGAAATACCGGGCCACGTCGACCATGCAGGTCCGGTCGTCCATGATAATCATTCCGCCCGAGCCCATCATGGAACCGAGCTCGACCAGTTCGTCAAAGTCCACGGGCTTATCCAGGAATTCTTCCGGGAGGCATCCGCCCGACGGTCCTCCTGTCTGTACGGCCTTAAATTTCCTGCCCTTGGGAATTCCTCCGCCGATATCGAAAATTATTTCCCTCAGCGAAATGCCCATCGGCACTTCTACGAGGCCGGTATTGTTTATTTTGCCGACAAGGGAAAAGATTTTTGTTCCCTTGCTCTTTTCAGTTCCGATTGTCCGGTACCACTCGGCCCCCTTGTTGATAATCAGGGGCACGTTGGCCCAGGTTTCCACGTTGTTCAGGTTGGTGGGCTTGTCAAAAAGCCCCTTGTCAGTTGCGTGAACGTACTTGGCCCGCGGTTCCCCGGCGCGTCCCTCGATGGAAGCGAAGAGCGCTGAAGATTCACCGCAGACAAATGCGCCGCCGCCCCGGCTGATGGTCACATCGAAGGAAAAGCCCGACCCCAGGATGTTTTTCCCGAGCAGGCCGGTTTCCCGGGCCTTCTCAATAGCCAGTGTAAATCTTGTAACGGCAAGCGGATATTCGTCGCGCAAGTATATATAACCCGCATTTGATCCTATGGCATAAGCGCCGATGATCATTCCTTCCAGCACCGAGTGGGGATTGCCCTCCAGTACTGAGCGGTCCATGTAAGCTCCAGGGTCGCCTTCGTCAGCGTTGCAGATAACGTATTTCGGTTCCCCTTCGGCTTTGCGCGTTGATTCCCATTTTACCCCGGTGGGGAAGCCTCCGCCCCCGCGCCCGCGCAGGCCTGACAGTTTGATTTCCCCGATTACTTCATCCGGGCTCATTTGTGACAGAACTTTGGCCAGAGCCGAGTAACCGCCCGTAGATATGTAGTCTTCCAGGCTGCTTGGATCTATCCTGGCGTTGTTGCCGATGATCAGCCTTTCCTGCTTCTTGAAGAAGGGGATTTCAGACTGCTTGGCAATGGTCTTGCCGGTTACCGGGTCTTTATATAGAAGCCGCTCGATGATCTCGTGGTTCAAAACCGTTTTGGCAACAATGTTCGGGATATCCTTTTCACTTACCCTCAGGTAGCAGATTTCCTCAGGGTAAATGATCAGCAGCGGGCCGCCTTCACAGAAACCGTGGCACCCTGTTTCCTTGACGTCAATGTTTTTTTCCAGACCGCGTTCTTTAAGTTCCTTGACCAGGACATCAACAAGCCTGTTGGAACCCAGAGCAACGCAGCCCGAGCTTGCGCAGATGGTTATGCACGGTTTTTGAGGGTCTTTATTTGCCAAAAGTTTATTGCATAATTTTTCAAGTTCTTTAGGATTTCTAATTTTCATTAGCGGCCACCTTTTTCAATGTTCTTCCCTTTTTTCCAAGTTCCTTGAGAATTTTATCTACTTTCGTTATGGTCAACTGCCCGTGGTACTCGCCGTCTGCGACCAGAATGGGCCCCAGGGCGCAGACTCCGAGGCAGTTTACTGTATTAAATGAATATTCCAGATCCGGCGTTGTCTCGCCCGGTTCTATCTGCAGCGTACGGACCAGGTGATCCCTGATCTGGGGCGCCTTCCGTACGTGGCAGGCGGTTCCCATGCACAGGCTGAGCTGGTGACGGCCCCTTGGCGACAGGCTGAAGGACTTGTAAAAAGTCGCTACAGTATAAATGTGACTGATCGGGACGTCGATAAGCTGGCTCAGCATGTTGAGCGCTTCCCGGGGGAGATAGTCATATTCCCTTTGTATATCCTGGAGAATGGGAACCAGAAAACTCCGGTTCGAGCCGTATTTCTTGATAATCTCCTTCAATTTCTTTTTCATTTGGCGCCTCCTCCAACCTTTGCTTCGCCCGATTTATTCCCTGACTCCGTACATTACGTAGTCTTCTTCTTTTGATTTATCCCCGGCCATTTTCAGGCTCATTTCATACATATCGATGAAATTGTCGGTCGTAACGTCACGCCCGGCCAGGCCGCAGATAAAGTTGGTGATTAAAGGCCTGTTCTCTTCGTCATAAAGGACTGACCGTATTTCTCCCGCCACCGGGCCGCCCTGGCCACCAAAGGAAAGAGCGCGGTCAATGACGATGATATTCTTGACGTTGCGGACGGCCTTCCTGAATTCCTCAACAGGGAAAGGCCTCCATAACCTAATCTTAACCTGGCCTACCTTTTGCCCCTGAGCTCTTAGTTTGTCTACGGCTATGGAAACCGTCTCTCCCATGCTTCCCATGGTCAGGAAAACAGTTTCAGCGCCTTTAATCTGGTTTGTTTCAACCGGTGAATAATTTCTTCCAATAATTTTCCCCATTTCCTTCCAGGCTTTGATGATCTCCGGCTTGGACTTAATCAGAGCCTCATCCTGGGCTTTTTTAGCCTCTGTATAAATGCCCGGCATGGCAAAAGCGCCCATCGTTACCGGAGCATCGGGGTTGAGCGTGTTGACGGGCTTGAAATCAGGAAGGTATTTGTCAACCGCTTCCTGGTCCCAGTACTGAATCGGCTCAATAACATGGGTCAGGATAAACCCGTCCAGATTGACTATCACCGGGAGGGAAACCTTGGGGTTCTCAGCCACGCGGAAAGCGAAGAATACATGATCAAAAACTTCCTGGCCGTTTTCGGTAAACACTTGAATCCAACCGCTATCCCTGATTGACATAACGTCGGTGTGGTCGTTCCAGATGCTCAAAGGCCCAGAAAGGGAACGGTTGGCCAGGATCATTACTATTGGCAGCCTGAGCGAAGCTGCTATAAAAACTATCTCGTTCATCAGGGCAAGCCCCTGAGAACTCGTGCATGTGAAAGTCCGTGCTCCAGCGGCGGAAGATCCGATGCATACGCTTAACGCCGAGTGTTCAGACTCCACCGGAATAAATTCGGCGTCCAATTCACCGTTAGCTACCAGTTCGGACAGGTGCTCTACGATATGTGTCTGCGGTGTAATCGGATAAGCTGCAATCAGATCCACGTTTGCCATTTTTATGGCATCAGCAGCTGCCAGGGAAACTTCTATACCAACTTTTTTATTCATTACTCCTCTTCCTCTACCATAGTTATACAGCCGGTTACACACTCCTGGACGCAGATTCCGCAACCCTTGCAGTAGTATAAATCGGCTTCAAAGTAACCTTCACTGGTCTTCCTGATTGCCGCATCAGGGCAAAATAGAAAACAAACACCGCAGCGGATGCACTTTGTTTTATCCCAGACAGGTAATAATGACCGCCAGTCGCCGGTACGGTACTGGCTGGCGTTTCCTGCATCCGAAACAACGCAGCCTGTCTCTAAATCTTTCCATTTCAGGTCTTCCTCTGATCTTGCCATTGCTTCTCCCTCCTCAGTTAAGTATTACGGTTTCCGCAAAAGCCCTTCGGAAAGCTCTGATGTTTTTGTCGGCAATCCGGCCGAACCTTTTTTCCAAAGGACCGATAAGTGAATCGGGATGCACTACCTGCCGCGCGTTAAGAAGAGAGCCAAGCATCGTAGTGTTGGTGATCGGCAGCCCCAATTCCTCAAGGGCGATCTTATTGGCGTTAATAGTAGCCAGAGTCTGTTTGATGCCTAATCTTTCCTTAATCTCCTCGGACGTGAATTTCGTGTTGGTAATTAATACGCCATTTTCTTTCAGGCCGGCGGCCACGTTAATCAAGCGGAGAAGGGAAGGATCCAACACTACTACCAGATCAGGGGAATAAATGTTAGTCCTCAGCCGGATAGGGTGATCGTCCACCCGGCAGAAAGCGACTACCGGAGCCCCGCGTCTTTCAGGCCCGAAACTGGGGAAGGCCTGGGCATATTTCCCTTCGCTGATAGCAGCCAGGGCCAGCAGTTCCGCCGAGGTTACCGCTCCCTGTCCGCCTCTTCCATGAAAACGAATTTCAATCATTATTTTCTCCCCTGATACCAAATTTCGATATTTTTCAGCAACTAACAAATAAATGATTATAATTATAGATTATCTTAAATTGCCTGTCAAGAAAGCCTTGAGATATCGTTTTAAAAGAAAGATTAACAATTTTTGAAATATTTCTCGTACTAGCTAGCTGATAATATTGTTTTCTGGCTACTTTTGTTAGCGGACTTGGAAGGTTGTTGCCGTTATGATACAATTAAATGTTGGAGATGGTATTTTATGCAGGATGATCAGTATGAAGCACCACTTTATACATCCCTGCTAAAGCATTTGAAAAACGGTTATGCTCACCTGCACCTGCCGGCGCACAGGCAGGGGCAGGCCCTTTCAGCTTTATGGGAGGGCCTGAAACAGGACTTATTTAAAATTGACCTGACTGAACTGCCGGGACTTGATAACCTTAACAATCCCAAAGGGCCTATAGCCAGAGCGCAGTCCCTGGCCGCCGGGCTTTACGGGGCAAAGCGCACGTTCTTTCTGGTCAATGGAACTTCGGTCGGCCTGCAGGCGTTTTTAATGGCCCTCTGTTGCCCGGGGGAAAAAATAATTATACCCCGTGACAGCCACCGGTCTGTTTTAGCGGGGCTTGTTTTGAGCGGCGCTGATCCTGTTTATCTCGTTTCCTCTATGGTGGAGGGGTTTGGGATACCGGAGGGGCCGGGTGAAGCGCAGGCTGCCGAAGCGCTTGAAGCATGCGGAGAAGCGAAAGGCGTGTTGACAACCTATCCCAATTATTACGGGATTGCGGCAGATCTAAAGAAACTGGCTGAGACTGTCCATAGAGCCGGTAAACCGCTGATGGCCGACGAAGCCCACGCTGCCCACTTTCCTTTCCATCCGTCCCTGCCGGAAGGCGGATTGTCATGCGGAGCTGACGCTTCCGTTATGAGTATGCATAAAATGGGCGGTTCTTTGACGCAATCATCTTTATTGCACTTGCAGGGCGATTTTTTTGATCCCGGGGATGTGGCTGCCGCCCTTGCCTGCCTGCAGACGAGCAGCCCTTCTTATCCGCTGCTCGTGTCTTTGGACCTGGCCAGGCATATGCTTGCCGAAAAAGGCCGTCAATTGCTGGACAGCGCCGTTCAAAAGGCCGGGCAGGTCAGGGAATCGGCGGGCAAAATCCCGGGCCTGAAAGTGCTTGAAAGCAGTCATCTCAAAAAGGGCTGTTCGCTTGATCCCACCCGGATAACCATTTCCGGGGCCGGTCTCGGGTTAACTGGTTTTCAGCTTTCCGCAATGCTCTTTGAGAAATATGGCGTAAATGTGGAGATGGCGGATTTCACCAATATTGTCCTGGTTATCGGTGTCGGCGCAACTGAAAAGGACTGCGGCAGACTGGTTGATGGCCTGAAGGAAATATCCCGGGAAAGGCAGGCGGCTGCCCGGCCGATGCCAGCGCCGCCTGGACCGCCCGCTTTGCCGCCGCGGCAATTGACCCCGCGACAGGCGTGGTTTTCCGGGAAAGGGAAGGTTTCCCTGGAAGGTTGCGCAGGGCTTGTCTGCGGGGAGTGGGTTGCGGTATACCCGCCGGGGATACCGGTAATTTATCCGGGCGAGGAGTTTACGCCTGAAATAGTTGAGTACCTTAAATGGGTTAAAGCTTCCGGGGCTCCTGTGGTCGGGCCTGCGGACCCGGAGTTGAAGACGGTCAAGGTGATCGGGTGATGAAGGAAATTAAAAGGGGGCTTTTTTTCGTCTTTGAGGGGATTGACGGCGCGGGCAAGAGCACCCAGGCCGCCCTGCTGGCCGCTGCCCTGCTTAAAAGCGGCAGGGAGGTCGAAACATACAGGGACCCCGGTGGGACGTCCCTGGGGGAAAACGTGAGGGAGATGCTTCTGGATAAATCAGCGTACCCCGGGATGACGCCCGCGGCAGAGGCTTTGCTTTACGCCGCCGCACGGGCCCAACTGGCTGCCGACAAAATCGGGCCTGCCCTGGCGATGGGCAGAATAGTAGTCGGCGACCGGTTCGGGGATTCCACAATAGCTTACCAGGGTTTTGGACGGGGCTTGGATGTCGGGCTTTTAACCAGTGTTAACGACCTGGCGACAGGCGGCCTGACTCCGGACCTCACGTTTTTGCTTGATTTTCCCCCTGAACTTTCCAAAAAACGGATTGTCGGCGAGGCGGACCGTTTGGAGCAGGAAAAGACATCTTTTTTCGGGCGTGTGCGCGAAGGGTATCTGTCTCTGGCCAAACAGAGGCCGGGCGCCTACCATGTTTTTGACGCCTCGCTGAATAAAGAAGAGATCCACTGCAGGGTTGTTGATGCTATTGAGGTGTTTACCGGTGAAGTTTTTCAGCGAAATTTACGGGCAGAATAATGCTATAGATCTTTTGCGCAGGTCTTTTGACAGGCGGATGGTTTCCCACGCCTATCTTTTCTGCGGCCCTTCGGGTGTAGGAAAAAAAACATGCGCCGTGGCTTTCGCCCGGGCGCTGCTCTGCCGCCAGCCCCTTAAAGGCGACGCCTGCGGCGAGTGCCGTTCATGCCGACAGGTCGAAGGCGGGAACCACCCCGATTTTATTAAGGTGGAACCTGACGGAGGTTCGATAAAAATAGAGCAGGCAAGAGAAATCCAAAGAAGGATGACTCTAGCCCCGTTTCAGGGCGGCAGGCAGATCTGCCTGATCGACCGTGCGGAAAGCATGACAGACGAAGCAGCAAACTGCTTTTTAAAAATTCTTGAGGAACCGCCGGCCGGTGTGGTTTTTCTGCTGATCTGCGTTCAGCCTTACGCCCTTCCGGCAACTGTCCTCTCCAGGTGCCAGCAGGTTCTGTTCCAACTGCTTCCCATTTCCCAGGTAGCTCTGATTCTGGCCGGTTCTCCCGGCGTTAAACAGGAAGAGGCGGATTTAACCGCTCTTTTATCAGGCGGCAGTGTGGGACAGGCTATTGATCTGCTCAGCGGCGGCGCCCTCGCCGAACGCAGGAAACAACTGGCACAGACAATTAACGCAATAGACAGCGCCGGGCCGGGAGAAGCCTGCCGCCTTGCCGGCAGCCTGTCCGGCAGCAGGGAAGAAACGCTTGCCTGGATACAAGGGCTGATGCTCTGGTACCGCGACCTTTTAGTATGGAAGGAATCAGAAAATGAGAAGTTAATTATTAACCGGGATTTTTTGCAGGCCATCAAGGAACAGGCTTCCTATCGGGAAGTTTCCTTGTTAATTGATCGCCTGAGAAAAATTGAGGAAGCCAGGAACAGGTTGTCCAGGAACGCGAATCCCAGGCTGGTTCTGGATGTTCTGTTTTTGAACTTGTGCAGGCCGGCGGAACTGGCCTGATCATTTATATAGAATCAAATGGAGTGATACAAAAATGACATACAGTGTTGTCGGCGTCAGGTTTAAACGGGCGGGTAAAGTTTATTACTTCGACCCGGACGAGATCGAACTTACTTTGAATGATGATGTTATTGTCGAGACATCCCGGGGAATGGAATACGGTCAGGTGGTCACCGGGCCTGTTGAGATACATGATGAGGAAGTAGTCACACCGCTGAAAAAAGTTCTCAGGAAGGCGACCGCACAGGATGCTCAGAAACTTGCGGCGGTTCAGGAGAAGGTCAAACAGGCATACAGTATCTGTGAGCAAAAAATTATTACTCATTGTTTGCCGATGAAGCTCGTCGATGTTGAGAAGACATTTGACGAAAGCAAGCTGATCTTTTACTTCACTGCCGAGGGAAGGATAGACTTCCGTGAACTCGTCAAGGACCTTGCCGCGGTGTTCCGGACACGGATTGAACTGCGGCAGATTGGGGTGAGGGATGAAGCCAAGATGATGGGCGGCCTGGGATGCTGCGGGCGTGAGCTCTGCTGTGCGACCTGGCTGGCTGATTTTGCCTCCGTTTCCATCCGGATGGCCAAGGAGCAGAATATCTCCTTGAACCCGACTAAAATTTCGGGTATCTGCGGCAGGTTGATGTGTTGCCTGAAGTTTGAAAACGATCTTTATGAACAGAGCAAGCAGGAATTTCCCCCGTTGAACAGCCTGGTCAGCACTCCCGACGGGGAAGGAAAAGTGACCGGTGTTAACATACTAAAAAAGACGATAGCTGTAGAGCTCAAGGAAAGCGAAATGATCCGTGAATACGCTTTTGAGAATATCAGTGTAGAAAAAGCGGGGAGTGAACAAAGTGAATCCCATGAGCATCCTGTTCAGACAACTGGAGACCAGAATTAAAGAAATCGAAAGCGACCTTCAGCAAATTAAAAAGCTGGTCAATTACCTCGAAGAAGAGAACAATGCTCTGAGGGAAAAACTGGCGGTATTTGCCGGGTACGAACAGAAGGGCGAGCCTCAGGAACAGGCTTCGGGAGGAGCTTTTGATAATCTGAAAAAGATTTACGACGAAGGTTTTCATATCTGCAACGTTCATTTCGGGCGGTTACGCCGGGAAGAGTGCCTTTTTTGCACGGCATTTTTGGAGCGGGGTAAATAATGGCGCCAAAAGATGATCCCGCTGATGAAAAAATAAGCAACGGCGCAAGCGGGACGCTTTATTTATGCGCCACACCAATCGGCAATCTTGAAGATATATCGTTGAGGGCGCTCAGGCTGTTAAAGGAAGCCGATCTTATCGCCGCCGAGGATACCAGACACACCCGCAAGCTGCTTGCCCACTACGGCATTCATACGCCTGTGACCAGCTTTCACAGCCACAGCGGGCCGAAAAAATGCGAGTATCTGTTGGGCCTGCTGCTTTCAGGAAAACATTTGACGCTGGTGTCGGACGCCGGCATGCCGGGCATATCCGATCCGGGTGAAGTCCTTGTGGACGCCGCCATAAAAAGCGGGGTAAGTATCGTTCCCGTCCCGGGCCCTAACGCTGCGCTTGCCGCCCTTGTTGTATCAGGCTTGAACACATCCCGTTTTTGCTTTGAAGGTTTCTTGCCCGCCAACAAGCGTACCCGCAAAAAAAGAATAGCTTCCTTAACAAAAGAAGAGCGCACGACGATACTTTACGAGGCGCCCCACAGGCTGCTGAAGACTTTGGACGAACTGCTGGATCAGCTTGGGGACAGGCGTTTGTCTGTTGCCCGTGAACTGACCAAGCATTACGAAGAGATCTGGCGGGGAAGTTTATCGTCAGCACTGGAATATTTCCGGAGGAACAGCCCTTTGGGGGAATTTACCATAGTACTGGAGGGAAATAAAAACGAAGTCCGGGAGGAAGTCAAAACGGATCTGTCAGCCATTGCCTCCCAGGTAAGTGGTTTGCAGGCCGAAGGTATGCCGCGGCTGGCGGCTATCAAAGAAGTCGCCAAAAAGAACAAACTGACCAGAAACGAAGTTTATGCAGCTTTATTAAGGATAAAAAAAGACGAAGGACAATAAAATTAAAGCGGAAGGGCAAGTCATGCTTCCCTTCCGCTTGAGGATAATAGTTGATTGACTATATTGCTTTGGTGTTTTCAAACATTGTCAAGGCGCACTCACGGCAGACCAGTTTACCGCGGTAGTACTGCGTGTCTGAAGCGTCACCGCAGAAAACACAGGCCGGCTGGTATTTTTTAAGTACAATCCTTTCTTCATCAACGTAAATTTCGAGGGCGTCTTTTTCTTCTATGCCAAGGGTCCTTCTAAGTTCTATGGGAATAACAACCCTGCCTAGCTCGTCCACCCTCCTAACAATACCCGTTGATTTCACCGCTTTCCCCCCCTATGCGACTTATTTAGACAAAACCAAACATTATTTTACAAGTAAATGGTACCAGGCATACCATTAAAAGTCAATATTAATTTTAGAAAAATTTAGGGAAATATTTCTTGGATAGTAGTTACTGGTTATTTTTCCTTATTAAAACTTGACAGTTATGTTTTTATCTTCTAAAATAGGCATGTTAATTTGGATATGTGGCTTTTCCTTACTATTCCTGCCGGTGGTGGGGTTTTTTGTTATCAATTGTTTTTAGAACGAAAGAAGGTTAAGGTTTGAAAAAAATTTTTTACATTACCACCCCGATCTATTATCCGAGCAGCAGTCTGCACATAGGGCACGCCTATACGACCGTGGCTGCTGACGCATTTGCCCGTTTTAAGCGGCTTACCGGGCATGACGTATGGTTTTTGACCGGCTCTGACGAGCACGGCCAGAAAATTGAGCGTTCCGCCCGTGAAAAAGGGAAATCGCCGCAAGAATATGTTGATCATATTGTTGAGGGGTTTAAGCTCCTCTGGGAAAAGCTGCTGATCAGCAACGACGACTTTATCAGGACTACGGAAGAAAGGCATAAGAAGGCGGTGCAGACCGTTTTTCAGAAGCTTTACGACCAGGGGGACATCTATAAAGCTTCCTACAAAGGCTGGTACTGTACGCCGTGCGAGGCGATGTGGACGGAAGCCCGGCTTGAAGAAGGCATGTGCCCGGACTGCGCCAGGCCTGTCGAGGCGGTAGAAGAGGAAAGCTATTTTTTCAGGATGTCCAACTATGCCGGCCGCCTGCTTGATTATATAGAGGCAAATCCTGACTTTATCCAGCCGGTGTCAAGGCGGAACGAGATGGTCAGTTTTATCAACAGCGGCCTGGAAGACCTGTGTGTTTCCCGGACAACTTTTAAATGGGGAATTCCCGTACCCTTCGATCCCGATCATGTCATTTACGTTTGGGTGGACGCCCTGACCAACTACATATCCGCCCTCGGCTATGCAAGCGGGGACGAAACCTTGTATAAAAAGTTTTGGCCTGCCGATATCCACCTTGTCGGCAAGGATATCGTCCGTTTTCACAGTATTATCTGGCCAATCCTGTTAATGGCCGCGGGCATCGAACTTCCCCGGCAGGTTATGGGGCACGGCTGGCTGCTGCTGGAAAGCGGCAAGATGAGCAAGTCCCTTGGCAATGTTATCGATCCCCTTGAACTTATCGACAAGTACGGCGTTGACGCTGTGCGCTACTACCTTCTCCGGGAGGTTCCGCTAGGCGTGGACGTCTATTATTCGGAGCAGGCGCTGATCAAAAGGATCAATATGGACCTGGCCAATGACCTGGGCAATCTGGTCAGCCGCACACTGGGGATGGTTCAAAAGTATCTGGGCGGAACGGCGGGGACTCCGGGACAGCCGGAGGGGGTTGACCTGGAGCTGATCAATTTGGCCGTTGATCTCCCGCCTGCAGTCCGCGAGCTGATGGACAAAAGGGACCTGTCGGGCGCTCTGGCGGCGATCTGGAAACTGGTCGGCCGGGCCAACAAGTACGTCGATGAAACACAGCCCTGGTCTTTGAACAAGGACCCCGCTCAAAAGGAAAGGCTGGCGACCATTCTTTACAATATGATGGAATGCCTGCGTTTTATAGGGGTACTGGTGACGCCTTTCATGCCCCTAACACCTTCGAAAATCTGGCCGCAGTTGAATATAAAGGATAAACCGGAGCTGCACACCTGGGATTCGCTGACCTGGGGCAGGCTCCCCGCCGGTTTGACGGTGAGGCGTGAGCAGGCCCTCTTCCCGAGAATAGAAGTGTAAAGTCTTTGTTTTTGGAGTGATCTCTTTGAGCCCTGCGCTGAATAACGGCGCCCGCCTGATCTTGGCGGACAGCCATGCCCACCTGATTGATAGGAAATTTGACACAGACAGAAAAGAAGTTGTTGAGCGGACAGGGGCGGAAGGTATGTCCCTGGTCATTGATGTTGGTTATGACCTGGATTCTTCCCGCCGCAGCGCCGAGCTTGCCGGACAGGCGGAATTTATATACTCGGCCGTAGGAATTCACCCCCACGACTCCGGCGAGGCGCCCAAAAACTATTTGAACGATCTCAAAAAACTGGCCGCATGTGACAAGGTTGTTGCCATAGGTGAAACCGGTCTGGACTTTTACCGTAATTTAAGCCCGCAGGACGTTCAGCGGCGGGGTTTCAGAGAGCAGCTTGCCCCTGCCCGGGGGCTCAGCCTGCCGGGAATTATCCCCAGCCGGCCGGCGCCTGAGGATCTGGCGAGAATAATGCGCCGGGACAAAATCGGCCCAGCAGGGGGGGAACGGGAGAGCACACGGCCGGACTCCAGGCACCT
>DMZI01000016.1 GCA_003485325.1 Desulfotomaculum sp.
TTATTTATGCAACGCTAGTGATAAATTATACATAAAATACTTAAATTCCTTTGGAAAATGCAAAAAAAGGCAGGCTTTCATACTGGAAAGAACGGCTTAAACGGCGTATATTTTAATCTGTTTTCCCCGGCGCCCCGAGAAGGAGTATGGCTTTTAAGAAGAAAGGCTTACTTTAAGCTCAAACTTGAAACCCTTTTTTTGAAAAAGCTCAAGGCATACGTCGACGACTTCGGAATCATAAAGAGTCCCCTTTTTTTCGGAGATTTCTTTTAAGGCCGCTTCGATGCCCAGCGCAGGCCTGTAAGGGCGGCTTGCGGACATAGCTTCCACAACGTCGGCGACGGAGAGAATTTTTGCCTCTTTTAAGATGTTTTCTCCGGGAAGGTTAAAAGGATAGCCGCTGCCATCAACCCGTTCGTGGTGCTGGAGGATTATTTGGGAAACAGGCCAGATGAAGCTTATGTTTTTTAAAATGTCCAGCCCTGTCAGCGGGTGATTCTTAATCAGATTAAACTCGTTTTCATTAAGCACTCCGGGTTTTGCAAGTATATCCGAAGGGATGCATATTTTCCCGGTATCATGAAGGATACTGGCTATCCGCAAACCTTCTTTCTGCTTTTCCGGCAAATTCATTAATCTGGCTATGGCGGAGGAAAGTTCGGCTACACGGAGTTGGTGTCCTGCTATATATTGATCTCTTGCCTCGACGGTATTGGATAAAGCAATAATTATTTCTTCCAGAAGTATTTTTAATTTTTGAAGGTTTTTTTGGGACTCTTTTTTGGTTTGCTTGTTTTCTATAAATAACCTGGCTTTTTCCAAAGCGTTTTCAGCAGTATGGGCCAGCATGCCCAGGGCTCTTATCTGTCCGGGTGAGAAGGGTTTTCTGTCTGAGGAGGTGACGTTGAGCGCCCCGGTAAGGTTCCCTTTGGACAATAGCGGAAGGGAAATGGTCGGTCCCGCGTCTGCCTGCGGCTGGACAAGTCTCAACCGGCGGTTGTTTGTTTCGTCCAGTTGGTTTGGCGCCATGCCGGCAACTGCCTTATTCAGAGGGATATGTGATCCTAAAAGAGCCTGCCTGTTTTTACCCCGGGCTACTGCCACATAAAACTCGTCGCCGCTTTCCGAGGGCAGAAGGATCGATACTTCCCCGGCCCCGAACCGTTCAAATACCGTATCGGCCAGCTTATTTAAGATGAAATCCGGTTCAACATCAGAGGATACCTCCCTGCTCATGTCGGAAAAGGCCAGCCCCTCGCGCAGTCTCTGGTTTTCCCAGCGCAGGTTCCTTATTTCCATTGCATGGGATAAGGGGAGTAAAAGGGAGTTCAGCTTGAAAGGTTTTATGATATAGTCAAAAGCGCCCTTTTTCATACAGTCTGCCGCAGTGCTGACCATACTCTGGCCTGTCAGTAAAATACAGATTGTATCTTTATCCACGGCCAGAATTCTTTTGAGAAGTTTGGCCCCATCCATTTCCGGCATGGCCAGATCTATAATCACGACATCAAACTTCTGCTCTTTGAAAATCTCCAGGGCCTTGTCGCCTGATGTAAAACCAAGGGCTTCATAGCCGAGCCCTATCAGCATATCGCGTAGAGCGGTCATCAGGTCCAGCTCATCGTCAATAATCATAACCCGGCCCAGTTTTGCGGTGTAAATCTGGATCACCCCTGAAGAAAAGCAAATAGAGCTAAAAATAGTATATACTTAAATGTCGAATTTATCATGTGAAAACTTAAGCTCTGTAAGACGGCGGAAGAGGATATTTTGGCGGCAGGGAATAAAAAAATACAGTTTTTGCAGAATTACAGGCGTTATTATACTAGGTAAACATTGAAGAAGGGCCAGTTAAGCTAAAGGCTGCCGTTGACAACCTGGTTATCCTTTATTTTGCTTATTTGGGCGATAGCCTGTGCCCGGTTTTTTACTCCCAGTTTCCTGAAGATATTATGAAGGTGAGTTTTTACGGTATCAACAGCCAGGTGGGTTGCTGTCGATATTTCCTTGTTGGTCAGGCCCCTGGTCAGGTATTGTATAATTTCGTGTTCTCTGGGCGTAAGCTCGGCCCGCTGTGGAGCGGAATTTTGTTCATTATTTCCGGGCGTTTTCGCATAGTCGTTGATAATCTGGTGAAGGACCGCCGGGTCAATCACAGTCTCGCCCTGGTATACCCGCTTGATCGTTTCAATGAGTTTGTCCCGTGATACATGCTTTAAGATATAACCATTGGCGCCGGACTGCAGGGCCAGCCGTACAAATTCGGCGTCCTCAAAAACAGTCAGGAAGATGATTTTAGTTAAAGATTTTTTCCGTAGAATTTCCTTGGTGGCCTCAATACCGCTGATGTCCGGCATCTTTATGTCCATCAGGATAACGTCGGCGTTCTGGTTAAGGAGCATCTGTTCGGCTTCCTGGCTGCTGGAGCAACTGCCGATAATGGAGATCTCTTTGCAGTCGCTCAGCATTGTTACCAGACCGATGCGGATCATCGCGTGATCATCTACGATTAGCAACTTAATTGGTGTCAATTAGACAATCTCCCTTCAACTTCCATTGTATAGGGTACCTTAACTGAAATCCAGGTTCCTTTTCCCGGCTTGGAGCCGATGATGCAGTTTCCTCCTAAAAGAAGCGCTCTTTCCTGCATGCCGGCCAAACCGAGGTGGTTATAATTTTGTGAGTTGACTAACGAACTCTGGTTAAAACCGGCCCCGTTATCCCTGACGGTCAGCAGGATGTCCTTTTTACGGATCAGGAGATCAACATCCACGCTGGTGGCTGTAGCGTGTTTGATTATATTGGTCAGCGCTTCCTGTAGAATTCTGAACAGGGTTATTTCTGTTTGGGGCGGCAGGCGCAGGTTGTCGCTTGGATTGGGCGCAAGCCTTCCCAAACTTTCAATAGGAGGTTTATTTTGCTTTTCCAGCGTATTGAGATCGAAATGCAGGCTGATGGGGATATTATGTTTTTCCTGAATTTCGTTTGTATATGACTTGATGGCCGGGATAAGGCCGTAGTTATCGAGGATCATCGGCCTTAGGCCGGACAGGATCCGCCTTATATCCCGAATCTGGTCTCCTAAAATATTGGTCAAGTTGGCTATTTCTCCGTACCAGTCAGCAGGATGTGAATTGTAAGTCGGAGTAATTCTTTGCAGCCGGTACCAGATGGCAATAAGAGATTGAATGACGCTGTCGTGCAGTTCTGAGGCCAGATGTTTGCGCTCATCCTCCTGTGCGGTGATGATCTTGTTGACCAATTTGTGAAGAAGAAGTTCTTTCTGCTCCAATTTTTCAATCAGCCTTGCGTTTTCGATAGCTATGGCCGTAACCCGCGCGATAGCGAAAATGATTTCGGCAGCTTCGTTTTCAAAGCCCTTCAGGCGGCTGTTCCGCGGCCGGTCAACCTGCATTATCCCGATGGCTTTATCCTTGTTTAGAATGGGAACCACAATCAGCCAGTGGTAGTTGAAAGTTTCAATAATATCAGCCGGAAGCAGATTATAGATATTATCAGGCGTGATAATTACCGGATGCTGTGTCTGAATTGCCTGGGTTATAGCCGGGTATGGTTTTTGGCCTGTAAGAGCTTTAAATTGGTTGCGGAGTTTAGGGTCGTAGCTTCCTACGGCTACCACAGGAATAAGGTTTTCATTTTCATCCAGAAGGTAGAGGCTTGTTCTTGCGGAAAACAGATCAGCTGTAAGCTGGGCGACAACATGCAAGGCCTGGCCGATGTCCAGAGATGAACTGATCGTGCTGGCCATCTCCAGCCAGGCTGTTAATTTTCTGAGGGTGCGTTTCTGGGAACTGCGGAAAACAAATTCCTGAATCATATCCGCCATATGCCTGCCCAGGGACATTGTTTTTGCAACCAGACGTTGGGCAGTTTCAGCGTCGGTGTCGAAGATGACAATTTCCATTGTCTCGCTGGGTTCCTCAACCTGCAGCATTACGGGCAGCGTGGTTTTGGCAGCCGGCGAGAACAATTTCAGCCATTCCTTCTGATTAAACGGGCTGTCCGGGAAGAAGAGATGTTTGGAGAGGTTCTGCCAGCGGGTGGCCCAGGTATGGTCCTTTTTACGCGAGTCCTTGTAGACATCAAGGCAGACAGGGAGTTTCTCCTGCCGGAGAAGGATAAAGGCCGCCCAACAAAAATCGAAGGATTGGATGAATCTTTTCAGTATTTGGCGCAGGTTGGTCTCCAACTGTTTTGGCGTGACAACCGAGGGATTTACCTGACAGAGAATAAGAAGTTTCGGTTTTGTTCCCTGGGGTGTTTTGCCTGGCAGTGTTTTTCCGGTGTTCACCAATGCGCCTCCTTTGTTGTCTGTAAAAACTTTTGATTTCCGCCAAAAGAATTCTAACGCATGTACGTACGACTGTCAACCGTTTTTCATACTTATAGACTAATACAAACGGGTTACTACCATTATCACCCTTTTTTAAATCCTTACTCATTCTTTTTAGCGATTTTCTTTTATATTTAGATATTTTACTATCTTTGTTGAGGAGACAAGTTAAAAAGGCATAGGTCTGCGCTTCGGTCAAACCATACCCTGCCCGGGCGGATGAAAGTCATGTGCTCTTTTGTATGCGCCCGGCATAATGATCAAATCACCAGGCGGGTAACTGACTTTTACGGAGGTACCGGCAGAGAACGCGCAGTTCTTTATTTAAAGAAGCCTATGCAAACCAGCGTAAGAAAGAACTACTGCAGGTTTGTTTGAGCGAACACGGGAAGTTACCCCCCCCGGACAGCGATGGATGATGTCCTCTTTTTTATTCAGTTAGAAAAAGGTACGGTAATAAAAAGACCAAGGAGGAAAGATTGTGCGCTTAGAAGGAAAAGTAGTCATCGTAACCGGAGCAAGAATGGGTATTGGCGAAGGAGTAGCTGTTTCTCTGGCCAAAGATGGGGCCGATCTGGTCCTGGTCAGCCGGAAAATTTCCGAAGAAGACGCTATTGTAAAAGCATGCAAGGATCTTGGACGCAAGGTCATGGTTTTCAGGGCTGACGTGGGCAAGCGCTCCGATGTGCAGGACATGGTCAATGAGACGATGAGCGCCTTCGGGAAGATCGACGGCCTGTTTAACAATGCGGGGATAAGCAAGCCGGCCATGCTTCTGAAGATGACTGAAGAAGTGTGGGATGATATTATCCGGATCAATCTTACGGGGACTTTTTACTGCATTCAGGCCGTGGCCAACGCGATGCTGGAAAGGAAGACGGGTTCAATTGTCAACGTTACTTCCTCAGCAGGCTTGCTGGGCACAATAGGACAGGTAAATTATACAGCAGCAAAGGGAGGGGTGCACGCTTTAACCAAATCGGCAGCTAAAGAACTGGCCCGGTACAACATACGGGTGAACTGCATCTCCCCTATGGCGGAGACTGATATGACCAGGACTATCGCCACCGACCCTCGTTTTAAAGATAAATATCTGGAGCGCATTCCATTGGGAAGGTGGGCGCTGCCTGAGGAGATTGGGCCAGTTGTATCATTCTTAGTCTCTGAAGAATCATCATATGTAACCGGGCAGACCATCTGTGTGGACGGCGGTATGGTAATGCTTTAGGCAAATAAATGTACTTATAGGAGGTTTGACGATGCCTGATAAAGATGTGGCCATTGTTGGAGTAGGCCAGAGCGCTTTTGTGCGCGGTTATCCCGGCGGTATCCGGGAACTGTGTTTCGAAGCCTACAGGGAAGCTATGCAAGATGCAGGTATTTCCTCGAAAGAAATCAAAGCCTTAATAGTCTGCTGCGCTCCTGAATACGATAAGCAGCGCAGTCCCTCGGGCTTGATTAACGAGTATTTGGGACTCAATCCATCGCCTACCTTTATGGTTGAATCTCTTTGTTCTTCAAGCACGACAGGATTTGCGATTGCTTACTCGTTTATCAAGAGCGGGCTTTATGATGTTGTTTGTGTCCTGGGATTCCAGAAAATGTCCGAAATTACATCTCAGGATGTCCAGGAGCGCATGGGGCGCGGCGCTGACGTAATGTGGGAGTCACCTTACGGGACATCCATGCCGTCTTATTATGCCATGTACGCTCAGGCGCATTTCGCCAACTTTGGCTCAAAGCCTGAGGATCTGGCTCTGGTACGTGTTAAATCATCGACATACGGGCAGTTGAATGAAAAGGCAGTTTACCGTAAAAAGGTCACATTTGAACAGATTATGAGTTCCGGCGTTGTTTCCAGTCCGTTAAAAGTGATGGATTGCTGTGCAAATGCAGACGGCTCATCATGTATTATCTTAGCCTCGGCTGATAAGGCCAAGGAATTCAGCAAGAAACCGGTTTGGGTTATGGGAGTCGGTCAATCCAATGCGCCGATGAACCTGGCCAGCAGGGAACATATGAGAGGCCTTGAATGCGCCCGCATTGCCGCTGAAAAGGCTTATGCCATGGCCGGCGTAGGGCCGCAGGATATTGATGTGGCCGAAGTTCACGACTGTTTTACCATTGCGGAAATTCTGGCCTACGAAGCTCTTGGCTTTGCCAAACAGGGAGAAGGCGTTAACCTGATCCGCGATAAGGAAACGTATTTGGAGGGCAGAATACCGGTTAATGTAGATGGCGGGCTGCTTTCCAAAGGGCATCCCATTGGCGCTACAGGCGGTTCGCAGATCAGGACGATTGTCCTGCAGCTGCGCGGAGAGGCGGGCGCCATCCAGGTGCCGAATGCTGAAATTGGCCTCGTTCATAATATCGGCGGCGTAGGTATTTACGGGAACGTTTTAATATTGGGGAGGTAGAATAACGTGGGGTTTGAAAAGTTTGGACGGAAGAGCTTTACCGCAATTACAAAAGTAGGCGAGTACGTCGATAAGCTGGAAAGTGGCGAAATCTATACCACCCATTGCCCCAAGTGCAACAAGACCTATTTTCCTCCAAGGATGGACTGTCCGGGCTGCTTAAGCGGCTCTCTGGAATGGGCCAAGGTTCCTGCCACGGGCAAGCTGGTGACTTTCACCAACGTTAATTACGCTCCTACCGGCTTTGAGGGTGATCTGCCCTACCTGCTGGCAGTAGTGGATTTCGATGGCTTCAGGATGTTCGGGCGACTTAGCAGTTCTATGCAGGGCACAGATATCAAGGTCGGCATGAGTGTAAAGCCGATTGTGGTCAATTATGACAACGGCCAGATAGCCCATGAGTTTATAGCCGCTGAATAGAATCTTTTATTTGCGGTTGTAGCTGCATAATTAGGCAATTGAATAATTATTAGCTATTGACATGCTTGTACACTGGATTTTATAATACAACCATATAAATTTTAAAGTATAAAGGGGGAGTAGTAGATAATGGATATTAACAAATGGCCGCGCGAATCTGGCGCAAAAGACCACAATATTTTCACCGATCAATGGTTTGGCACCGAAGCGCCCTGTGTAATTTACGAGTTGAAGCCTGTTGTTGACCCGAAGGGAAATCCAGTTGAAGGCGTAAACAGCGCCTGGATAACCCTGAACAACCCTGCTCAGTACAACTCTTATACCACAGAAATGGTCAAGGGAGTCATCGCCGGGATGCACAAGGCTTCCATGGACCGCACGGTATCAACCGTAGTCTTCACCGCAGTCGGCAGCAACGCCTTCTGCACAGGAGGCAATACAAAGGAATATTCCGAGTATTATTCCATGACTCTTGAATACGGTTACTACATGGACCTCTTCAACGGCATGGTTGACGCCATCCTGAACTGCAAAAAGCCGGTTATCTGCAGGGTAAACGGCATGCGTGTAGCAGGCGGCCAGGAAATCGGCGGCGCCTGCGACCTGGCAATTTCCTCAGATATGGCTATCTTCGGTCAGGCTGGTCCGAGGCACGGTTCCGCCCCGGTAGGAGGAGCATCAGACTTCCTGCCCTGGTACATTGGAGCCGAGCGTGGAATGTGGAGCTGTATTTCCTGCCAGATGATCAGCGCTTACAAGGCTGTTGACTGGGGTATGATCACCAAGGCCGTCCCCGTATTAAAGAAGGGCGACCAGTGGATTCCCAACCCCAACGTAATTACCGACAAGTATGTAGAGAACGGCCAGATTGTCTTCGGCGAAAACAAGACAGGCGCCGCCGCTCAAGAGGCAAAAGCTCTTGTCAAGGAATGCACAGTCGACTTATCGCTCTTAGACGCCGAAGTCAACAAACTGATCTGGACCTTCACCAACCTCTTCCCCCACTGCCTGATGATGTCTATCGACGGCGTCCGGGCCAAAAAGAAGTTCTTCTGGGATCAGGCCAAGCTGCCCAACCGTCATTGGCTGTTAGTCAACATGATGTCCGAAGCCTACCTCGGATTCAACGCTTTCAACACCAAGAAGCTCACCGGTAAAGATGTCATTAACTTCATTAAGTACAGACAACTGGGTAATGAAGGACATCCGTTCGATCAGGAACTGGTCGACGCCGTACTGGGACCTCGTAAGGAATAACGATAATCAATGGGATACCAGGCGCTGATTTATGTCCAGCGCCTGGTATCCTTGGTTTTTTCGGGTGAATTTTAAAAAACTCCAGTTATAAGGGGTGAAATATTTTGGCTTTTGAAAATCTTAAAGTCGGGAGCGAGAACGGTGTTATTACGATAACCCTCGCCCGCCCCCCGCTGAATGTTTTAACAATTCCCATGATGGAAGAAATGGTCGAGGCCTTTAAATGGGCAAAAAATGAACCGGGCGGCATAGTTGTTCTGGATGCCGAAGGAAAAGCTTTCTCGGCGGGCGTGGATGTCGCCGACCATACTCCGGACAAGGTGGACAGCATGATCGATGTTTTTGACCGCCTTTTCCTGGCCATGGACGCAGTGGAAAAACCGATCGTCTGTCTGGTAAACGGCGCCGCGCTCGGCGGCGGCTGTGAAGTTGTTCTTTTCTGTGACATGGTTGTCGCCTCTGAAAAGGCCAAACTCGGCCAGCCTGAAATCCAGGTGGGTGTTTTCCCGCCTGTCGCCTGTTTCCTGCTGCCCAGGCTTGCTTCCTGGCCGAGAGCCCTGGAGCTTCTTTTGAGCGGTGATGTAATCGGCGCCGAACAGGCCGAGAAGTTTGGCATAGTCAACAAGGTCCTTCCGGCGGATAATTTCAAAGAAAGCGCCATGGAATATTTAAAGAAGTTTACCGCACTGAGCCCGGTGGTCCTGGCCATGACCAAAAAAGCCGCCAGAGCGGGCCTGGGGAAGGGTTTTGCAGAGGGCATCAAGGATATAGACCGCATTTATCTTAAGGAACTGATGGTCACCGCCGATGCGCAGGAAGGGTTAAAAGCCTTTATGGAAAAGAGGCGCCCGGTCTGGCAGGGCAAATAGCCTGTCTTAGGCGGAAGGCCTTGAGTTTTAGGTAGCAAAGTTAAAAAGTTATAAGGAGGAATTTGCATAATGGGTGTACCTTCAAAGATTGAAACATGGCAAATGGTTGAACCCGGTAAATTACAGCGGGCAAGCATTGACGTTCCGGAACTGAAACCAGGCGAAGTGTTGGTGGAGGTCGCAGCCTGCGGCGTTTGCCACACTGACGTTGGTTATTTTTATGATGGCGTGCCAACCGTTAACAAGCCCCCTCTGACCCTCGGGCACGAGATCAGCGGTGTAGTAGTAGCCGGGGAAGAAAAGCTAATCGGCAAGGAAGTCATCATTCCGGCAGTCATGCCCTGCAACAAATGCGCAATCTGCGCTTCCGGCAGGGGCAACCGCTGCCTGGCGCAGAAGATGCCCGGCAACAGCCTGGGCATGTACGGCGGCTTCTCCAGCCATATCCCCGTTCCCGCAGAGGATCTCTGCGTTGTTGAGGATAGAAAGGGCATGCCTTTGCAGTGGCTGGCGGTAGTGGCGGACGCGATTACTTCTCCTTACCAGGCGGCAATTAAAGCCGGAGTTAAGGAAGGGGATCTTGTAATCATAACCGGTGCAACGGGCGGAATCGGCACCTACATGACCCAGATTGCAAGCGCTCTGGGCGCCAAGGCGGTAGTCGCCATTGCCCGCAACAAGGAAAAGCTGGAGCGTTCTTTAAGCTACGGCGCAACCTGTGCAATCAGCACGCAGGACAAAGACATGAAAGCCATCACTGCAGAATTCCGTGATTACTGCAAGGCCAATGGTCTCCCTGCCAACGTAGGTTGGAAGATCTTCGAGTCCACCGGGACAAAGATGGGCCAGGAAATTGCCCTGAATTTCCTCTCCTTTGTAGGCAAAATGATGGTTCTTGGATTCGGCATGCAGAAAGTTGAATACATGATCTCCCGGTTGATGGCTTTTGACGCCGAAATCGAAGGGACATGGGGCTGCCTGCCCAAGTACTATCCCGAAGTCCTGAATATGGTCTTGGACGGAAAGATAAAGGTTGAACCTTTCGTAGACGTACGGCCGATGAGCCAGATCGCCACCGGTTTCGAAGAGACTCATGCCGGCAAATTGATGAAAAGGATTGTCTTAACTCCTGATTTTTAAAAGTAACTGAATAAGAAAAAGGGGGTTTTGAAGAAAACCCCTTTTTTTGCATTTATTATAACAATTTAATTTATAATAGAAATAGAAATCCAAGCTGCAAATAGAATAGGCCGCCGTATTCACCGTTCGCTAAGTGCTTCGTGCCAGCGCCGCCAATCGGCTTGCTTCGGGCAGGGCCAGGCGATGCTGCAAAGGCGGCAAGACAGGCAGCAGATGAAGGAAGGCTAGCCTTCTGTCTTGTGTCGCAGCAAGGCTCAACTATCGGCTGAGGCTGACACCTGATATTTGAGCCTTTTTAAGCGCAAAACTTCCGATTGATCCCTTCAAGAACCGTACCTACTTGCTTGTAAGGATAAGCACTTTAATATTTAAGCGCACATATATCTTTAGAAATTATAATAATCCGTCTAGCATAAAGTAAAGCAATATTTTAAAAAATTTGATTTAATAAATGTTGTTGTAAAGGTGGGCGCCGCATGAAAAAAGATCTTCATCCGCTTTTTTATCCCCGCAGCGCCGCTGTTTTAGGAGCAGGCGCCGATCCGGAAAGGGTCGGGTTTAATATTTTTGAAAGTATAGTATACGGTGGGTTTAAGGGACCCTTATATCCGATACACCCAAAGCTCAAGAATATCCTGGGATACGACGTGTACCCCAGCCTGGATAAAGTCCCCGGCCCCGTTGATGTGGCAGTAATCGCGTTGAACCAGTTCAGCACTGTGGATGTTCTGGAGGAATGCGCACGCTGCGGAGTCAAAGGGATTCTCAGTATTGCTGGCGGGTTCGGGGAAGTGGGTACTGAAGGAGTAAAACTTGAGAACAAACTTGCTGAAAGAGCGAATGAACTCGGTATCCCCCTGATCGGTCCTAATACTCTCGGATTCATCAACGATGACGGAAATTTTTACGCCACCTTTTATCCCTTGAGGTTAATCAAGGGCGGGGTTTCAGTTATTTCTCAAAGCGGCGGCATGGGCCTGACGATCATGCAGAAAGCCCTCGACGAGATGATGGGTATGAATAAATGGATCGGGGTCGGGAATCGAGCAGCGCTCGAGTTCTCCGATTATTTAGCCTACCTGGGGGATGATCCTGCCACAAGAGTTATCGGTGTATTTATGGAGGGCTCCGAGGACGCTTTAAAATTTGTCAAACTGATCAGGGAAATTTGCCTGAAGAAACCTGTTGTTGTTTTTAAAGCAGGCCAGACAAAGGAATCGGACTACATGGCCATGACGCACACGGGCAGTCTGGCCGGGCCTTACCGGCTTTATAGGGATATTCTGAAGCAGAACGGAGCGATAGTTGTTGATACAGTAGAAGAACTGGTCGCATGCTGTAAGGCTCTTTCCCTTTCGCAACTGCCGGAGGGAAAAAGAGTCGGAGTCTTAACTCACACGGCAGGACCAAGCATAGTGGCGGCCGACTACATGCTCCAGCTAGGCTGTGAACTGCCAAAGTACGCGCCGGAAACATATCAAAGAGTGCGGGACGTTATCGGCCAAAATCCGCCTGTTGTCCTAAAAAACCCGTTGGATGCGGCGGGGCTCGGATTTCCTGCCCTCACATACGGCAGAATTGCCGATGCTGTCTTGGGTGATCCCTCGATGGATATAATGATGGCTATCTATTGCCTGCATAAGAACTGGCGCTTCCCTTCCCGGGAAATCATCGACGTGCGGAATAAATGGAATAAGCCGGCCGTAGCCTATTATGTTTCCACTGTCGGGGATTCTGCGATAGACAGGGAGATGCTGCAAAAAGAAGGTGTGCCTTTATATATTAGCGCAAGGGAAGCTGCCCGGGCGGTTTACGCCTTATATGAGTACAAGCAAATACTTTCCAGCCAGGCTCAATGATAAACGCAGGAGGTGTTCTAAAGCGCAGGTAAAAGAAATTTTGGATAAAATCAAATCTGACGGGAGAAAACTGCTTTTTGAGGATGAGGTCAAGCGGCTTCTCGCCTTAAATGGAATAGCGGTTACTCCTTGTGAGGTGGCGCATAATGAGGACCAGGCGGTTCAACTGGCCGCAAAGTTTGGCTACCCTTCGGTCCTCAAAGTCCGTTCAGTTTTCTATACACATAAGTCGGATTGCGGCGGCGTGAAGCTTAACCTTCCTGATGAAAACGGAGTCCGGATGGCTTTTCGCGAAATCAGAGCGGCAGTCGCAGAGCAGGAGCCGGAAGCCTGTATAACTGTACAGCCCATGGCCGGCGCCGGAACGGAAGTAATCATTGGAGTGACCACCGATAATCACTTCGGCAAAGTGATCATGTTCGGCCTGGGGGGTGTCTTTACTGAAATTTTTGAAGACGTGACCTTCAGGTTAATTCCCATTACAAGGAAAGATGCCTTTGAAATGCTTGAGTCTGTAAAAGGGAGCATGCTCCTGGAAGGCTACAGGGGAAAGCCCCCGGCGGACCGTGAGTCCTTGGTTGAAGCGCTTTTAAAAGTATCCAAACTGGTTGAGGATAACGAGGAAATCAAGGAACTTGACCTCAACCCGGTAGTAGTTTATGAAAATGGCCTGCTTGTTTTGGACGGAAGGGGAACACTGTCTTAAAACAGCTTCCCTTAATTTTTTGATTTCATTTTTTTACTATTAGATTTAGATTATGCTATAATTTTGTTCGTCAAAAAGTATTTGATCAAGTTCATCCTCAGTGAAAATTCCTTCGCTAAGGATTATCTCTCTTGGTGTGGTATCCATTTGCTTGGCACGTGTGGCCAGTTCTGTGCACCTGGCATAGCCGAGGTGGGGGACAAGAGCGGTCAGCCCCCAGTTCTTCCAGCTTAATTCTAGGTGTTCCCGGCAGGCTTTTTCATTTGAAGTGATTCCCCGTATACATCTGGAGGCGAATATGTGATCGGCTTTTTCCAGAATTGAGATTGATTCAAACAAGCCGTGGGAAAGAAGGGGCAGGAAGGCGTTTAATTCAAGACGGCCGCGGCGGATAACCTCACAGACGACATAATCGTTTGCAATAACTCTCATGGCTACCTGCTCGACCATTTCCGCAATTACCGGATTAACCTTGCCGGGCATGATTGATGAACCGGCCTGGACTTCCGGCAGTCTTATTTCAGCAATTCCGGCCCGCGGTCCTGAATGGAGCATCATCAGGTCGCTGGTAATTTTGGATAGGTTTGCGGCATGTATCTTCAACATGCCCGATACAAACGCAAAAGCGTCAAGGTTCTGGGTTGCGTCGATCAAATTTCCCGCCGGGGCAAGCCCAAGGCCGGTATTTTTATTAATCATCTCCACCGCCATGCGTCCAAATCCCTTGGGCGCCGTTATTCCGGTGCCGATTGCCGTTCCGCCCAGGTTTACGCGGCTTAGAACATCCTCGCATTCCAGAAACCTTGTCCTGTCCCGTTTAATAACCGCAGCGTAGGCGTTGAACTCATCTCCTAGGATTAAGGGAACCGCGTCCTGGTGTTGTGTTCTGCCCATTTTAAGGATGCCTTTAAATTCCCTGCTTTTATCCTCAAGCGCATTGATCAACTCTGTCACAGCTATCGGAAGATTGCGGAAAAGAACAATCATCGCTATTCTGATTGCTGTAGGGATAGTGTCGTTAGTTGATTGGTGTAAGTTTACATGATCATTGGGGTGGATAACCTGGTAGTTTCCCTTTTTTTCGCCTAATATTTCCAGGGCGCGGTTGGCAATAACTTCATTGGCGTTCATGTTTGTCGAAGTTCCTGCACCGCCTTGGAATACATCAACAAGAAACTGGTCAAGCAAGCTTCCGTTGATAATATCATCACAGGCTTGTATTATCGCCTCGCCAACCCTCCTATCCAGATATTCCAGTTTTATATTTACCTGAGCGCAGGCTTTTTTTACCTGACAGAGTGCGCGAATTAATTCAGGGTGAAGCCTGTATCCGGAAACAGCGAAATTTTCCTGGGCGCGTAAAGTATGAATTCCCCAGTAAGCATCATTTGGTACTCTCTTTTCACCAATAAGATCATGTTCAATTCTTTTTGTACTTTCTTTTTCAGGATCAATCATCTTATCCACCTCTTCAAATATTTCAGGTTAGTAGCTAAATAATATAATAATATAAAAATCAGAAAGTATTTGTCAATATTTATTATACTTGAAAGTTCAGCATAACAATTTTAAGGTCAAGTCCCAAATTGTGTGTAAAATTCCTCAGTTAGTTTTTATCAACTTGAACACCGCCGCTTAAATTATCCAGCTCGCCAGTCGACAGTCAAGGGTAAAGGCTACGCCTCCGCTTCGCGGACCCTTGACAGCCGCCTGGCTTCGCTGGTAAGGGTTATCAAGCGGTGTTCAATGGTAAATATATTGGCATTTATCTGATATGCACAACATTGTTTCGATCACAGGCCTGTTTTTGCTCTTTTTGCCACTGTAAGTATTCGGCTCATATCCAGGTACTTTTTGCTGGATGTCCACTTATCATCAAGTTCCATGAGTAGGGTGCCTATCAAACGGACTGCTGACTCCCGGTTGGGGAAAATACGGATAACCCGCTCCCGGCGCCTAATCTCCTCGTTCAGGCGTTCAATGTATTTGCTAAACTAAAAGTGTACCAATTTTAGCCCTTTGATCAGCGAAAAGTAGTTAGTTATAGACGCCGGGGTGGAATATGAGAAAAATCCCGGATTGGCTGATACTGTTTTACAGGCGTTCAAGAAAGTTTCTGTCATTTTGACAAGCAACAGGGGTTTGCGAAAAAGTTGTAGCTGATGATGCTATGGCTGTTGCATTTCGTTGGTAAAGGTCCTTTTTTATTTACTTACCCACTTTACCTGCTTTTTGGAATATAATAGATGTATAGACATCTATGCAAACATCCCCTTTATTATAGTTACCAAAACTTCCGGTCTTTCCAAAACGTTGAGACTACTGGTCCTTTCACGGGAACTTAAGGGAACATTGATTAATATTTATTTTTAGGAGGACAACCTATGGAACTATTAAACATAGTCAACATTGACGCTGAAAACCTGCCTGAGGCCTGGTATCTGTTACAGAAAAAACTCTGGGATATAGATGCTTATGAATACCGCGTCGAGCATGGTTCATACCCTGGGATGCTCCGAAGAGAATTCGATTTTGTAGTTTGCCGGATCAGAAGGCCTCACATTAGGCCCCTATGCGATATCATCCCATATAATATGAGCTTTCCACCCCCGACTACCGCCGCAAAAATCGAGGAATACTTCAACTCCTACATCCTAAATCCGTTAGTACCGGAAAATACCTTCTATACCTATGGCGAGAGGATTGTCCCACAAGTTTTAGAGGTTATCCGCCGGTTTCAGACCTGGGGGTTCGGACATGCCAAAGCCTCTATTACAATAGCCAAACCGGAAGACATTACTGCCTTAAGAACCTCCGACGACCCGGAAAGTCGTGCCTCAGAGCCCTGCTTACGTGAAATTACCTTTAAAATGAGGCGTGACCGTGAGGACAATATCTGGCGGCTGCATATGGTAATATACTTCAGGGTGTGGGATCTTTTTGGGGGATTTCCTGAAAACCTCGGAGGCCTTCAGCTGCTTAACGAATGGGTAGTTGCAAGTATAGGCCCCAACCCAAAGACCGATGAGCCACTGGAAACCGGTGAAATGATTGTTATGTCTCCTTCTTTAAATGTGCGTGAACACATCTTCAACTACTCAAAAGAGCGTGTCGGAAAGATTTAGGACTTGATCGATTTAGCGGATATGTTATGCGGATATATGATATATTATAATAAAGCTTAAATAAGTCTATATAAGTATAAGTAAATTGGCCTCCATATAGATCTCTGGAGGCCTAATCTTATTGGAACAGGTGGTCGGATTAAACCGACGGCCTGCGCATTACGATTGTGTACCTGGAGGTAATTGATTTATACCGATACAATTTCCTTTGACAACATTAACAATTCTTTGGCGATGCTGGAGGTATAACTGGGTGTTGGAATTCGATATCAAGGGTCTATTTGATAACATTGACCATGAATTGTTGATGAAGGCAGTCCAAAAACACACAGATATCCCATGGGTCATCCTCTATATCCAAAGATGGCTCAAGGCGCCTTTCCAGATGCCAGACGATACGATAAAAGAGCGTACAAAAGGCACTCCTCAGGGGGGAGTTATTAGTCCGGTTTAGCTAATCTGTTCTTACACTACGCATTTGACATGTGGATGGTTCGGAACCATCCCGACAAACCGTTTGCTCGTTATGCCGATGATGCTGTGGCCCATTGTCGCAGCAAAGAGGATGCGGAAAAGCTTCACGACAGCCTGAAGAAACGGTTTGCGGAGTGCAGGCTGGAATTACATCCAGATAAGACCCGCATTGTGTACTGTAAAGATGATGACCGGCGAGGCAATCATCCGGAGATCAAATTTGATTTTTTGGGTTATACCTTCCGGTCGAGGAGATCTAAGAACAGGCATGGAAAGCACTTCATCAACTTCACCCCTGCAGTCAGCAACAAAGCTAAAAAGGCCATGCGACAGAAGATTCACGACTGGCGTATACATTTAAAGCCAGATAAGACCCTTGAAGATTTGTCTCGGATGTTCAACCCGTAATCAGAGGATGGGTTAACTACTATGGGCGCTTTTACAAATCGGAAATGTACTCGGCACTACGGCACATGAACCGGGCTTTGGTCCGCTGGGTGCGACGCAAATACAAGAAATGCACCAGGCATCATCGGCGGGCGGAATACTGGCTAGTAAGATTGCTAGACGCGAACCGAAGTTGTTCGTGCACTGGCAGATGGGGATATATCCAGCGGCTGGATGATGGGAGCCGGATGAGCTGAGAGGTTCGAGTCCGGTTCTGAGAGGGCCTTGGGGTGAAATTCCCCCGGGCTACTCACCTGCTAAACAGGCTGGCAATTCACTACGGGTTAAGGAAAGCAAAAAAAAAGAGCGAAGCAAAGGATACTCACACCCTTGAAAAAGCCTCCCAAACCTCCCACGAACCTCCCAACAAACCTTCCACCGGGAAGCCTTGCGAGACAAGCGGTTGGGAGCATTAGGAGGCAAATGCAGAAGGTGTGGACGAGGGGTTTTCGGTTGATATTTTTGAGGGGGAGATATGAGCAAACCTCCCGGAAATATTCAAAGTTTATGCCCCAAAAAGCTGCAGCACGCTACCTTTTTTCCTATATTCCCAAACTTTCCATTGACGACGGAGGATAAGGTCATGGACTGCATTGCTAAACTTCAAGAGCTGGGTTATCAATTCACCGTAACCGGCGGCAGAATAAGCTATAAATTTACGGGTAGCAGAGAACCAGACGTTGCGTCGGTAAGGCCGCTGCTTGCCGAGCTTAAGACCAGAAAGCAGGAGGCCATTGCTTACTTAAGGCCCTGTCTCAGGCAGATTCATGACAGGCCGGATTCCCGGCCAGAGGCAGACTGGCGCAAACTGCTGCGGGAGACTAAAGCAATGCTGACCCAGGCAGCGGCAGTCAGGAACAGCCGGGCAGCAAATAAAGCTTTTACAGATGCTTGCTATGCCAACGCATGTTTAAACTGGTTGAAAAGCCCATATTCCAGTGTGAATAGCTTTGGCAGAAAATGAGGTATCCGGAAGGGAAGACGGACATATGACCAGTTATGAGCTGATTAAACGCTTGAAAAAAATTAATAGCTTTAAAAGGGTGCAGAACATTTTAGCCCTGGCCCCACAAAACGGCCCTTTTTATGCGGGCAGCGAGGGGCAAAAAGAAAAAGCGGAATAGTTTTACTCGTTATGGCGGTCTTTTGGCTACACTTACGGTATCCACCTGCGCCGGATGCACTACCAGGTGGTAAGCCAAGGGGGATGTTAAAAAACATAACTGCTTGCCACTGCGCTTCTTATTTGGGTTGGCACGTAAATTCCACCCGAATCCGCCCGCAGAAAATATTTTCCCGCTAGCCGTCTCTAACGCCTGGGCACCTGGGGCAGCTGCTTCATCATAGCGTTCACATCCGTAATCTTAACCCCCGCCGGAAGTTTGAAAAGCTCAGGAGACTGGGGCTCGATCTTCACGTTTTTATATTCCATCACCACCTTGGTTCCGTCCGGCGCGGTCGTCTCCACCCGGACGGGAATCCCATAATCTTCGCGCACCCACATCCTGACCTCGCCGCTGCCACCTTCACCCTGCACCAGGATAACCTTACACTTCGCTCCGTCGCAAACCATTGTTCCCGCAACCTTAACCGCATTCGGATCCACGCCCTTCGTATAGTCGGCAGGCGTCTGCGTTTCCTTTCCCATGTCGCCAACAGAAACCATGACGGCCATATTCTGACTCGGGTAATAGCTGTAAACAATATTGGCATCGCCGTCAATAATAGTGACTATCTTCTGCCCGCCGACCACGCCTTCAGTGCGCAACTTCTTGCCCTGCACCCACGCCTTGCCGGTCATTTTAGCACCAGGCGCAGTTAAAATGTAGTCGTAAGCCATCCCCTCAATCCGCTGCCCCTTGGCAAAGAGACCAGCAACCGGTTCCTCTTTCCCCGCCGGCGCAAGCTGTTCCGCCGCATCTTTCTTACCGCCGCAGCCGGCCAACCCGAGACAAAACAAAATAAGCACCGATACCGCAAGAAATGCCGCTAACCTTTTCATCAAGCAACCCCTCCTTAAATAAAATAGAAAATTTACGCTATCCTGATGAGAATCCCGTGCTTAACGAAAACCGCACTTTCAAACCGAACAATCAGTCCACCGGGAAGGTGTACGCCTGCCTCTGTAAGGTTACCGGATCGGTTTCTCCAAGGGGCCAAAAACCGGGACCGGCCGCCTCCGCAATATAATACTTAACGCCGTCTTTAGAAAAGTAAACCACTCTGCGGTCTATGGGAAGTTCCCGCTCGTCGAACTCTATCCCGACTGCCATATGGTCCTCAGCCTCTGCGGATATAAAGGGGAACTTCAGCAGCGCAACCCGGTAGCCCATATTTTTCAGCACCGCGGCGAGGAGAACCGACTTGCAGTCGCAGTCGCCGTCATCAATCAGGGTTTGAGCGGGAAGCTGGGCAGTTTTCCTCCGTTCGTAAGGGATCGCGGTAGCAACAAAGCTGAGAACAAGTTCTGCGGTACGGAAGCGGTTATATCCCTGACCGCGCGCCGCCGCAGAAAGCCTTTCGGCCAAACTGCCCGCATACGCATAGTTAGCCTTTTCCTTCACCCAAGGAGAGTAATCACCTAAATTCTCGGACGAAACGCTGCGCACTAAGATTTTAGCATCCTCCCCCATTGCAGAAAGCATAGCGGCCTGCGTCTCCCCGTCAGCCTCGTAAAAAGCGCGCACAGTGCCGGCAGCATCCCTGCTCCACTTTAAAAGATCCGCGGGCATCGCCACATGCCAGGAATAAGCATAGCTGCCGTACTCCCATTCATAGTCTCTGTACACAGCGTCAACCGAAGCCGGGTAATCCAAAGCGGGGACTGCCCGGACTTTTTTTGACACAACCGCCGTCTGCTTCGGCCCGTCCCAAACAACCTGGAGGTCCAAGAGCTCGATCACCCACCGCAGCGGGAGCATAATCCGATAGTTCGTGATTTCGGGGGCGACGTCCATCATAACCGTTGCACTGTTGACGACTGCCTTCTTTGAGCCTACAGCCAGCTTTACAGTGCGGTTCTCTCCAGTCAGATTAACTGTTCTTCTGGCGCCGTTCCAAACCACGTTCGGCCCGCCAATGCCGGCGGCCGCAGCAACAAAACGCAACGGCACGTAAACCCGCCCGTTCTTAATGTAAGGCGCAACATCCATCTTCTGCTCCGCGCCGTTTAAAACGCAGGTCCGGGAGCCGACCCGGAAAAGCGTTACCCCCTTCGCCTCAGAAGGAGCAGCGAGAGCAAACGCCTGAGAGCAGACTATCAGCGCCACAAGAGCCGCTATCCTGAGTTTCACAGGCGTACCCTCCTTTTTTGCTTCGGTGCTACCGAGTCGTACTATTACTGGCGGTGACACCGATATAATGGATATAGTCCCAGTCTACGTAAGAACCGGCTGTGTTATAGACGTTTCCGTCAATAATCACTCTTTGTTTAGCCCCAGCGGGTGCCGGCAGAGAAGCAGTAAACGCCGGTTTGAAGTTTACCCCGTCGTAACTGTATCGAAGGGTAATCTCTTCTCCGTTCCTTGCAACCTCATACCAGTAGGTGTACCTGGCCCATCCGCCGGTTAACTCTTGTTTAATTATGTCTTCTGGCGAGCGAAACTTAGCGTCTGCTATCCCCTTACCTTTGCTTACAAGTTGGGCGCTTAATTCATTGGATTGGTACCACCAATCCGTTCCGCGATATATTCGGAGGAAATCATCGGTTCCATCCCCAAAGGTAACCCACAGCGTCTGCCCCTGAGCGCCCGTTGAGCCCGCAGGTGATACGTTAATACCGCCGGTAGTGGCATGGAGGTTATAAGTGGCCTTTGTTCTCAGAACCCAGTTGTCTCCTTCGAAAGGAAGAATCAGGGTTAGGCTGGGCTTCCAGCCAGACTGTTCTTGGTAGTTGGTTCGCCAGCCCCCGGAGGAAGCACAGGATCCCTGAAGGTGATATCTCAGATACCCTGGGTTGTCCGTCAACGAATAACTACCGAGTCCAGGTATTACTTGCCAAGATGGATCTAAAACAGACGTTGAGAAATCCTGTCTATGAGTAGGCAACGGATTGATTGTCAGTAAAGCAGTTTTTGGCAATCCTCCGTTTAGCCTGGCTGTAATGGGTACATTTACAGGCGAGTTCACCTTATATGTAGTGATGTTGAATGTGACTGAGGTTTCACCGGCTTTCACTGCCACGCTCGGATTGAAGCTCACAGGATAGCCAGAAGTGGGTGATAATATTACAATCTGGCCTCCACTAGGTGCAGGACCGCTCAAGGTTACTGTGCCGACTGAAGATGAGCCAGCGGTCACTGAAGCAGGTGATATCGTCAATGCTGATACATTAATAATCAAAGGCGGCGGAGTTTCTGTAAAAACCTCTACCGATATTTGCTCCTCCTTCGGCTTCAGCGGGTGCAGCGTGAAATCGTAGATAATCCTTCCCCCGCTTCCACTATAGACAAATTTACCTTTAAACAGCGGAACGATATAGTCGTTCAAAGTCACGGTATGCTTCTCATCCAGATATTCCCCTGTGTAAACCAGTCCTCCCTCTATTCTGAAAGGCGCCTGTGGTTCCTGCGGCGGCTGCCCTCCAGGCTGCTGTCCTTCCGGTGGTTGTCCACCAGGCGGTGGCGGTGGTGGTGGCAACTGTCCTTCAGGAGGCTGTTGTCCCTCCGGCGGTTGACCTCCAGGCGGTGGCGGCTGCCCTCCAGGTTGCTGTCCCTCTGGCGGTGGTTGTTGACCTCCAGGTGGCAACTGTCCTTCCGGTGGTTGACCTCCAGGCTGCTGTTGACCTCCAGGCGGTAGCTGTCCTTCCGGTGGTTGTTGTCCATCCGGCGGTGCTTGCAGTTTCTGTGATACCTGAGGCTTTTCTTTCTGAGGTAGACTTTGGAATTCTTCCTCGGTCAGGATTATCTCCACATTCTTATCCGAGGTGTCCCCATCCCTGTTTACATCCGCCTCTACGTTTATCGTACTGACGAACAGTCTGGTGCCTACATACGTATCAAAGGGTACTATAACCGTATCCAAAACCACTTCGGCTCCGTCAGGAGTCAGTTTTACTGCTTTTCCTTCTGGACTACTCCAAATTGTTGTCCACTTTCCGCTTTCGCCCTGCAGTTGAACTTCCTTAATGGCCGGTTGGAGACACTTGACCTCAGGCAAACCGACATCCTTGAGCACGATTTGCAATCCCTGCGCAGAAGGGAAACTCCTGATCGTAACCACCTGCATCTTTGCGTCCCAGTTCACCTCCGATCCTAGCGCCTCGCTGATAAAGCGCAAGGGCACCAGCGTCCGCCCGTTGACAATCATTGCCGGCACATCCAAAGCGACCGGCTGGTTATTTTTGTATGCCCAACCGCCGATGATCAGCTTTATTTCCGTACCGTCCTTGGTTGCCGTGACGGTCTGGGTGCGACCGTCCCAATTTACGTCCGCTCCCAGGGCCTCAAATATCGCCCGCAAGGGTACAAGGGTCCGGCCTTGCTCGATTACCGGCGGTACGTCAAAAACCGGCTCCTGTCCATCCAAAACCACCCGCGGGGCGGCCAGGGCAGCACTGGCCGATACAAGCAGCACAAACACAACCGCCAACCCGGTAATTACAAATTTTCTCATACCTTTTCCCCCTTAATAACTATTGTCCCCTTGTCATCGGGGCCGCGTAACAGACTATCTGCGCCACAAGAGCCGCTATCCTGGGTTTCACCGGTGCACCTTCCTTTTTGCCGTGCCGCCGGCGGCCTAAAGCCGGAGCTTTTTGCGCCTTCCTGAAAAAACCAGGCCTTCTCCCAACTTCCCGGCCGGGCAGGCCGGGCCCTACGAAGCCAGTCCTGTCTCAGTGGCCGGGCTGCCCGCGGGCAAGCCCGGTTAACTTCACTGTCTCGGGGCCCGAAAACCCTGCTTGTAACTATTCAGCCCCACCCGATAAAATTGCAAAATCTTGTAGGTTATGTTTCTATGTCCTCCTTCCAATTCCTGCTTCCCGCGCAATATTTTCCCCTTATTCATTGGCAGCTGCGAATTCGTCTGAAAACCCAAACGAGTAGTTCATATTCCGCTGATTGCCCCGTTAAAGAGCCAAAATAGCCTAATTCAGCGCTGAACTCATCCCCTTTTTTTCGTATGCTTGAAGCATGAACGAACCGCTTGTTATCCAGGGTCGCTACATAACAGCAGAGGACATCGAGCTGGTCCGTTGGCTCATCGCGGTCCACCCCGACTGGGGGCGCAGCCGGCTCTCCCATGAACTCTGCCGGCGCTGGAACTAGCAGCCCGCCACCGGTCAGACGAAGACGTTATTAAGGGATAGCCAACAGGTTGCAGAAATTAAAACTGCCAAACTAAGGGAGTGTGGCTGTGGACTTCATCACCAACATCTTAAACAAAATTGGTGAAAAGCTTGCTGGAGAAGAGGATATAATTGTTGTCTACTTCTGCCGCACCCCCGATAATACACCAGAGGAAGCGGTAAAAGCACCGTTGCTAAAGCCAGGGTAAGCGGCAGCAACATAGCCTTCGTTTCGCCCTTCACAGAAAGGAGGGAAACTGAACCGTGGACTTAAACGCCGTCCTTCTCGCGGAAATCGGTAAAAAGCTGGTTAAACCGGGAGCAGTGAGCGGCGTTGTGGCGGTCTCCTCGAAACCGTTCACCGGGGCCTCTATACCAACGCAGAGGAACCTCCCGTTCCACCAGGTCATAAACGCATTCATTACAACAACAGATACATAGATCTGCCTGCTGAAGGGGTAAAGGAATGGCTGAACAAAAACGCGCCAAATACCCTGGTGATTATGCTGAATTAAGTTGCTGGAAAACACAAAGCCAAACGCCAACCCAACCTTGTGGAAATGTTGCCACAAGGTATTTTAACCTGCATAGCTGACCTTGAACCTTACGGCTTCAGAACGATCTGAAGACCGGGTTGGAAGACCCTCTCGTGGTAAGGGACGAGCAGGCGAGGCTGGACTTCCTGGAATTAGTGAGAAGGCTGATGTACGGGAACCATCAAGAGAGACTCATAAACCTGCTCCTGAAGAACGGCCCCACAAACTTCCCGGAGGACGAGCCGTGGGTGAACCCGAAGGTGCTGGTGAAACTGAAATCGCCGGAGGACGCTGCACAGTACCTGGCGGAGAACTTGCAGGCGGTGCTGAGCGCGGACGAGCCACCGAACAGCCTGCGGGATTGAATATTGAAGTAACGGAAGCGCCACGGGTAGAAGAAGAACTGACGAACGCGGTATGTGTTCCTTATCAGCCGCAGAGACTCAAAATTCCAGGGGCTAAACCGCAGCCGAAAAGAGATTTTGGCGTTTAATTCCAGGAAGCAGGAGTCGTCCATTATGTGGAGAAAAGGAAAAAATGCCGACATTAAACTTTAAGGGGAAAACGTTTGTCCAAAATTACCACTTCCAGGTGGAACAAACGGGTAGAGAACAGAGGGGCACAAGTTATGTTCATGCGGAGGATGTCAAGGAATACCTGATCAAGCAGTGCCGAATCCGGGAGGAAGAAATAGCCGTAAAAAGCAGCGAGAAAGACGATATTGAAGGGGATTGATCTCCTGAGCAGAAATTGTCCAATTCGTTATATTATCACCAGGCAGGCCCTGCAGGAGGGCTGGGACTGCGCCTTTGCCTACGTTCTGGCCATCCTGACCAACCCAACTTCCCAGTTAAGCATTACGCAGCTGGTGGGAAGAATTTTAAGGCAGCCCGGGGCAAGAAAAACGAAGGTAAAAGAACTTGATGAGAGCTACGTCTTCTGCTACCGGCAGAGGGCCAAAGAGGTTCTGGAGAGCGTGAAGGCATGTTTTGAGGCAGAAGGATTGGGGGACCTGGCTGGCCGAACAAGTTTTTAGAAAGCTGGTTGAGCAAAAAATATTGTGTTTCTTTTTGCTTTCTGGTCAGGGCGGGTACAAGTTGCCGGTTAGGATAAAGGTGAGAAAAACCTCTAAATCGTTGGTAAGATATGACAACATCCTAATCCAACGGAGCCTGTTTGACTTTTTCCCGCGCGAGATTGGGACATTCCGGCATAGGAATAACAGCAGATTTATATACTTACCTTTTCCCCGATGCGCAAAAAGAAGCAGCCAGGAAGATTGACTCCATCCTGGCCGGCAAACAATAACATCAACTATAAACCAGTTACAAGTTTTTAAGCCTGGCAAAAAATCAAAGCCAGGTTTTATTTTAGCTCTAAGCAGTTTATTAGAAAGTTATTAGAAAAAACTGCTTTGTATACATTATGGCAAGGACTTCCAACCCTGGAATCCTTGCCATTTCTGTATTTCCTGGAGCTGGTGGTCGGATTTGAACCGACGACCTGCGCATTACGAGTGCGCTGCTCTACCACTGAGCCACACCAGCGTTATTTAAAAATTATACCATAAAAGAAGCCGTTTGAATAATAAACTTACAATCTGACATTCTCGGATTCAAGATCCAGTAGCAATTTCTTGAAGTCTATCCTGTCACTGAAACCGCCCAGCTTCCCGTTATGCATAATTACCCTGTGGCAGGGGATCACAACGGGCGTAAGATTTGAACCGGCAGCGTTACCAACCGCTCTGGCCGATTTGGGACTTCCGGCGGCTATGCCTACCTGCCTGTAGGAAAGGGTGCTGCCATAAGGTATTACCCGGATAGCATTTAAAACACGAAACTGGAAGGGTGTGCACCAGGACAGATCTACTGGAATGTCGAAAATAACGGGCATCCTGTTGTAATAATCCAGGAGCAGGCTCTTAAAATGCGGGAGCAGTTTATCTAATTCTTCTGCAGGTACGCCTGGGACAAAAAATGCATTCCTATCCTTCCAACTGTTTAATCTTCTTTCCATTTCATAAATTGCTTCACCGGGACTTTCCTGCGGCAGCGTGAGCGCAGCCAGGCCTTTATTAAACCAGGCGCTGACCACCCATCCGAATGCTGTTTTAAAAATTTGTGTCTGGATATGCTGTATCATTGACCATCGTCCATTTCTTGAAGGATGGCCCTGCCGGAACTTGTGCCCAGTCTTGTTGCCCCGGCCTCAACCAGAGCGACTGCCTGGGCAAGCGTCTTTATCCCCCCGGCGGCCTTTATGCCCATTACCTGCCCGATAACGCTTTTGATAAGCGCTACGTCTTCTACAGTTGCGCCAGCGCTGCCAAACCCTGTGCTTGTCTTGATAATGCGCGCGCCGGCATCCCGGGCGATGAGGCAGGCGGCCTTTTTCTCCTGGCTGCTCAAGTAGCAAGTTTCGATGATTACTTTCACATGCCCGTTACGGCAGGCTGATACGGCATCGACAACGGCTTTTATTTCATCTTCAACTTGTCTGTAGTATCCGCTTTTCAGCGCTCCCAGGTTGATGACCATGTCTATCCCGGAACAGCCGTTTTGCATAGCTTCAGCTGCCTCACTGAGCTTAACCGGAGTTGTCGTTGCGCCCAAGGGGAAGCCGATTACCGTGCAAATCCCGGTTTTTGTCCCGGATAGCTCTGCCGCGGCCTTTTTTACCCAGCAGGGGTTTACGCATATATACCCAAACCCGTATATTCCGGCTTCTTCACACAGCAGCAGGATGTCCTTTTCGGAGGCCGTCGCCTTCAGAAGAGTATGGTCGATAATTTCAGCCATTTGATCTCTTGTTGGATTCATTCATTCGATCACCCGTTTCACCATACCTGAAGGTGGGCTAAAAGTCAATAAAAAAACCCCCACGCCTGTATATGAGCGAAGGGGGTTTGGGTTTGACGGGTATAATTACATCATCGGGGGCATGCCGCCGCCCATGCCGCCGCCCATGCCGCCGAAATCATCTTTTTTATCGGGTTTGTCGGCGACCAGGGTCTCAGTCGTCAGGATCATTGCCGCGATGGATGCTGCGTTTTGCAGAGCTGAACGGGTCACTTTTGCAGGATCGACAATACCAGCTTCGATCATGTTGACATAGTTGCCCACTAAAGCGTTAAAACCAACGCCGGGGTCAGATGTTTTAACTTTTTCCACAACTATGGAACCTTCCACACCGGCATTATTGGCGATCTGTCTCACGGGCTCTTCCAGGGCCTTGCGGATTATGTTAATCCCTGTATTTTCGTCTGGGGTCTCGCCCTCTAGGTCTTCTAGAGATTTTACGGCTTCAATATACGCTACGCCGCCGCCGGGGACAATTCCTTCTTCTACAGCCGCCCGGGTCGCGTTGAGGGCGTCTTCGATGCGCAGTTTCTTTTCTTTCATCTCTGTTTCGGTTGCGGCGCCGACCTGGATGACGGCTACTCCGCCGGCCAGTTTTGCAAGGCGCTCCTGTAGTTTTTCACGGTCGAAATCAGAGGTTGTTTCCTCAATCTGCTTCTTAATCTGTCCTATTCTAGCGGTTATGGTATCAGCGTTGCCGGCCCCGCCGACAATAATTGTTTCTTCCTTCTTAATTCTGACCTTTGATGCTTTGCCCAGCATGTCCACAGTGGTCTTGTCAAGCTTTAAGCCGAGTTCTTCGCTGATGACGGTACCGTTGGTAAGGATGGCGATGTCTTCGAGCATGGCCTTGCGCCTGTCTCCAAAACCCGGCGCCTTTACAGCCGCGCATGATAGCGTGCCGCGCAGTTTGTTGAGTACCAGTGTCGCCAGGGCTTCACCTTCAATATCTTCAGCAATGATCACGATTGGCCGGCCGGACTGGACAACTTTCTCCATAACCGGCAGCAGGTCCGCTATTGCGCTGATCTTCTTGTCGGTGAGCAGGATATAAGGTTCGTTTAATATAGCCTCCATCTTGTCGGCGTCCGTAATCATATAGGGAGAAATATAACCCCGGTCAAAGTTCATTCCTTCGACTATTTCAAGGGTCGTTCCAATGCCCTTGGATTCCTCAACGGTGATTACGCCGTCCTTGCCGACTTTCTCCATGGCTTCGGAAACCAGTTCGCCGATCTCAGTGTTATTTGCAGAAATGGATGCGACCTGGGAAATGGCAGATTTGGTCTCGACCTTTTTAGCGCTCGACTTGATTGCTTCAACGACCTTTTCGACCGCTTTCTCAATTCCCAGTTTGACAATCATGGGATTGGCGCCGGCGGCAACATTCTTCATTCCCTCGCGTACGATTGCCTGGGCTAAAAGTGCTGCGGTCGTGGTGCCGTCACCGGCGACATCATTTGTTTTTGTGGCTACTTCCTTGACCAATTGGGCGCCCATATTTTCAAGCGGGTCGCTCAGTTCGATTTCCCGGGCGATGGTGACACCGTCGTTGATAATCATAGGAGAACCGAATTTCTTCTCCAGCACAACGTTGCGGCCTTTGGGGCCAAGTGTCACACGGACCGCGTCCGCCAGGGCATTGACTCCCTTTTCTAATGCACGCCTTGCGTCTTCACGGAAGACGATTTCTTTTCCAGCCAATTTTCATACCTCCTTAATTATTTTACAATTACGCCAAGAATGTCAGATTCGCGCATAATCAGGTATTCAACATCATCAAGCTTGATCTCGTTGCCGGCGTATTTAGAGAAAAGTATCTTGTCTCCTACTTGAAGATCAATTGACACTCTTGTGCCATTGTCCAGCAGCCTGCCCGGACCCACTGCTACGACTTCCCCTTCCTGGGGTTTTTCTTTCGCTGTTTCCGGCAGTACAATGCCTCCTTTAGTTACCTCTTCGCTCGGCAGTGGTTTGATGACTACCCTTTCACCTAGTGGTCTGATCACCTAAAATCCCTCCTTAAAGGATTTGTAAGTTAGTCTAGTTGTTAGCACTCGATAATAGTGAGTGCTAACAATAGCTAAATAATATTAAACAGTGACATTTATGACAACCATCATTCTCCAACAAAATAGCCCGTCTTTGTTGATTAGAATAAATCTTCTTTGAATTTCTTTATCTTTCCTTTTATTTTCATATTATGTTCATATATTCTTTCCGCTGTATGGGATTTTTATACCGGGGAAAGGCAAATATTTCTTTTTAGCCCCCGCATTCCCCGGTTCTGCCGGTGAGGATCTCCATGCCGTGGATAAGTGTGGGGAAAAGTATATCCAGGCACTCCCTTACCGCTTTAAGGCTGCCGGGCAGGTTTATAATCAGGGTGCCTTTTCTGATTCCCGCCGTTGCCCTGCTCAGCATGGCCCGCGGGGTCTTTTTCAAACTTTCCAGGCGCATAATTTCAGGAATGCCGGGTACTTCTTTTTCGATGATCTTTTTGGTTGCTTCCGGTGTATTGTCGCGCGAGGAAAATCCCGTCCCGCCGGTGGTAAAGATCAGGTCCAGCTTCTCTTCATCGCACATGGCAAGCAGGGCGTTTTCAAGATCTTCATGATTGTCAGGCACGATAAGGTGAGTTTTTACCTTCCAGCCTAATTCTTCAATAAACTCCCTGATTGCCGCTCCGCTCAGGTCTTCGCGTTTCCCACCGGACCCTTTATCACTGGCCGTAAGGATTCCTACAGAATACATTTGATGTCGCTCCTTTAGAGATTTTATCGCTATTAAGTTTAACATACTTGTACTGGTTTTTCCAACGCGGTAAAATAAACTGTGGGGTGTTATAAAGTTTGCCGGATTACACAACCTCAATCGAAGTCAGGCGATATAACCACAGCGGGCTGTCTGTATTACAGGATGTGATTATTAAGGAAAGGCCGATAACCCTTTTTGTGAACGGCAAAGAACTGGCTGCGATTGTTTGTTCTCCTGTTCACTTAAAAGAGCTTGCGGTCGGTTTTCTTTATTCGGAGGGGATTTTTCAGGAAAGAAAAGATCTCCGGGCAGTTTCCGTAAATGAGGAAGAGGGAATTATCCGGGTGGAAGCGGATGGCCGGATTCCTTCAGATGAAGATTTGCGCAAACGGTACGTGACAACCTGCAGCGGGAAAGGGAAAACTACATTTTATCTTGTGGACGATATGCTCAAGATTAAGCCTGCAGAGAGCGGCCTGGTTTTAACCGTTGACGAAATTCTTCACTTGAGCGAGGAAATTGAAAAAAACACCGTCGTTTTCAGATCTACCGGCGGTACCCATGGTGTTTCCCTTTGCACGAGTAAAGAAGTTATCTGCACCTTCGAGGATATCGGAAGGCATAATGCAGTGGATAAAATGGTTGGATACTGCCTTTTGAAAGGAATTTCTTTAGATGATAAAGTAATTGTTTTCAGCGGGCGAATTTCCTCGGAAATAATCATTAAAATTGCCCGTATCAAATCACCCATGATTATTTCCCGCGGCGCCCCCACAGATATGGCGCTTGGCATAGCAAAACAGTTAGGCATAACAGTTATTGGATTTGCCCGTCCTGATAAGTTTAACGTTTATTCAAACGATCAAAGGGTTGCGTTAGAAAATAAAGAGGGCTTAAAAAAATGACGCCTACTTCAAAGGTAGTTATCGAGACAACAGAGGTGGATAGTAAAAAATCGACTATCTTACAGGATGTGGTGGTCAAGGAAAGACAGGTTAACCTTCTCTTCAACGGTCAGGAACTTGGAGTTATAGACTGTATTCAGGATTCACTGCGGGAACTTGCCCTTGGCTTTCTTTTTACAGAGGGGTATCTCCGTAAAAAAGATGAATTAAAACGGATTTTCTTAAGCGATAACAGCAGTTTGCTTATGGTAGAGACGCTTGCCTACGAACCGAAAGAGGAGGATTTCATAAGGCCTATTGGTACCAGTTCTAAAAGCAGGTGGCCTTCCCTGCGGCCGGAAGGCTATGAAGAGGCTCTAAATCCGGTCGTATCCGATCTTGTTGTATCATATGAACAGGTAATCGGCCTGAATCTTCAGTTCGATTACCTCTCTGTGCTTTTGGCGTCAACAAGGGCCACTCACGGAGCGGCCCTGTGCACGAACAGCAAAATTATCCGGCTTTTTGAAGACATCGGCAGATTTAACGCAATAGACAAGATGGTTGGTTTTACTTTCTTCGAGGAAATACCTTCATCCGATAAACTGGTGTTTTTCAGCGGCCGGGTTTCTTCCGGAATTATCACAAAACTCCTGCGTATCGGGGTACCGGTGATTATTTCCCGGGACTATCCTACCGATCAGGCGATTGAGCTGGCGCGTGAAAAAGGTATCACCGTAGTAGGCGCCGTCAAAGAGGACAAATTTATTATCTTCACCCACGGAGAAAGGGTTGATTTGGGCAGTAAGGCAAAAACCTGCTTTTAAAAACAGCCTAGTTCGCAGGCTTTGAGCTTTATTTTCAGGCTGTTGCAGGCATTTCCCACTGTACGGGGCCTTACTTTCAGTTTTGCAGCCAGCTGGCGTGCCCCCGAACAGGTTAACTTACCATCGACGGCTGCTTTTTTAACAGCTTCCAGTACCTGTTGTGATATCTCGTCGCCGGTTTCTACAGCAGTTCGCTTCTGGTGGCTGGCAAATTTTGCCGCAAAATAATTCTCTGCATAGATTGCTCCAAGTGGGTTATGGGCAAGAACCCGGTCCTTTACTGCAAGAACTGTCACCGGGGCTGCCGAGTAGCGGATAAAAAGCGTGTCGTGTCCCACACACAATCCCAGTAGAATATTTAACTCTGTTCCTGCTTCTTTTAAAAGTCCGGCCTGGGCTATGGGATTGCACATAGGTTCGAATTGACCGGGCCGAACTTTCTGGCTGTCATTCAGACCCAGTTTTTCTTTGCCCTGAGCTCCTGTTTTGCATACTACAGAGGTTACCTTAAAGCCGGCATCCTGTAATATTTTGGATACCTGCCGCGCCTCTTTTCGCAGACCCACACAAAAAGCAAGCCCCAGTTCTTTAAAACCAGCCCGCCAGCTGAATTCGATAATTTCCTCCAGCCTCGTCCAGATGCAGTAGCCTTCCGATTCGACCAGTGCAGAGTTATAGCTGATATTCTTGTTGTCTTCCTTTTCGTACTCGCGGAGCGTTTCCTCGTATAATTCCTGATGATCCCGCATGGGGCAGTGATCCGGCATCTTTTCCAGCCGCCCGTCCCAACATGAGAACTGACCGCAGTTAGCGCAATTACTCATCAGTGATACCTCCTTAAAGTTTAGTCTAAAAATAAGACTTCCTTTCATTTTATATTTATCTTCAGAAACATTTTAAATTTGGAAGCCTATATTAAAGATTTCTCTGGATTTGGGCTATTTCCTTCCGGTTTAAAATTACCGGTAAAATTAAAGTTTATGTTTTAAAATGAGCTTCCTGGAAAAAATAAAGAAGGAAAAAAATGTACTAAAGTCGAATTATCTCTAAGCCGTTTATATTAAGTTAAAATTTAGGAGGTTAATGAGTTGGCAAAAGTTTTGTATGATTCGGATGTAAAAATGGATGCCCTGCGCGGCAAGAAAATAGCAGTGATCGGTTATGGAAGCCAGGGTCATGCTCAGGCGCAGAATTTGAAAGACAGCGGCCTGGACGTTATTGTAGGGGAATTAAAGGGGACCGCTGCCTGGGAACAGGCTGTAAAAGACGGCCTTAATGTTACAAGCGCGGCGGAGGCGGCGAAGGCCGCCGATATTATCCAATTCCTGGTTCCTGACCAGTATCAGGCTGAAGTTTATAAAAAAGAGGTTGTGGAAGGACTGGAAGAGGGAAACGCCCTGATGTTTTCCCACGGTTTCAATATCCATTTCCACCAGATTGTCCCGCCGGCAAATATTGACGTGACGATGATCGCACCCAAAAGTCCCGGTCACCTGGTTCGCAGGATGTACACCGAAGGTAGGGGCGTGCCTGCCCTGTTGGCTGTCTTCCAGGACTATACCGGCAAGGCGCATGAACTGGCCTTAGCTTACGCTTGGGGCATTGGCGCAACCCGGGCGGGTGTAATTGAAACAACTTTCAGGGAGGAAACCGAAACCGATCTGTTTGGTGAGCAGTGTGTGCTTTGCGGCGGTGTGACTTCTCTTGTCAAAACAGGGTTTGAAGTGCTGGTCGAAGCCGGTTATCAGCCGGAGATAGCTTATTTTGAATGTCTTCACGAATTAAAGCTAATCGTTGATTTAATGTACGAGCAAGGCCTGTCGATGATGCGCTACTCGATCAGCGACACTGCTGAATACGGGGATCTGACAAGGGGACCGAGGTTAATCAACGGCGCCGTACGGGAAGAAATGGAATGTATTCTGGAAGAAATTCAAACCGGGGAATTTGCACGGGAATGGATTCTCGAGAATCTGGCCAACCGACCAGTTTTTCAGGCCTTGAGGGAAAGGGAAAAGGAGCACCTGATCGAGATAGTGGGAGCCGAGTTGCGGTCAATGATGCCCTGGTTGAAGAACCGGGGTTAAAACGGCGCCGCGACTTAATACATATATGGGGTAATAGGCGGTACCGGCCATTTTGCAGCCTTTGATCCTGCGTGTGTTTTTTAGTTAAATTAACGCTGCAGGTGAGAAACTTTATATGGAATGCAAAAGGTTTGAACCGCCATTATTTTTAGGAAGGCCGAAAAAAACAGCTGACATAACAGGTTTAATTGGGGGATAAAAAATGGCGGCAGATTACCAGGATTACTACGAAACCCTGGGTATTAACCGGGGCGCTACGGAAAAAGAAATCAAGGCCGCATACCGGAAACTTGCCCGTAAATGGCACCCTGATCTACATGCGGGCAAAAAGAAAAAGGATGCAGAAGAAAAATTCAAAAAGATTAATGAGGCATACGAGGTTCTCAGCGATCCCGAGAGAAGGGCAAAATATGACCATCTGGGCAGCAACTGGCAGGCGCAGGATTTTGGGCCTCCTTCCGGAGCAGGTGAAGATGTTCATTTTTACTCGAATGCCGATTTAAAAGGCGGAGGCTTTAGCGAATTCTTTCAAACACTTTTCGGAGATCGCTTTAATAAGGCCGAGACAGCTTACCGTTCCAAGGCTGTGAACGGCCGGGATGTAGAGAGTGAGATAGAGCTTACTCTGGAAGAGGTATACCACGGCACGACCAAAGGTTTTCAAATTTCCAACGGCGCTATCTGCCATATGTGCAGCGGCACGGGATTCCAGGGCAAAGGTTTTTGCCCGGCTTGCGGGGGAACCGGAACATTGCCGGAAACAAAAACACTGCAGGTTAAGGTTCCACCTGGCCTTTCTGAGGGAAGCCGCATACGCCTGAGGGGTCAGGGCGGGGAAGGCCTTTCGGGAGGCAAAAGGGGAGACCTGTATCTTAAGGTGCATATCCTACCGCACCCCTTTTTTACCTTAAAAGACAACAACCTGGAGACGGAAGTTGTCATTTCTCCTGAAGATGCAGTATTAGGGACTAAAGTATCTGTGCAGACGCTTGACGGCCCCGTTACAATGACAGTTCCTGCAGGAAGCCGGTCAGGAAGAAGGCTCAGGCTGAAAGAAAAGGGAATGCCCATCAAAGGCGGAGGCCGGGGAGATCAATATGTTCGCATTGTAATCGACATTCCGGAATTTCTCACCGAAGAGCAGAAAAGAATATACCGGCAGCTTAAAGAAACTAAAACGGGGTAGAGATCAATGACTAAATATTCATTACAGGTGTATCTTCATAATATCAAGGAAGAAATGCTTGATGTCAACGAGTTAGAAGTACATCCTGAAATAATTGAGAAGCTCAGCGAGTTAGGTATTGTGGAAGTTATCGACGGATGTATCGGCCCGGAAAATTTGTACCGGGTGAGGAAAATCATCAGGTTAAAAAGTTCTTTAAGCTTGAACTGGCAGGGCGCGGCTATTATTCTCGATCTTCTTGAACAAATTGAAAAGCTCCAGGAAGAGATTGAACAACTTAGAAAAAGGTGATTTTATGGATATTAACCGTTTTACACAGAAATCAAGAGAAGCCTTGTCTGCCGCTCAGCAGCTTGCCGCTGAAAAAAACCACCAGGAGGTCGGCCAGAAACATCTTTTGCAGGCGCTGCTCGTTCAGCAAGATGGGCTGGCGGCACGAATAATTACGGGTTCGGGGGCAGACCTGGCAGCCCTAAAAAGCGGTTTGTCGGGTTTAATGAAAAAGATACCTGCTGTTTCCGGCTACGAAGGCGAAATGCGGATCAATGCCGCCCTCTCCAGGGTCCTGGCGCAGGCTGATAAAGAAGCGCAGCTCTTAAAGGATGATTTTATTAGCGTCGAGCACCTGCTGTTGGCTTTGGCCGAGATGGCTGAATGGGATCTGGGAAACCTTTTTAAGCAGATGGGCATAACCAGGGACAGACTGCTGAATTCTATGCGCTCCATAAGGGGCAACCAGAGAGTGGAATCTGATAACCCTGAAGAGACATACCAGTCCCTGGAGCGGTATGGGAGGGATTTGACCAGCCTGGCCGGCGCCGGGAAAATTGATCCTGTAATCGGCAGGGACGATGAAATACGCCGGGTCATTGAGATTTTGTCCAGGCGCACCAAAAATAACCCGGTCTTAATCGGCGAACCTGGAGTCGGTAAGACAGCCATTGTGGAGGGACTGGCCAGAAGGATCGTTGCCCGGGATGTTCCCGAGGGGTTGAAGGAAAAGAAGTTAATTTCTATTGACATGGGAGCGCTGATTGCAGGCGCCAAATACAGGGGTGAATTTGAGGAAAGGCTGAAGGCGGTATTGAAAGAAGTTCAGGAATCTTCAGGAAGAGTAATCCTTTTTATAGATGAGTTGCATACTGTTGTAGGCGCAGGGGCTGCGGAGGGCGCAATGGATGCCGGGAACCTGCTCAAGCCGATGCTTGCGCGCGGCGAATTACGGTGTATTGGGGCGACAACCATTGATGAGTATAGAAAGCACATCGAAAAGGACGCAGCTTTGGAAAGGCGCTTCCAGCCTGTTCTGGTAAACCCCCCTTCGGTCGAGGATACTATTTCTATCCTGCGCGGCTTAAAGGAACGGTATGAAGTTTTTCACGGCGTCAGAATTCAGGATTCCGCCCTGGTGGCTGCCGCAGTTCTATCGGACCGGTATATAACAGACCGTTTTCTTCCCGATAAAGCCATTGATCTGGTAGACGAAGCCACCGCCCGCCTGCGCACGGAAATTGACAGCATGCCCACGGCGCTGGACGAGGTAAACCGGCGAGTTATGCAGCTTGAGATTGAGAAAGCCGCCTTGAAAAAAGAAAAGGATCAGGGTTCCCAGGAGCGCCTGAAAAAGATTGAGGAAACACTCGAGGTTTTAAGAAATGAAGCCGCTGATTTAAAAGCTCAGTGGAATGTTGAAAAACAGGTTATCACCAGGATTAGGCAGTTCAAGCAGGAAATTGAGGAAACCAGGATGGAAATGGAAAAGGCGGAAAGGGAATATGATTTAAACAGGATGGCCGAACTTAAATACGGCCGCCTGAATGAACTGGAGAGAAAGCTCAAGGCGGAGGAAGAATCGCTTGCAGGCCAGCAAAAGCATAAGATGCTGCTCAAAGAGGAAGTTGATGAAGAAGATATTGCTAAGGTGGTCAGCCGGTGGACAGGCATAAACGTAAGCAAACTTATGGAAGGCGAAAAGGAAAAACTGATTCGCCTTGAAGAAATTTTGCATGAGCGTGTTATTGGGCAGGATGAGGCGGTAAGCGCAGTCACCGACGCTGTAATCAGAGCGCGCGGCGGCATCAAGGATCCGAACCGGCCGGTGGGCAGTTTTATCTTTTTAGGACCGACCGGTGTGGGAAAAACAGAACTTGGCCGGGCGCTTGCTGAGGCTCTGTTTGACGATGAACGAAATATGATCCGGTTGGACATGTCCGAATATATGGAAAAACATACTGTAGCCAGACTGATTGGCGCACCTCCGGGGTATGTTGGCTATGAAGAAGGGGGGCAGCTTACAGAAGCGGTCAGGCGGAAGCCGTATTGCGTAGTTCTGTTCGACGAAATTGAAAAAGCTCACAATGATGTTTTCAATGTCCTTCTCCAGATACTTGATGACGGGAGGTTGACAGATGGCAAGGGCAAGACGGTGGATTTTCGCAATACTATTATTATCATGACCTCAAATATCGGGAGCCAGGAGATACTCAACCGCCAGGAAATAGGCGGCGATTACGATAAAATGAAGGCAAGCGTTTTAGCCTTATTAAGGCAGTATTTCAGGCCTGAATTCTTAAACCGGATGGACGAAGTAATTGTTTTTCATGCGCTGGAAAGGGAGCAAATCAGGCAGATTGCCATTTTATTATTGAAAAAACTTAACCTGCGTCTTGCCCAGACTATAAATTGCTCCCTGCAATGGGAGGAAAGCGCCGTAGGTTATCTGGCTCAGAAAGGCTATGAGCCCGAGTTTGGCGCAAGGCCGTTAAAAAGGGTAATTCAACAGGAAGTAGAGACGCAGCTTTCACGAAAGATAGTCAGGGGAGAAATAAAGCAGGGAGACGTGATTACCTTAAAACATGGGGAAGTAGGCCTTTATTTCGACCTGGCTTAAAGATAGACAAAGGATTTTAGTTTGATTTAATAAAGCGAAACGGGTGATTGGACCGTGTTAAGAATTGAAAATTTGAAAGTCAGCTTGGGGGACAGGGAGGTATTAAAGGAAGTTAACCTGGAAATCAAACCAGGTGAGGTTCATGTTCTTTTTGGCCCGAACGGCTCCGGTAAAACCTCGCTGCTGATGACTCTAATGGGGTTTTCAAACTACCGCGTGACAGAAGGGACGATTAATTTCAAGGGCCGGGATATAACCGGAATGAGTATTGATGAAAGAGCAAGGTTGGGAATAGGGATGTCTTTTCAACGGCCGCCGACAATAAAGGGCTTAAAAACCCGCCAGATGGTTGCCCTGTGCAGTCCGGGCAAGGAGATTCAGTTAGAGGAGATGGCCAACCGCCTAAATTTTGAAAGTTTTTTAGACAGGGATTTAAATTCCGGTTTCTCCGGCGGGGAAATTAAAAGATCCGAGCTGCTCCAGCTGATGGCGCAAAATCCGGACCTGATTTTATTGGACGAACCGGAATCGGGCGTTGACCTGGAAAGCATATCCTTGATCGGCGAAGTGATCAATGAACTTTTAGAGCGCAAACCTGGCAAGGACCACGCTGCGTCTTCCCGGGAGAGAAGAAGCAAAAGAGCCAAAGCAGGCCTGCTGATTACCCATACGGGATATATTTTAAATTATGTAGACGCTGATGTTGGGCACGTGCTGTATGACGGGTTTTTATCCTGCCACGGCAACCCGCGTGAAACTTTGAGGTGCATCCAGGATATGGGTTACCAGGAATGCATGCGCTGCATGGTCTAACACAGAAAGGACAGTGAAGAAATGAAAGGGGCAAGGGAAAACAAACTTCAAAGGGCCCGTGATGCGGTCAAGAAAACAGCTCTTTTCGGCGAAGATCTCGATCTTGGCCGGTTTATCCACGAGGCGCACTTGCACTCAAATATAAAAGACCTTTCTTCTTTATCAGAGCTTGATAAAAAAGAACTCCTAACCGCCGGGGTAGACCCGGATATAAAGGGGCGGTCCGGCAGTTTTATGCAGATAGACCACTCGGTTGTACATCAGGATATTTTTCAGGATGGCCTGGAAATTATGAGCACCAGTGAAGCTCGAGAGAAATACGATTGGCTGGAGGATTACTACTGGCGCGCTGTGGCGGTGGATACGGACAAATATACTGCCAGGGTGGAGCTGCACCAGGAGCATGGTTATTTTATCCGCGTCCTGCCGGGTGTTAAAACAGCCTTTCCCCTGCAGGCCTGCCTGTTCACAGCCCAGAATGGGCTGGCACAGGAGGTGCACAATATAGTAATCGCCGAGGAAGGTTCGGAGCTGCACATTATTTCAGGATGCGCTTCTTCACATGAAGTAAAAGCCGGCCTGCACATCGGAGTTTCCGAGTTTTATGTAAAAAAAGGCGCCAAGCTGAGCTTTACCATGATCCATAACTGGGCCGAGGAATTTGCTGTTAGGCCGCGCAGCGCCACTATTGTTGAGGAAAACGGTGTGTTTTTGTCAAATTATGTTTGTATGAAGCCGGTTAAAACCCTGCAGATGTATCCCACAACATTTCTTTTGGGGGCAAACGCCGTTGCCCGCTATAACACCATCCTGGTCGCCGTGCCGGGGTCATTTATGGATGTGGGATCAAGGGTTTATTTAAAAGCTCCCGGTACAAGGGCGGAAATGATTGCCCGTACTATAACTACAGGCGGTGATGTGATCAACCGGGGACACATCGTGGGAGAAGTAGCCGATTCAAAAGGCCATCTCGAGTGCCACGGCCTGATTCTGTCGAAAAAAGGTCTGATCTATGCGGTTCCGGAACTGGAGGGAAGGGTCTCCGGGGTTGATCTTTCGCATGAAGCGGCCGTGGGTAAGATTGCCCAGGAGGAAATTGAGTACATGATGTCACGCGGCATGAGCGAGGGCGACGCTACTGCCGCAATCGTCAGGGGGTTTTTAAATGTAGATATAATGGGGCTGCCTGCCGAGCTGCAGCAGGAGATAGATAAGACCGTCAACATGCAGGGGATGTTTTAGTTCTTGAAAGGAAGCCAAAAACAGCTCCAAGGAAGAAGACTGACGGGTAAAAAAATGAGGCGGCAATTGTAACCCAGTAATACAAAGGGATTCCGAGCATACTTGATGAAGGCAGAAGAGTGAAAACCGGCGCCAGTGAAGTGTGCCATACCTGCAGGAGAAAATCATACGCGTCAAAAACAAATAAGCGATAGTAGCTGCCTGAAAAGATTCCGGCAATTATAATTAAAGAAAGGATTATTGCGGGAAGCTGACCGAAGGCTCCGCCGATAAAGGATGAAGCCAACGGCCTGTTTTTATTTGCCGCATGTTTGTATCCGAGTAAGAAGAGAAGCGACAGGTAAATAAGCCAGGTAATAAATGAAGCGGTTATCAAATTAAGCGTAACCACTGTTAAACAAATAAAGAAGAAGTGAAGCAGATATAAAAACAGAATGGTTCGGAGATCCACATAATTTCGGAATGGAAGACCGGGCATGCGGTGTTACCCCCTTGAATAACAAATTACGTCAATAAGGGAGCTTTTTAAAAGCGAATCAGGAAGAATCCAGTATTCCTTTGCCGATTCAAGATTTATTCCCTGACGCAAATAGGAATGATAGATTAATTTTGTGCAGTACCAAAGTCCGTCTTCTTTTCGCGGGGCAAGAATAAAAAAAGGTTTTCCGGTTTGAGAAAGAGCATAATCAACTGCAGCCTTTTTTTGCCCTGAACCGGCCTTTACCCTTAAGATGGCAGCCCAATCGTAATTATAATAATCTTGAGCCTCCGTAAGATAAACTCCGCTGCTGGCGCCCATATCTACAACCTGGTTATCCCCTGCGTATAGACCGGCGTGTGTGAAAATACCGTAAGAGCTTCCATGGTTGCCGCCCAGTAAAATGTCTCCCGGCTCAAGAAGAGAAAGGTCGAGTTTATTAAGTCTTCCCTGGAACTCACCGCTTCCAAACTCGCCTCTTCCGGCGGCGGCAAGGGCAAGGACTAACAGAGACGGGGTTTCTCCCTGAACAACAGCAAGGTCCTGCTTTTTCTGAGCTTCTTTGAACACAAGCATAAGGAAAAGAAGCAGAAGAACAATCGCGGCGATCAGTTTGCGCATATCATTTTACTGTGAGGCATCTTATTATTTCCGTCAACTCCTAAGATCCTGTTTTGTTTTCCGAAGATATTTTGCACTGTTTACTTCTTATTATTTCAACTTATTTCAACGAATTTATCTACCAAAAAGGGATCAAACTGAGTTCCTGAATACCGGTAAAGTTCTGCGATCGCGTTCTCGGGGGGCAGCGCTTTTCTGTAAGGTCTGTCGGAAGTCATCGAATCATAGGTGTCCACTATGGCCATAATCCGGCATTCAAGAGGTATTTCTTCCCCTTTCAGGCCGAAGGGGTATCCCTCACCATTCCACCATTCATGGTGTTTCAGTATCCAGTAGCTATTCTGACCAAATCCGGTGTGGACTGAACAATCCTGTGTCCGATTTCACTGTGGCGGTGAATTTCAGCAAGTTCATCGGGAGTCAGAGGACCCTGCTTAAAAAGGATATTCTCCGGTATGCCTACTTTGCCGATATCGTGAAATTGGGCTAAGAGATACATGTCTATAATTTTTCCATTGGGCAAATCTATAACTTCAGCCACGTTTTAAATCAAGACCTGAAGACGGTCTACATGGCCTTCAGCAATGAAATCTCTCATCTCCAGCGATTTCATCAGTGTCCGGATTACTTCGCTGCGGGTGGAATGGTTGCTATACAGCTTTTCCTGATACATTTTATTGTCGGCTTCTTTGAATAAGTCTGTTGCGCTGACCTTTTTACCATTGCTGACTGCGTAACCAATTGAAATACTCAAATAGCATTCAGGGTTTTTTCACTGTGTTGGGAAACATTTTGCCTTATCCTCAGGCAGGCTTTTTCTACAGCCTTGCTGTCGCAGTTCAATAAAAGAACGGGAAACTCGTCGCCGCCGATGCGGGACACCACATCTTCAGCCCGGAAGGAAGACCTGATTGCTTCGGCGGCGGATATTATCAGGGCGTCTCCGGCGCTATGCCCCCGCGTGTCATTAATAAATTTAAGTCCGTCAACATCACAGACTATTATATCGATTAAAGGGAAGCAGGGTGAACCAATTGCAAAGATTGCAAAGATCATAACAATTTTAAGGATTTTTTTATTTATCCATAAGTTATAGTTTTTCGGGCATAAATATTTATGATGTTGTAATTAGAGTCCATCCGGCCAGGGATGATAAAATTCTAACTTCCTGGAACGGCCTGATGATCGCCGCGCTGGCGAAAGGGTCCTCAGTATTAAATTCTGCGGAAGAAAAAATGCTTCCGTAAGGGCTGCCGGCTTTATTTTGAAAAACCTGCGTGACGAAAAAGGATGTCTGCTGGCCCGTTACCGCAATGGTGAATCGGCGTTAAAAGCTTACCTGGACGATTATGCGTTTTTTATCTGGGGCTTGCTTGAACTTTACGGCGCAACCTTTGAAGCGTCCTATTTGGAAAAGGCTTTGGCGCTCACGGATCAGAGATCTCTTTTGGGATGCGGATTCCGGAAGTTTTTTCTTTACCGGGAACGACGCAGAGGCTTTAATCAACCGCCCCAAGGAAATATATGACGGAGCCATGCCTTCCGGGAATTCTGTGGCGGCGTATATCCTATCCCGTTTGGCTTTGTATACCGGAAATCAGCGTTACAGGGATCTTTCCTGGAATCAGATGCGCAGCTTTGCCGGGAAAGTCAGCGAGCACCCTGCCGGTTATACCTTTTTACTGACCGCCTGGCAATTTGCCCTCTGGCCTCCCAGGCAAATAATTGTTGTAGCCGGGGGGAAAAATAATGAGGCAAAAGAATTCCTGGACCCTTTGAAAAAAAATTTTGCCTAAGCGGTCACAACTTTCTTTTAATGAGGAAGAAAACAAGGAATTGCTGTTGGCAGTTTCTTACCTGGGTAATTACCGGGCAATGAATGGTAAGACCACGGCATATCTGTGTGAAGATTATTCCTGCCGGGAACCTGTTACTGAGCCTGGCAACCTTCTTAAAATAATCAAAGCAAAACCATCAATGATCTAAAGACGTACCGGACAGAGTTGTTCAAATCATAAAGAAGAAAGGTTGGGAATTAGATGAGCTGGGTGCAAACCATTAATCCTTCCGGAAATTTGGCCGTTTCCGCTTTAATTGCCGCTATCCCTATTTTGTTTTTTCTTTTTGCTTTGGCAACTTTGCGAATGAAGGCCCATCTTGCCGCTCTTTTTACCGTTGCCCTGGCAATTCTGGTTTCTTGCGCATTTCACGGTATGCCGGTTAAGTTTTCTGTTCTGTCTGTTTTTTACGGCGCTCTGTTCGGATTGTGGCCTATTGGATGGATTGTTTTAACGGCTGTTTTTTTATACAACCTGACGGTGCGGACGGGGCAGTTTGAAATTATCAGAGGATCAATTACCTCTATTACGAATGACCGGAGGCTGCAGGCGCTTCTGATTGCTTTTTCCTTTGGTGCTTTTCTTGAGGGAACTGCGGGCTTCGGGACTCCGGTGGCCATTACAGCCGCAATGCTGGTCGGCCTCGGTTTTAACCCTTTATATGCGGCCGGCATCTGCCTTATTGCCAATACCGCCCCTGTCGCCTGGGGAGCAGTCGGCATACCAGTTATTACAGCAGGCGCAGTTACAGGAATTGACGCTATGACGATAAGCCAGATGATCGGTCGGCAGCTCCCTTTCCTGTCTTTGTTTGTTCCCTTCTGGCTGGTCTTCGTTATGTCCGGTTGGAAAGGCGCAAAGGAAATTTGGCCGGCAATTGCGGTCAGCGGAGTTTCTTTTGCTGCAGTGCAATGGTTTTCTTCAAACTATTTAAGTCCGATGCTGCCGGACATTCTCTCCTCCCTGACCTCCATGATTGCCCTGGTCCTCTTTTTGCGAGTCTGGCAGCCGAAAAGTATCTGGAAATTTAAAGACGAACCGGAGCGGGCGCCTGCAGGAAATGTTGCTGTGCACAGTGCAGCCGCTATTTTCAAGGCCTGGCTGCCGTTTATCATCCTTACCATTCTAATTGCTGACTGGGGCCTAAGCCCGGTTAAAACACTGCTGGACAGGGTCAATATCCCCATTGTTTTCAGCGCCCTGAACAAGGCAATAATCATCGGCGGCAAACCTTTGGAGGTTATCTATACTTTCAACTGGCTTTCAGGCACAGGAACGGCCATATTAATAGCGGGGTTAATCACAGCTTTTGTTTTAAGGATAAAAGCTGCCGAAATGTACAGGATTTTTGCGGATACTTTGAAAAGCCTTCGCTTCGCCCTTTTGACAATAGCTCTGGTACTGGGGTTTTCTTATGTCGCCAACTGGTCGGGTATGACGCCCACGCTTGGCAAGGCATTTACGGTTGCGGGGACAATTTTCCCCTTCCTCTCAGCTTTCCTGGGCTGGCTGGGTGTATTCATCACTGGAAGCGACACTTCTTCCAACGCTTTATTCGCCAAGATGCAGCAGGTCACGGCGCAATCAACAGGGATTAACCCGGTGCTTACTGTTGCGGCAAATTCATCAGGCGGTGTAATGGGGAAAATGATTTCTCCACAGAGTATTGTTGTCGGCACGTCTTCTACAGGCCTGACGGGGCGGGAAGGCGACCTTTTCCGGTTTACTCTGCCCCATAGTATCTTTTTAACTGTAATTGTCGGATTAATTACGGTTCTTCAGGCTTATGTGTTCCCTTGGATGATCCCTTCTGTTAAAAAGGCTGCTTTAGTTGCCAGGGGGGCTGCCGGGGGAGGTCCTTTGATTCTGTTTGTTACGGTCATTCTGATCCTGTTCTTAATTTCCCTTGCTTTACACGAGACTATCCTGAACCCCAGGCTTAAAAGAATTTAAAATCATTAAAACCTCTAACCAGGTCTGCCCAATTTGATCAGCCCCGGTATAATTATTTTTCCGGAAGCGTCAATGACATTTTTTGCTTTAAACCTTCCATCAATGGCGCCGCTTGCCTCTGCCGCAATAATCCGCCCGTCTTTAACGGCTACTGTCCCCGAAGGGAAGTAGGTCTTATCTCCGTCCATAGTTACGACACGTCCGTTAACGATCAGCAAGCCAGCTGTTTCCTGTTTATTTGTAGCTTGGTTCGCCGAAATTCCTGCAGTAATGCAAAAAGAAAATACGACATGTAAGGCAATCAGGCAGGCTGAGACGGCTTTTTTCAACAGAATACCTACTTCTTTGCTTAAATTCTGCGAAAAAGCTGGTTTCTGACCGACGGTTGAATTTGATTCTTATTCCAGATAATAAGTGGCTTTGAAAAAGTCAAGAAAAGCGCACACCCAAAACATCGGTAGAATGTTGCAAATCGATTCCGTCCGCGAAGCTATGAATTCCCTGTTCCCAATCCCTGATGGCGGATACGCTGACACCGATTATTTTTGCCAGCCCTTCCCTTTTAAGCCCTCTGGTTTTTCTTAAGTTTTTCAGCCTGAAGCCTATTATTTTCTTCATTTCTTCCAAAATTTATCACCTGACTTTAATTATGGTTGCTGGCAAGTAAAATTTAGGTCTATAAAAAGTAAATTCTATGTTATTCTTTTTTTTCCTACTTTAATATTAGAAATTAGAAATATATATCCGTTGTTGGATAATTCTGTTGTTTTTTGGTATTTGTACGGATAAGATAAACCTACTGGATTTAAATCAAAAAATAAGTAAGGATGAGACACTTGAAATGAAATCAATAGTTTTTTCTTTTCTGGCAATGCTTTGCTGGGGTATTGGGCCGTTATTTGCCAAGACAGGACTTGTTTCGCTGGAACCTTTCTCTGCGCTGACAATAAGAAGCATATCTGTAGCAGTTGTCTTGCTGGTCACCGGTATATTGACCGGGAAAATGACAGCCTTATCCCAGGTCGATCTCCGGTCTGCTTCTTTTATGATAGGCGAGGGAATCTTTGCAGCCTTTTTAGGGCAGATGGCTTATTTTTATGCCTTAAAAATTGGTGAGGCTTCGGTTATCACACCGATTACAGCGTCGTTTCCAATTGTTACATTGATCCTTGCCGTAACACTGCTTGGGGAAAATTATTCTATACAAAAGCTTGTTGGCGCTGCGCTAATCGTTGCCGGTGTTATTATTGTCAATAAATAAACGAGCTTTCAGTTAAGTATTGATAAAAACGTTTTAGTATTGGAATAATTTTGTAAGGGGTTATCCGGTGACATAGTGGGAATAAACATAACATTAGAGGAGGGCTTCCCCACGGAAAGCCCTCCTTTTTATAATCAGCTCTGTTTGCTTTTGGGCTTAAAAGAAGGGCAGTTTTCAGACATACATCCTTCACTATTGCTTAATTCGTCGGCTTCCTCGGCTTGGCACTGTTTATTCTTGTTATGGTAACAATCTTCCAGGTTGCATTTCATTGGTCTCACCTACCTTTCTCACCCTATTGTTTCCTTGGTTGGTAAACCTTATACCATTAAAGATCCGTTATCTAACAAAAATGCATTAAAAATTTTGTTATTTATCCTTGGATAAACGCATATTGTTTTTTTGTATGTGACATTAAAAGACAAACTTCGTCGAAGGAAATATTTTATCTATGTCAAATACAAAACAAGTGTAACAAAGGGTAAGGAGTTGAAAGCCATGTTTATACAGAGATTGAGCAAACTGATCTTGAAAAAACTTGCACTAATGGCTGAAGAAAACGGTACCTTCAAATTCTATGTTTCCGATGTTGAACTGTATTATATCTTTGAAGATTTTGATCCCAAGAAAATCAATCTTGCTGTGGAATACCTCAGCGAAAATAACTATATTAGACTTGAACAAACTTCTTCAAGCTTCAATATCTGCCTGAATACTTCAGGATATGACCGGGCTACCGACAGGCAGATCAGCCTTCTTTACCATTAATAATTCATGGAACAAAACCGTTTTTATTAAGATGCTTTCTTCCATTAATCGGTCCGGTAACAGCAATATCATAGTTTCATCGCTGATGACAGGTCAAAATGGGATCAAAGCAAGGGGTATTGCCCGTGTTTTTGAAGCGACAGTAGGATATGAGATTCAGGATGAATCGGGGAACAAGCTGACTAATGGATCAATCACTGCTGCCGCGGGCGGCCCGAACTGGGGTTATTTCGAACTTGTCTTAAATGAACTGCCCGAAGATGCAGCAAAGCTGAAGTTGTTTCAGCCAAGCGCCATGGACGGAAGCAAACTTGATCTTGTAGAGCTCAAGTTGAAATAAAGCTTTTGAAAAAAGTTTGCAAATTTTATCTTAAAAAAAGCCGTTATTCCCCGGTTTTTATAAAATCCGGTTTTTGTCATGTTTGGGCTGCATCGATGTTTGAAGGCTGCCTTGCTGATCGGGTAGAATATAGCTAGAAGATTAATGCAGCCGGGAGGGTAATTAAGTATAAAATAATGTCCTGTTACCTTAAGCTCACTTTGGAAGAACTGGAAGATAAGGCCGGGAAAGCATTTTCCCTGTTAAGCAGTTGTACGGTTTGCGCTAGGCAGTGCCGGGTTGACCGTCTGCAGGGAGAAAAAGGATTTTGCCGGGGTGGACTGGAAGCGGCAGTTTCAAGCTGGGGCCAGCACTTTGGTGAAGAGGATGTCCTGGTGGGGCGGTATGGCTCAGGGACTATATTTTTTACATACTGCAACCTCGCTTGCTGCTTCTGCCAAAATTATGAGATCAGCAGCCAAGGAGCCGGGAGGCTTCTCACTGTGTCCGCCCTTGCCGGGGCCATGCTTGAACTTCAGGAATTGGGCTGTCACAACATAAACCTGGTTTCTCCCAGCCACTTTGTCCCTCAGATTTTGAAGGCTTTGGTCCTGGCTGTGCCCAAAGGCCTGAGAATACCCCTTGTATATAATACGGGAGGTTATGATTCTATCGAAGCTCTGCAATTATTGGAGGGCGTTGTGGATATTTACATGCCGGACCTGAAGTACGGGGACGATCATGCCGGAGAGAAATACAGCAGCGTGCCCGATTATTTCACTGTTGCTAAAGAAGCGGTAAAGGAAATGCATCGCCAGGTTGGTGATCTTGTGGTCAGCAAAACAGGCGTTGCAGAACGCGGTCTTTTGGTTAGGCACCTTCTTCTTCCAGAAGGCCTTGCGGGGACCGGGGAAGTTGTCCGATTTATTGCCGAAGAAATATCACAGGATACCTTCCTGAATATCATGGACCAGTATTATCCCGCACATAAGGCGATGCGCCATAAGAAACTTTCACGACGCGTTACGCCCGATGAGGTGCTTGATGCTGTAAATATAGCCCGGGAGGCTGGTTTGGAACGTATTTATCTGTAAAAAGCAAACATCAATTTTACAGGGCCGTTTTTGTTTTTCCATCACAATTACAGGTAAAGCAACATGCTGATCAACAGCTAAATTAAAGTTTGCCGATAATTACGGAAAACCTTAGCCGGGCTTATGAGCAAAGGCTTAAAGAAACTTAGACATATACTATGCCTTCCTCAAAAACCGTCATTGTTTCCAATCCTTCAGCGGTTACCAGGTAGGTGTTTTCAACTCCAACGGCTCCTTCGGGGAAAACGAATTTTGGCTCCAGGGCGATAACCATTCCTTCTTCCAGGGGAGTATCAAAACCATGGGCAAAAACAGGCAATTCGTCGAGTTCAATGCCAATTCCATGCCCGACAAATGACACAGGCGCAGGAAAACCCATAAAATGCTTCCCGAAAGGGCTTTCCTCGGCTGCCTGCCTGGCCAGGTCGTAGAGCTTTCCACTCGCCACCCCCGGTTTTGCCGCCTTTTTCATTCTTTCCATAATGTCCAACGTAACTTCCTGAGCCCTGGCCAGGTGGCCCGGAAGTTCTCCAATACAAAATATCCTGGTTTGATCTACCATATACCCGTCGTGAACGAACCCGTAATCCACAAGAACGGGCTCATTTTTAGCAATTGTCTTCTCGCAGGCGCCCTGCGCGAAAGAAGGGCCGACCCCTTTTCCTCCCACAGCGCCGTCAAAATAACTGGGAACAATATTCCGGCCGGAACAAATATGAACAAAAACCAGGTCCTGATTAAACCCGCGCACTCTCAGAAAACCGGCATGCCCTTTTTTACGGGAATATGCCTCGACCAACCCTGCCAGTTCCAGTTCGGTGATACCTTCCCGTAAAGTTTCCCTGACCATGGAAAATACTTCGCCATGCAATGCCGCGGCCTCTTTTAAGATTTGAAGTTCATAAGAAGACTTAACCATCCTGACGGTGCGCAGTAAAGAGCTTGCATCAACAATTTCAACCGGGCTGAAAAGCTTTTGATAACGCAAATATTGTACTGCGGGGAGCACGTCCAATTCAAAGCCGAGCGTTTTTAAGGGCTTGTGACTATACGATTGTAAGATCGCAGGCATCTCCCTCAGGCTTTCCAGGCAGATGATATTCTCCAAGCCGGATTCTTCTACAGCACGCTCATAACTTTTCTTTACCAGAAGTACCGGCCTGCCTTCCGCAGGGATAAACAGGTGGGAACGCTGGATCGTCCCTGAAAAATAAAACAGGTCGGCGTTCTGTATGATTACCGCCCCGTCGATATCGCGCAGTTTCAGTAATTCCTGCAGCTTTGCACACCGCTGTTCCAGTTCTGATTTAGGAGTAAAGCGCAAATTAAAACCTCCCCATCCCAAAATAATTTATTTTTTCTTAATATATTAAACATAGTTATATCCAACTGATTATACCATTAATAATTACTTTGGATCATGCAGGTGAAAACTTTTCATTGTAAAAACAGCCTGAAGAATGTTAAAACCTTACAGTAAGGGTTTTTCGCGAGGCTGCCGTTTATCTGGTTTTGGTGAATTGCCGGCAGAGGGGGCGCGTTTTAGATAGCCTTGGATATTTTTATGCTTTGCTCAACATCTATGGTTCCGTTGCGAACCAGTTCAATAAACAAATTCGTTATCCGGGGATCGAACTGCGTTCCGATATTATTCTGTATTTCTTTCAGCGCTGTTTCAATGTCCAAACCCGCCCTGTAGGGACGGTTTGAAGTTAAAGCGTCAAACGCGTCGATTGTTGAAAGGCATCTGGCCAACAAAGGTATGTTTTCGCCCTTTAATCCCCTGGGATATCCTTTGCCGTCCCACCTTTCGTGGTGCCCTATGACGGCAGGTATGACGTGATTTAAGGATGGCAGGTGCTTAATAATGGTAATGGACATCTCAACATGCTTTTTGATAATTTCCATTTCTTCTTCGGTAAGCCTGCCGATCTTGGTAAGTATGCTTTCCGGTATTCCTATTTTACCTACGTCGTGCAATAAAGCAGCCTCCCTGATTATTACCAGGTGCGACTTATCCAGGTCCAATGCGCCGGCGAGTATTGTCGCGTATCCGGCGACTCTCTGGGAATGGCCGAATGTATAATGATCCTTGGCGTCGATTGCAGCTGTCAGGGCATAGATAGTGGCGGCATAGGAGGGTTTGAGGCCTTCCTCGCTTGTATCGTAGAGTTTAACTGAAGAAAAAACCCTTGGGGTATAGATGACTGTTTGATTCTTACCCTGGTTTTTGGCAGTGTACATGGCCAGGTCGGCGCGTTTTAACAGTTCCTCGGCATTTGGCGCGGCGTAGGGGTAAGTACAGACGCCGATACTGGCCGTTAGGAAACGCTGAGTAACATCTGTACTGTTAAAAAAAGTCCTCTGTATTTCCAAGCGGATCTTTTCAGCAATATCAAAAGCTCTTTTTGAATCAAAGTAAGGCAGCAGGATAGCAAACTCCTCTCCGCCATAGCGGCAGACAATCCCTTTCTGCCCGACTATCCTTAACATTATTGAAGCAACCAGTTCAAGCGCTTTGTCCCCTTCGATATGACCGTACAGATCGTTAAACAGCTTGAATAAATCCAAATCAATCATCAGTAAAGAAATCTCTGACGCGCCAATTTTAGCCATCTGTTCTGACAGGGCTTTGCGGAAGTACCTGTGGTTATACAACTGGGTAAGGCTATCTGTTAATGCTTCGGACTGGGCGTTGGTATAGAGCCTGGCGTTGTCAAAGGCAACCGCGGTAGAGGAGCCGAGATAAGCCAGCAGATCCAGATCATCCAACGTGTATGCCGTATTATTCACCTTTCGGGTCAGCATCAGGATGCCGATTAAGTCATTTCTGCTTTTCATTGGGATGATGACCTCAATATCCAGGTCGTAGAATATTTTTTTCTCTTTCTCCCACATAGACTTGAAGAAAGGAAGAGAATATAATTTTTCCCTTGAAAGGCCCGCGTTATTGCTTTCCAACCATTTGACAAGCGGGTTGTCGTAAGAAATCTGAAGTTCAGGTTTAAATATCTGGGAAGAGGTTCGGTACACATAATAATGTTGTTTCTCTCTATTATTGATCAATATAAGTATGTGCTTTGCATGAATAGCCATCTGGATGGCTTCAATAAACTCCCTGGATATATCGTCCAAATTGAGATTGTTGGAAATATTAGCGCTGAAGCTTCTTAACGCCTGTCGATGCGAATATTCCGCTTTATAAAACATTTTATCTGTCACAATACGGGTAAACCTGTACAGAGGCTGGAAGGCAACAGCCACAAGGAGCGCAGAGAAAGTGGTAAAGTACGGCATTAAATTTTTGCTTGTATTTCCCAAATGTTTTTCAACAGAGAAGACAGCATATATGTAAAGGCCGGTGAGAATCAGGGCAAAAGTGGAATAGACAATTCCTTTTGTGAGGATAAACCGTAGTTCCAGCATGCGGGACTTATAGATTGCTATAATGATCAGAACAGCGTTTATTAAAGAGGCCAGTATATCCACGGGGTATTTCCCTATTGCCGGGATGATATTGAAAAGGACACCTACGAACATGATCAATACACCAAAAGTAATCAGAGCAATCCGCCCGTGGGTTATGCCGCCGCGGCGAAAACTCATTCCCGCCTTCAACAGAATTGTAAGAATTAAAAGGAACATTAAAATATAGATTGGATAGGCCATTACACCCAGGGAATAGGAGAATTCAACCGAGGTAAAGCGCCTGCCGTTTTCAACTGCCGGATGTGTAATAATGCTTGCTTTGGTGACTACAAAACCCATAAAATCAACCGCGATGGCGGCGGCGGTCATACTGCCCCAGAGTATAGTACTGAAGTTATTTAAGGTGTTTGTAAATATCGATACAAAATAGTAGAGGAAAAACGGAACAGCAAACATTCCCGCAACCATTACTTTGTTCCAAAAGAGCACCCCGGGATATAACTGCAGCCTCATAAACAATGTGGACGCGGTCCAGACAATCAGAGCGGCTAAAACGAGCATGAATGTACGGATGTATTTATCCTTCTGGGAAATGGAGAAAAAAACCATTAACAAGCAATAGCTTAATAAGGCCCCTATCGGCACTGCCCAAAAGAATAACTGTAAAAGCGGCATTAAAATACCTCTTTCCCACTTCCGCTGCGGGCGGCTTTTAAAATCTCTATGACATCAAAAGGGGACGGGTTCATTTTTCTTAAATTTCGGCCGTTTGCACTGCAATACTGGCCTATTGTGCCTGCAGGTATAATGGAAACCATCAGGGGGTCAATACCAAGAAGTGATTTTAAATCATTATAATCGGTATCCACATACCGGAAATATATTGAAAGGTGTTCTTTTATAATGTCTTTTGTTATCGCACCCTGTAATCCGTCGGCGCCAACCTCGACATAAAGATGCAAAAAAGCCCTCTTGTATTCATCGAATTCTTTGACGGCAAACCAGTCCGTTATATTAAGTTTGGAAAGCTCCAGAGCCTCCGTTATTGTTCCTTCGGAAATGCGTGTAAAGCCTGCAATGTCTATAATTCTTGGGTCGCGATCGACATAAGCGAACTGTGGCAGCTGAATACCGTCTTCTTCATTGCTCAGCGACAGGCACTTGAAAATATCGCCCATTCTATACCGGGCAAAGGCCCCTCCTTTAAGATTTGAGATAACAAGTTCATACTCGTTTCCTGCCACAAGCTCGTCCATCAGATATGTATTCGGTATGTAAGACGGGTCGTCGATATTCTTTTCTATCTCAGATTTAGGTATAAACTCGTAAAAACAAACATCAGGGAAAAATACCAGGCCGTTCTTGCTCCATGTTTCAGTCGCAATACAGGTAGGCTCGGTGCCCCCGAAAATCTCCAGGGGTTTGACACCCCAGTAGTATTCAATTTTCTTTTTTAACATTGAAGTGTCCGTGCCGGCGCAAATTAATCCTTTGAGGGTCCAAATATCCCTGGGCTTTATTTCACATTGCTCCTGTTTTCTTTTTGCCCAGGCTTTCAGAAGGCGATAATTCATTTTAGGGGAGTTTTTAAACACATTAATTCCACCGGAATTGCCTCCCGATGAAAATGATTCGCTTATTTTAACTATTACGCTGCTCAAGCCGAAAAACAGGTCTATGCCCTTTTGCAACCCCATTTTTAAGCCGGTCTTGTTTCTTTGTCCGAAACTCATTTTTTCAGCCTCTTTTGTAGACGGCAAAAAGTTGATGGAGAATTCATCGGAGATGACGTAAGGCACAATCCCAGTTAGGTAGGGCAGAGGCGCCATGCCATAGAGGAAATTTTCCCTTCCTCTTAATGTAAACTGACCTTTTTTATTGCTGGTGGCAAGAATCATACATGTGATAAAGCTGCTTTTATGACATTTAAGCATGCTTTCGGTATAGGGAGCAACTTTGATCGGGTTTTTGCCGCCTTCCCAAGTGGTTTCAATCCAAAGTATGGCTCTTGAAGGGAGTGCTGATTCAATTTTGGGCAATAATAGATCGGCATAATCCTCATACCTGGTAAGTGGAACAACCTGTCTGTATTCATCAACGGTTGACGGCTTTTTACCTTTCATAATGCGCCTGCCAAGCTCGCAGTTTGAATACAGTTCAATTTGTTCGATCAAGAGACGTTTTTGGATTGCCATATATTCAAATATGGAGAAATCCAAAAACCCGCAATGCTCCTGCCAAATATCATCGTATTGTTTTTTTTGGAACTTTTGGTCCAGGGTCATGGAAATACCTCTTATATCAAGGTGGCCATGCATTTTCTGATACTGTTCAGATTGGGAATCAGAAATGGCGCTTTATCTTTATACTGTTCGTAATCATTCAGGGTTTTGGGGAAAATCCAGCGGTCCTGAATATATGCGTGAATAATATCCATAACTGTCCAGACAATCCCCGCCAACATCATCATCGTTTTACCGCTAGCCAACCAGAGAAAAAGATAAAAAAAGAAAAACCATATTACGCCGGGATGTCTGCAAAGCGCATACATTCCGGTGTCGATAACCGTGTTCGTATTTTTTAATTCACAGTATGTCTTTCTAAAAGGCAAAGCAAAAAACAAAGTATAAACAACGAGCAGAAGGGATATGGCAGAAAGCGTTCCAAAAAGGAACCTTGAGGATAAAGGTACATTCCATTGGGGGTAGCTGCCAAAAATTATCCCAATTGTAGAAAAACATAAAAGCGCAACGCCGATGGGAAAACAGAAAGTAAAACTTTTATTATAATAAAAAAGTTTGTTTAAATCAAAAATAAATAATAAGGCGAACGCAAAACAACCTATTGCAATAAAGGTCATAATTTCATCACCAGAAAATATTTTAAGGCGCCCAAGCTAAAAGGCGTACGGTTGCTTATATCCTATATTACAGTTATTATCTAATAAGTATAATTAAGGCAATATTTTTGGCACAAAAATATATTTAAGATTATTTCGATATATTTCGATATATATTTTCCATTTCCTGCATTTTTAAAAAACATTTTTCCATTCAGGAAAGCGCCAGACATTGCAGAAGGAATGCTTCTGATATCTCATTTTCTTGGATTGGAGATGCTTAAGACAAATGAAACTGTTACAGGATGATGTGGCCCTTTTTTATGGATAAACTTTTAGTACGTATATCTTTAATATGAGCTAGTTATTTCCTTTGCGGATTTGAGGTAATATTTCCCTCTTGATTGTAACAGGTTGTTTTGCTATTATTTACATGCAGGCCCGGTAAATATCGTCGATTTTTGCAAAACCGGCATTTCCCCTGGGGCCGGGCGTGTAAACATAAGTACCTCCTTTCGTTAAGCTTTTTGGGCCTTTTGAGGCCCCCTTTTTTTGGACAAGCTATATTCCTCTAACCGCCTTTCTCTTCGAAACCTGTCAGGGAATCTTCTCTTTTCACTAATATAATCGACACAATTTCCGGGGAATTCAAATAAAAAAGCTTATTATGTATGAGCTCAATATTCTTCTGAAGTTTGATAAACAAAAAGATTGGCGCCCTATGCTTAGAAAAGTTGTTTCCGGAATAACTTTTTAACTGATCATGCATACTTCGGCCGGTATGGTACAGGCGCGGGGTAAAAAAACAAAAAAAGCCTTATTTTCAGCAATGTTCGGAAAGCGCCGGGAATGCTAGGGGTTTATTGAGCAGTAAACAGGGTCATACAGAGCTTGCAATAAAAACGGTAAGTCGGGGAATCGCCTCCGATAAAGCAGTAAGACTGCTCGTTGCGCACGGGTAGGGAGCAGCCGTAGCAGAGCACAAAAGGTGAGATCCTGAACCTACCCACGTAGGAGTATTGTTCGTTATCTGGATTGATTCTGTTCAATGAATAACCTTCTTCCAGAGAAGCCTGGCTGTTTTTGACAGGCCCAAGAAGCTGTTTAGATAAATCTGCACATGAAATGAGAAAAAATGTTCGTTAACGGCAATGTGTCAGATCTGATTCTGCCCCAGTTCTGTAAGCCCGACATACTTTACTGCGGCTGGCGCCTAGCTGAGAGTAGATTCTCCTGCCCGGGGTTCCCGGGCGGCGTTTTTGGGAAATGTGCCGTAATCGGGTTTGTACTCTGCTTCCTTGTCCAGCCAGATAATTTCGTCCGTCCCGATGCTTTTTAAGATTTGAAGGACGGTGTAGGTATCTCCGAATTCCATCTCGGGCGTAACGGAAATGGGTTCGTTTCCGCTTGCAGCCTGGTAAAAGTTAAGCAGTTCGTTAAAAAAGCCGCGCTGCGGCCGGTAAGGAATGCGCTCGTAATCGCCGTTGTTGTAGGCAACATTTACTGTTCCGCAATTTCTCTCCTCCAGGTAAATCATCCCGCGTTCGCCGAAGATACGCAGTCCAACCAAAGGCCTCTGCATCTCTTTTCCGCTGCAGAAGAACGAGAAGGCGCCGATAACGCCGCTTTTGAAGAGCATGTTGACACAGATTACGGAGTAGGGGGCGTAATCATAGCTCTGGTGCCGTCCGAAGGCCTGTACCTTGTCAATTGCCCCGAAGATATGCCTTAAAGCTGCAAATTCATGGACTCCCGTATCCAGGATTGCCCCGCCGGGAAAATCCGGGTGCTGCCGCCACTCAACCGACGGGAACCGGTCGCTGGAAACATCACCGAGAAAATCGACGACCCTGTTCTGGACGAAATAAAACGTTTCGCCGATCCTTTTTTCCCCGACGTAATCTCTGATTATATTGATTTCTTCATTATATCTATAATTTTCCGCAATCATTATCGGGACATGGTATTTTTGAGGCAGTTCGGCGGCCGCTTTTGCCTCATCTATGGTTGCGGCGAGGGGCTTTTCGCAGATAATTGATTTACGGGCGCCAGTTACAAGCGAGGCGACATCATGAGTAACGCGGTAATTCATTCCAACCGGCACCATGATATCTATAACGTCAAGATCATCTCTTTTGACCATTTCCTTATAGTCGGAATATACATTTGAACTGTCCAGGCTGAGTTTTCCGGCCCAGAAATCCGCTTTTCTCCTGTCCTCGTCGCAGACGGCTTTTATCTCGTATCTGTCCGATAATTCCCGATATGCGGGGTAATGCAGCCTTTCGAACGCCATACCGGTTCCAACTATTCCAACCCTTAATTTCCTCATTGCCTTAATCACCCCATCATTTTTTTTAGCATGTCCATCACGGCATTTTTTATTTGTCCCGTGATGCCCCGAAAAAATATCCGTTGACTATACAATTTTTAGCTATTATAAACCTGACTTTTGCAGAAAGAACAAAAGAAAAAACAGCGTAACCCTTTGAAACACAACGGTTGGCGCTGTTTTTATTTTGTCATATTCTCATTGTGGAAATCAGCCTTTTTTCACATCACCTAAAATATTTTTAATATCTTTTAACCGCATGAACTTTTTACTGAAATCTCCCAAAGCGGCGCCAATAGAGTCCGTCACCTCATCAGTATAGTCAAACAAATAGTAGTTTTCCTTGATGTGAGTGCAAGAGACCTTGTTCAGGCTCTCTAGGAGAGTGTTGCATAGGACCTAAGTAAAACAAACGGGCTGTCCGGAAGCATTTCATTCTGTAAGCAGCCCCTTTTTTTCATAATGCGGCCTGATCGAAGTTATCATTAACCTCTATACTGCGCCTTACTTTTTAATCAAAACCAGGTTTGTTAAGCGCCGGTTTTTGTGTTAAGCAGGAGTACGGTTTCATTTCGGCCAATAGGTTTACTGATATCGAAATGCCCGGCCAGTGTTTCAGTTTTTTCCCCATCAATAAGGATTTGTACTTTTTCTATTCCCGGAAACTTAATCAATGTGTTTGCTATGGAAGCCAGAATCAATGCTTCACCCCTGCCGCCAACCGATAACTTGGTTATTTCTTTGGAGAAATCGGGATAAGCTATATAATCTTTCACCTTCACGCTGTTTACTTTGGTGTCTTCTGGAATAAGGCCTTCCAGTGTTTTGTCCGACGGTCCTTTAATCAACTCTTCCATGGCCAGTTTTGGCATGTCGGACTGACGGCGCACTGTGCGCAGTTCTGGAACAAGATAGGAATCCGTGGATGTGTCTTTTGCAAAATAGAGAGTAATCTGTTCGTTCTCCGCCTGTTCCTTTGCCGTTTTTAACTGCTGCTCCAGATTGGTGACTTTTTTCTGCAGGGCCTGGTTTTTTGTAGAAAGCTCTTTTGTGCCGGGCGCGCAGCCAAAAATAGATGATACTATAAGCAGCGGCAGCAGAATTAAAAATATTTTTTTCATTAACCTCACCTTTCATGAGTAGTTTTTCCTGGCTAAAAGCATTTATACCGGGATTTTGCTGTAAAATGGTCAAAACCAATCTCGTTTGCTCATTATAGTAATTTCAATTATTGAGTAATTTTGAAAAGTGTCAAGAGGTTTTGTGCCTTTTTCTAAGATTTTTTTGGTGCTAATCACTACAATCTCATAAATGTTCAACGATCAAAAGCTCAATGCCCGCCATATAGCTAGGCTGACATTGAAACTGGAATTAAATCGGGGGCGAATTATTTGCGCCAATAACTTAATTAGAGTATTTTATTTATCTTTTCTCAGGGTATAATGTATATTTAAAGAGGGAGAGTTTTTTTCATCGCGGGGATTTTTAATATGGAATATCAACAGAAAGAGATTAAGTTAAAGAACATACTTTCATTTTGGAAATACTTTAACAGGGAAGAACGCTTTGTTTTTTTTAATCCGTTAAATCAGGACCTTATCATTGGGGCTAAGCGTTTAAGGAGCTTTGTGTCAGGTGAAAGCTATAAAAATTATCCCTATGTATTTTCGGCAAGGACTTTCTTTACCACCGTCAAGGACGAGAAATGGACGGGGTTCGGTAATGAAACAATAGCCTTTAAATACTATGTTGTAGAAAAGAATGGCAAACAGACTCTTTACTACATAGAAGAAATAGATGAAATAGAAGACCAGGAAATAATATCCTGCTGCCATATATATAAATCGCTTACCGACGATTATGAAGAATGGCGGGAATTGTTTGCCGGGATAAAAAAAGAAATATCGTCTCAAAAAGTCAATAAAGTTGTTCTTTCCAAAGAAGTTATATTTGAATGTAATACAAGTATATGCATAGAAAGCGTGCTAAATAATCTGTTGAGAAGAAACGAAAACAGCTTTGTTTTTGCTTATTCAAAAGAAGGCAAGATTTTTTTAGGCGCTACACCGGAGATTTTGGTTCAAAAGGAAAAAGAACAGATCATCAGTTATGCTTTAGCAGGTACTATTTTGCGAGATGAAAAAGATGAACGCTGTGATCAAAATCAAAAGAAAGCACTGTCAAATGATCCCAAAAACCGTTATGAGCATCAGCTTGTTCTTGATTCGATAGCGAAGGTAATGAAACAGTATAGCAGCGAGGTTACCGTTGACGAAACAAAGATTCTAACGCTTAAAAACCTGCATCATTTGCAAACATGCATAAGGGCAAAGGAAAACAGTTCACTGTTAGAGTGGGTGGAGCGGCTGCATCCGACGCCTGCTTTAAGCGGAGATCCTGTGCAGGAAGCGCTGAAAATTATCGCCCGGTGTGAAAAACATGAGCGGGGATTATATGCTGCGCCTATCGGTATAATGAATGAAGCCGGAGATGGAATTTTTGTGGCGGGAATTCGATCTGCGCTCATTCAGGATAATATTGTTTTTGCCTACACAGGTTGTGGTATAGTAGACAAATCAGATTGTGAAGATGAATATTCGGAGATGAATTTTAAACTAAGGACGATTATCGAAAGTCTGCAATAAATGGTGAGATGAGTGACAAACTATATTGCGGCGTTAGTTGATGAATTGTATCGGTTGGGTGTGCGTGAAGCAGTCATCAGCCCGGGTTCGCGTTCGACCCCTCTATCCATATTGTTCTGCGAACACGAATTCGAGGTATTTGTAAACATTGACGAACGATCCGCCGGTTTTTTCGCACTTGGCATAGCGAAAGAAAAACAAAGGCCTGTTCTTTTGGTTTGTACTTCAGGTTCCGCAACGGCGCATTATTTCCCGGCGATCATTGAAGCCAGGTATTCAAGGATTCCTTTAATTATTCTTACGGCCGATCGTCCTCATGAATTACGCCACGTCGGCGCTCCCCAAACCATCGATCAGAATAAAATCTATCATGATTACACTACTTATTATGAAGAATTGGCCATAGCTGAAGAAAATGAAAGTATGTACCGGTACGTTCGCGTGGTGATGCAAAGGGCTTATCTCAGCGCAATGTCCAAGGGATATGGCGTAGCGCATATTAACATACCGCTGCGCGAACCTCTGCTTCCGGATTTAAACAGGCTGGACTTCAGCGGGGGACGTTTTACACATCCGTTTGAGTGGACGAAAGAAGACGGTGCGTGTAAGATAGATGAAACAGTTTTTCAGAATAAAAACGGGATAATTGTTTGTGGCGGTGATGCTTACGTCAACTATTATGAAGAGGTTCTGGAACTGGCGGAACGGCTGAAATCGCCGCTATTGGCGGATCCGATCTCTAATTTTCGGAATTCTAACAGGGAGATCATTATTGACAGCTACGATGCTTTTCTTAAAAGTGATCAGATCAAAAAAGAACTGAAACCTGAATTCATTATTCATTTTGGGCAGGTTCCGGTGTCCAAGCGTTTACAGCAGTTTTTGACGATGCACCGGGAAAGCCTGTATTATCAGGTGGATGAAGTGTTTCAGTACCGCAATTCGTCCCTGTCCACGAATAAATATATAATTTCCGGGCCCAAAGCCTTTGCCCGATCAATTAATGTTCAAAACAGCAGCCTTGAATATTTGGGTAAGTGGCAATACTATCAAAGACAAACGCGCCGGAAACTCAGCCTCGCCATGAATGAAAGCGGTTTGTTCGAAGGCAAACTGATTCAAAAGCTGCAGGATATGCTGCCTTCAGCCTGCCGGCTGGTTGTAGCCAACAGTATGGCTATTCGTGATGTGGATTACTTCCTGGAAGCACGTCGGCAAAATATCAAGATATTATGCAACCGGGGAGCCAACGGAATCGACGGCGTTGTATCCACGGCCCTGGGTATATCCACATGCAGAAAACCGACGGTATTAATAACTGGTGATTTGGCCTTTTTCCACGACTTAAACGGGCTGTTAATCGGGAAAACACATCATTTGAATTTAGTGATTGTGCTATTCAATAATAACGGAGGAGGGATTTTCAGGTATTTGCCGCAGAGTCAGAGTAAGTATTTTGAGTACCTATTTGTTACTCCCCACGGAATTGATTTTGCAGGACTGAAAACTATGTATGATGTGACATATTATGAACCTGCGGATTATAACACATTTGAACATGATTTTCTGGAAGCGCTGACAAAAGACGGCATTAAACTAATCAATGTCAGAATCGATCCGGAGTTAAGCAAAGCATTGCATGATCAATATACAGGGCAATGAGTTTATCCGGCGCGGGAGTGTCGTATATGTTTATAACGATTGATAATATTCAATATCACGCTGTTTTAAAAGGTACCGGCCCCCAAAAAATGATCTGTTTCCATGGTTTTGCCGAAAATCTAAGTACGTGGGAATCCATCCTTTTTGAGGATTACCAAATGATCCTGGTCGATCTGATCGGACATGGTAAAAGTGACAAACCATATTCCATTCAGCCCTACCGCTTACCGGTAATGGTCCGGCACATACGCATGCTTGTTCAATACATGGGTCTTTCAAAATACGCCATGCTGGGTTATTCTATGGGTGGCCGTATTGCTCTGGCCTATACTTTGGCCTACTCTCAAGAAGTCGACCTGCTGATTCTGGAAAGCGCATCTTATGGTGAATGCGGCTTTGTTAACCGTATACGGCGGCGCAGAAATGATCAACAACTGGCGAGATCCATCCGGGGAAAGGGTATCGAATGGTTTAACCGGTACTGGTCAGGATTGGACATTTTTGCTTCACAAATGAAATTGCCTAAAGATGTTCGCGATAAAATCGATGAAAGACGATTACTGAACGCTCCACATGCTCTGGCCAATACTTTGCTCGGCAGCGGACAGGGGAGATATCCCTGTCTGATCAAGAAAATTTGTGGGTTAGCCATGCCCGTTCTCTACATTAATGGGGAGTATGATACTAAATACCGGCAAATAGGCCGGGAGTTTAAACAATTAAATCCTAGAATAATTCAGACAACCATCCCAGGCGTCGGTCATAATACCCATATCGAAGATCCTCAGGCATTCTCAGAAGCAGTTAAAAATTTCTATGTGTCTGTTTGCAAAACTAAAAAAGACTTATGATTTTTTTACTAAATAGACCTATCGTTTTGGCAATTTTCATGATCCTGAATCTACAAATTAGTTGGAGGTTAAGCAAATGATTTTTCCTTGGCAAAAACTAGACCGTCAATATGAAGATGTTATCTATGAAACCTATGACGGAATTGCGAAAATTACCATTAACCGTCCGGAGATGCGCAATGCCTTCCGTCCGGGAACCACCATGGAACTCATTGATGCGTTCAGCGTTGCGCGTGACGACAATCAAATAGGCGTTATCATTCTTACCGGCGCCAATCATGGAAAAGGGCAGGATAAGGAAGCCTTTTGTTCCGGGGGAGACCAGACTGTCCGGGGTCATGGCGGATATGTGGGTAGGGATCAGATTCCACGGCTGAATGTTTTGGATCTGCAGCGCTTGATACGTATTATTCCCAAACCTGTGATTGCTATGGTCAATGGATATGCTATCGGGGGCGGCCATGTACTGCATATAGTCTGCGATTTGACCATTGCCTCAGAAAACGCAGTCTTCGGGCAGACAGGACCCAAGGTGGGGTCTTTTGACGGGGGATATGGCTCCGGCTATATGGCGCGCATTGTGGGGCATAAAAAAGCGCGTGAAATCTGGTATCTGTGCCGTCAGTACTCGGCCAGAGAAGCCCTGGAGATGGGACTGGTCAACACGGTGGTCCCCTTTGAACAATTGGAAGATGAAACCGTGAAATGGGCCAAGGAAATTTTACAGCATTCACCGATGGCGCTGCGTTTTCTTAAAGCATCCCTAAATGCAGATACTGATGGAATAGCCGGCTTGCAGCAGTTGGCTGGAGACGCCACTCTTCTTTATTATACGACCGATGAAGCGAAAGAGGGAAGAGACGCTTACAATGAAAAACGCAAGCCTGATTTTCAACAGTTCCCCAAATTCCCGTGATTTATACCTTCCGGCAAGTTGGTTGTAACTATCCTGAAAATTAACTTGCATTAGGGAGGTCAACTGCCTACGTGCTTAATAATCGCCTCTTATACTTGTACGAANNAACTCGTTCACCCTCGGGCTCGGTAAAACTCGGCGCCATGCGCCTCAAACAGTTACCTCGCTTTACCTCGGGTTCACTCGTTCTTCGAATGAAGGCTCAAAATCGCACTTAAGGCATTGCCCTCCCTTTGCTGATGAATTTTCATCCTCCTGCTGGTGTCACTTTAGCGGCATGGATGTCTATCCTGAAAATAGTCTTTTCGTATAATTGTCCGGTGAACCCGGTGTTATCAACGCTCTCTCCGTGCTTAACGCCGAAAGCAGTAAAGCTCGTTTCGGACCGGACTGGCGGTGCTGCAAAGGCGGCTTAAGCCGCTGGTTTCGCCCCGTCGTCCGGTTTCCCTCAACTTTGCTTAACTGCTGTTACCGCCGCTGCGCAAGTCGTTCACTTTTGAAAACACCGTGCCCTTTGGACTGTTTTACTGAATACTTATGGTTGGTTTTTGTCTGACGGTTAGTTTTTAGACAAGGAAAGAACTGCCATGAACTGGTTGAAGAAGCAATCGATGGAAATACCGAATAAAAAGTTTATCAACGGGCTGACTTTTTTAGAAGTGTATGAACGTGTTGCCGATCTGGCTTGCAGATTGAACACTTATGTGAAAGATCAGAGCAGGGTGGCTCTTTACGCCCATAATTCCGAGGAAATGGCCCTGTTTTTCCTTGCCCTGCTGTCTCTGGAAACAGAAGTGCTGATGCTGAATACCCGTTTGACAAATGAGGAAATGACGAAACAACTGAAAGTTTTAGGTATTAGAGTGGCTTTTTCTCAGGATGACACTTTCATCTCATTTCATGAAGTATTACGAAATGGGGTCCGGGAAAAATTGTCTTTGGCCGAAAAATTTAAGCCGGAACAAATAGCGGTGATTATGAATACAAGTGCGACCAGCGGTGAATTCAAATCCGTACCCTTGAGATGGAAACAGTTTGACGCTCATGTTCAGGCGTCGCAGAAAAGCCTGGGGGTTACAGAAGAAGACAACTGGCTGCTGGCGCTGCCCATGTATCATATTGGCGGGCTAACGATTTTGCTGCGCAGTTTGTACAACGGTACAAGAGTTACCCTGATGGAGAAGTTCGATCAAGAAAAGATGCAGAAACTCATTGAAAGCGCCGCTGTCAATATGATATCGGTTGTACCGACGATGCTTAACAGGATTATTGACCGCATTGGTGAGCATCGTTTGCGGGTGGTTCTTGTCGGCGGTGAATTTATTCCGAAACCGCTGGTCGAAAGATGCTTGAAGAAAAATATCCCGATCTATAAAACCTATGGTATGACGGAAACAACCAGCCAATCGACAACCTTTTCCGTTTTGGAGTATCCGCATAAATGGGACTCAGTCGGATTGCCCCTTGAAAACGTTAAAATTCGCATCGGAGATCCCGATGAAGATGGAATCGGCAAGGTTCTTCTCCAAAGCCCGATGTTGATGGACGGATATATCGGCCATGAGCCAATTGCCGGTTTTTTTAATACCGAAGACATAGGATATATTGATGAAGACGGTTTTTTATATATCCTTGATCGCCGCGAAAATATCATCATTTCCGGTGGGGAAAATATCTATCCTGAGGAAATCGAAAATGTTCTTTACGCTCATCCCGGGATATCCGAATGTGCGATTGTCGGGAAAAAAGATGCCAAATGGGGGCAAGTTCCGGTATTATTCGTTGTATCATCATTAGATGAAGACTTCATATTTAATTATCTGGCTGAGAGAATTTCCAGATATAAACTTCCAAAAAGTATATATTTTATGGACGAGCTTCCCAAAAATTCATCCGGCAAGATATTAAAAAAGGATCTGGCAAAACGTTATGCGGATAGAAAGAATTGAGCTTTTTCAGATCAGAATGCCTATAAAATTTATCTTTAAAACATCCCAAACCAGCGTTAATTACCGGGAGACCATTGTGGTTAAAGCCGCAGACGAACTGGGATATATTGGCTACGGAGAAGTTGTGGCTTTCAATGAACCGTTCTATACCAGGGAAACATTAAAAGAATCCAAGAATTTCTTGATTAATAGAGTTCTTCCCAACACGGTTCATCAAGAGATTCAGCATCCCTTTGATATTCATAAGAAGCATGATCTGACCTACCCCATGGCCGTCGCCGGTTTGGAGAATGCCCTGACGGATTTGTACGCCAGGCGACGGCGGCAGTCGATTATGGATGTTGTATTTGATGAAGAAACCCGTAATACGATTTATGCGGGCATTGTTTTAGGCGATCTGGACATTCCGGTCCTCATGCAGCAAATCGATTCTTACCGTCAAGAAGGGTATGTCCGTTTTAAAATAAAAATTAAACCGGAGGACGGATTGTCAAAATTAAGGGCAATAAGAGAAAAGCACCCGGATATTCAATTATTGGCCGACGCCAATCGGAGCTATGGGTTTAAACAGATTCATGAATTGAAAAGATTGGATGGGCTGGACTTGCTCTGTATAGAAGAACCGCTGGCTGCCCCGGATTTCGCGGCCTACCGGAAACTTCAGGAAGAGATAAAAACGCCGGTATGTTTGGACGAAAGCATCCAGATAGTGGATGATCTAAAAAGAGCAGTTCAGTTCCAGGCCTGCAAGGTTGTAAATATAAAAGTGGGCCGTGTCGGCGGATTGTATTATGCAAGGCAAATGATCGAGTTATGCAGAGAGCACGGTATTTATTATTGGATAGGAAGTATGATTGAAAGTGGTGTTTCAAAAATACTGCACGTTCATTTGGCAAGCTTGAAAGACGCCTATATTCCCGGGGATCTGTCACAATCCCGGCGGTATTTTGTCAAAGATATCATTCGACCAGAAATTACAGTTGAAAAAGGTATGATTGAAGTACCCAAAGGTTATGGTTTAGGCGTTGAAATCGATGAGAGCTCTTTAAATGAATTCACCGTTGACCACATCCAAACAGGTGATGGTGAACGGCAATGAATTTAGCGGAATGATTTGGAAATAATGCTTAAGACTAAGCCTGTCGTTAACAGAAGTCCAAAAATGGTATTGGTCAGGGCTACATCTTTCATACCCGGCATCATTTCAATTGGCAGGGTTTTCCCCTTAAAACTGCGTACGGCCTTGGATGCTTTTGGAATGCTGAGCAGTACCAGCAAAGACCACAGCGTCATTACCTGAAACAGGACAAGCCCTGTTGTCCACAGATAGGTGAAAATAAACATCCCGCCCAAAAACTTGACTGCTCTTTCGTGTCCCAAAAGGATAGCCAATGTATGCCGCCCGTTCTTTTGATCTCCATCCAGATCGCGGATATTATTGCTCATTAAAATCGCCCCGGTAAGAAGAAAGCTGGGGACAGAAATCAAAAAGCTGTTTAAAGTTACAGTACCTGTCTGAATAAAATAGGAAAGAAGAACAATTCCTGTGCCCATAAAGGTCCCGGCAAACAATTCACCCAGAAAAGTGTAGGCGATCGGATACGGGCCACCGGTGTAGAGATATCCTACAGCCATACATACGGCGCCAATCAATGCCAGCCACCAGCTGCTGCTGATACAAATATAGACACCTAAAAGCGCGGCAATGGCCAGGCAGGCCAAAGCAAGATATAAAACGGTATTTGCCTTTACCCCGTCGTTTGTGATTGCTCCGGCAATGCCTACGGACTCTGCGGTATCCAGACCCCGTTTGAAATCATAGTATTCATTGAACATATTGGTTGCTGCCTGGATCAAGACGGACGCGGTCAACATAGCTCCCAACAGTAATAAATGTAGGCGGGCGCTATCCAGATAGGCCAGTGCGGAACCGATAAGAACAGGGACAAAGGAAGCGGTCAGGGTATGCGGACGGAACAACCTCCACAGAATATTTCTCCCGCCCGTTTTCCGGCTGGTATATACTTTTATTCCAGGTGTTGATTGGTTTAACTCCAGTGACATTGATTTTTTACCTCAAAAAAAGCATCTAAACTTTTAAATTAGGAACAAATTGTTCCCTCGTCAACTATTACACAAAAATTTGTTTTATGCAATGTCAAAGCTTGTTAGCTCGAGATTGCAGATAAATAGTGACAATCGCGAATATAAAAATATATATAAAATTTCTGAAATAACTGTTGACAAACTAAAACAGCGATCATATAATACATATATCCGGGAAATAGCAATAGCTAAAGTAGTGGAGACGACCAAGAGTAAACCGTTAGCCAGGCGAGGAGTACCGGTGGAAAGCTGGAAAGCGTTGTGATTAACAACCTCCAAGTCTGGAGAATAAACGGGAACAAAAGGAAGGGGTAAAACCCGACCGGACTCTGAGGTAAAAAGGAGGGAGCGTTTAACAGCGCCAACCAACTTGTCTCCGGGAAACGGTGAAAACTAGAGTAGCGGAATTGCCCTAATAGCAACCCGGTAAGCAAGGTGCGTAAAAGCTGGTTTTAGGGGATTTGATAACCGGCGTAAAAAAGAAATGAAAGTCCGCAAGGTTAAGTAAGGAATTTTTTAAGGGCTGAGAAGCTTATCTCTTGAAAGCAGGGGCACACCGGGCTGATTCTCCAGGGAGGGGTTGTGATTAACAATCTCGAAGTCCGGGGAATAAACGGGGAGTAGGAAGGGGTAAAACCCGGCCGAGCTTTAGGGTAAAAAGGAGGGGAGTGCTTAATTGCACTATCCTAAAGGATAAGAGCAGGGGGCAGCTGAGAAGCGCCGTAAAGATCCTGCTCTTATTCTATTATATAGCCCTGCTTTTTAGCCGTAACTAAAGATATGTAAAAAACCCCGGATTGTATTTCCTTTTTACTGCTAATCTTTTAAACACTCATCCAATTTGTAAAAAACGCAGGAGCCAGGGCCTGTCTTTTCGTGTTATGTGTCTGTTTTTCAGGTTACTGTGTGGCGTTTTGCTGCAAGGGGCACTTTAAACCTCCCCGTCCAAAACCTTTCATTCGCCCCATCCCCGGACCGGGGACTAAACCTTTTTCCTTCATCTTGTTATAATTGTCGGTCATTTTCGTGATGATCAGATTGGCCTGATCCTGAGTAATAACACCGAAATCAACATATTTTTGAATCATTTGCTTTTGTAGGTTAAGCATTTGCTGAGATATTTTGTATAAATCTGCTTTCTGGGCGTCGGTGAGCTTTTGCGCAAGATAGTTTTTCTGAAAACTGGCGTTAGGTGCCTGTTTATTATCTGCATTATTGCTTGCAAAGGCAACTGGCAGTGAAACTGCAATAAGCAGCAGGGCGGCTATTGCAATGAGCAATACCTTTTTCATCCATCACACCTCCTTTCAAAAGCTAGTAAGAAGCTTAGCCAAAAAATGCGTCAAAAACTGGGCAAAATAAGCAACAAACGAATACATTTTTAATGTTCCCTGATCGTGTCTAAAAAATAACACCAATTCGCCGCAATATTGTTATAAAATTACCTGGGGAGGCGTTTTAAGGGTTAAGCATGGGTCAAGCATGGGGACGTTCATCTTGCTTCCGGAAGGTCTGAAACCTGTTGAAGAAGAATCCTGCCTGGCGGCAGTCCTAATATTTAAGCGGCCTGTTTTTTGACTGTGCTCCCATCAGATGAGAACACGATTATACCGAGTTGATCGGTTCTTAAAACCTTAATGCCTGCTTTTTCAAGTTTGGCGGTGGTCTTTTCACTGGGGTGGCCGTAATCATTCCCGGCGCCTACGGAAATTACGGCATATTGCGGGGATACGGCCGCTAAAAACCTTATTGAACTGGAGTGACTGCTTCCGTGATGTCCGACTTTTTAAACGTCTGCCTTTAAATCGGCGCCGGAGGCAATCATCTGGGCTTCAGACATTGTTCCTGCATCTCCGGTAAGCAAAAAAGCTGTTTTGCCGTACCGTATCCGTGTTACCGTAGAATAGTTGTTTAAATCATCGTATCCCGTTTCAACCGGGGCAATAAAGCTTACTTCCAGTTTATCCTGCTTTGAGACTACCACTCCCGCCTTCGCTGTTTTTATTTTAAGTCCTTTCCTCTCAATCAAAAGAAGCGCGTCCTCAAAGACCTTTTTGTTGGCCCTTACCTTCGGCATGTAAACACTGCCTATTTCAAGATTCTCTAAAACGTTTTCAAGGCCTCCGATGTGATCAACATGCGGGTGCGTTGCAACGAGGTAATCGAGTTTCTTGATTCCCTGTTTTCCTAGCTAGATAAGATACAATATACTGCCCGTTCTCGTGAGGACCTGCGTCAATAAGCATATTTTCACCGTTGGGGAATTGGACCAAGATTGAATCACCCTGTCCGACGTCGAGAAAGTGCATCTTTAAATTGCCATTTATCTTTTCAGAGTCTAATGAGGGAACAGTGTTTGACGGTTGTTTTTCCGTCTGTGCCGTGCTTCCCGACTTGCCGACCGGTTGCGTGCCGGCGTTTTCAACTTGATTTGTCCTGCAGCCGGTGAAGGCAACGATCAGCAGCAATAAGAGTATCGCATAAATCCTTGCCGCGCGCATTTTCGACTACTCCTCAAACAAACGGCCCGCCAGCTTATCGGAGCTTTCCTGCGGGTCATTGTTCTTTTTTGATCAATAGTGACTGCCAGGTTAATCAAATCCCCTTCCTTCGCATTTTTAGGCAGCAACGCCCTGGGAAGGTTAAATGTTTTTTCTCCGTACAATTACCGCCCAGCTTCCTTCAAAGCGGTCAATAACCATCATGGGGAAAACACCGCCCTTCGTTTTGTGCAAATAAAAAATTATAACATTATTCTACCATATTGAGTCTGTTTAATTACCGGGAAACAACTTTTCGCACTATTTCACTAATGTGTAACTAAAGGAATCATTCACATCTTCAAAGGGATCAAAATTAAAAAAGTTTTTGTTGCAATGTTAATTGTATAATTGTAATATAGAGAAATAGCGATAATAGAAAGGAGGTTATTTGAAAGAGTTCTGATGATCGACATTAAAAGCTATGAGGAAAAAGCTGATTTGCTTAAAGCGCTGGCACACCCGGTCAGGCTTTGTATCGTGCACGGGCTTATGGAAAACCAATGCAATGTAAATAAAATGACAGCTTGTCTTGAAATGCCCCAGTCGACCGTTTCCCAGCAGTTGGGGATCTTGCGGAATAAGGGAATTATTAAGGGAAGGCGTCAGGGAACAGAGATTTGCTATGAGGTTGTGAACGCCCAGGTCAGGCAGATTGTTAGCTTAATACTGGATAACGGATTAGATTTTAATAACAAACAGTAGGATGAGTAAGTCTATGGAGTCTGGGAATGTTGTAATAATCGGCGGTGTGGCCGCCGGTACAAAAGCAGCGGCTAAAGCCAGAAGGGAGAACCCCGATCTCAAAGTGACGGTTTTAACAAGGGAGTCTTACGTTTCTTACGCCGGCTGCGGTCTTCCTTATTATATCGGTGATGTAATCAGGGAGGAAAAAGAACTCCTGGTCAAAAAGCCGGAAGACTTTCTCATCGATTACGACATTGACGTCATTACCGGCATTGAAGCATTAAAGATTGCGCCGGAAGAGAAAACTGTCACGGCTAAAGATTTAAGCGACGGCGCCGTCAGGGAGTTTAATTACGATAAACTTGTTTTGGCCACAGGCGCTTCACCTTCTATACCTCCTGTAAAAGGAAAAGAACTTGGCAATATCGTTACCGTACGCACACTTAGGGAAGCGTTTGCAATAAAAAAGCTGCTCAGGGAGCGTAACATAAAGAAAGCTGTAGTCGTCGGGGGTGGAATGATTGGCCTGGAGGTTGCTGAAAACCTGGTTCATACGGGGATAAAGACGACTGTTGTCGAACTGGCGCCTCATATAAAATGGCTCTTTCCCGCCAGGAGGACAAGGCTCTGCTGGAGAGCAACCTGAGCGCCTGACGGGGTTCTGCCGGGGATAAACAGCGGAGTAACTCTTCAAGAGGTTGCCCCTTATCTTTTATTGTTATCCTTGCCAGAACAAAGGCGATAAACTCATTTTTTTATACTGCCAACTCAGATTCCAACCTATCGCCATAATATATAGCAAACTGTGAAAGGCAACTTTTCCAATCCTTATGTGGCATTGTCCACTTCTTCGACGCTTCGGCAGTAGCCAGGTAAATGATTTTCTTCAATGCTTCATCAGTCGCTATTCTGGCAACCACCATCTGGCACAAGAAAGGATCCTGTTCCCGCTTAAGTTTCCCACGGGTTTCCTTCCACGAATTCAACTGCCGCCTTATTGGCCGAAATACGGATCAAAACATAAGGGCAGGTGATTACCTGCGCCGCAACCTGTCCGGGCGCAGGGCCGTCAATCCGGTAATAGATCTTTAATTTATCCTCTTCGCCGTAGATGCTGTTAACTTTTACACTGTAACCGGCCGTTGGTTTTTGCCCCGCGGCGATAAGCAGGTAGCTCCATTTGCCCGAGGTTTTCGATCCGGTATAAGACAGCGGGATGTTGGCGGATGCCCAATTCTTAATTTCCTGCGGAATGCTTTCGTCATTCGGGGATAAGAACTTGAAAGGCACAGACCATCCATACTGGCTAACAGGTGTGTAATACGGCGATTTCATATCTTCGATCAGGTTCTTTGCTTTTTCCATTACATCGCTTGCCGGGTACTCTTTAATTAACTTTTGCAAGTAAGCGGCGTCGCCGGTGTATGCGCCGAGCGCCAGCAAAGCGTCATCGGCCATTGTGCTGTCAGGGTATCTTTCTGCGAATTGCTGATAAGTCGAGATGACTTTCTCCCGAATCTCCATTGGGTTGAAGGCAAACGAGGCGTCGTTTCCCCACTCGTCCAGACCGATGTAACAAAGCCCGGTTGAGTATAGCGCTCTGGCCTTCAACTCCGGCGCAGATGACTGATCCTGATCAACCCGCTGGAAATACGGCAGGCTGTGATTGTAGTTAATCATCTCCCGGGCGAAATCGGCCATTTCAGCAGGAGCATGTCCGTAACCCGTATCGTTGATATACCCCAGCCAGTTATAATACTGCCTTTCCCCGGCCCATAAGTGGTTATAGTAGAGCATCTCGTTATGATAAATGGCCGCCGCCAGATTATATGAATCAACCGGAGCTTTGGACGCTTCCCACTGTGATTTCAAACCGTTCAGCTTCTTTGCATCGGCAAGCTGCTTTTCTACCGCGCCGCGGAAATCGTATTTATCAACGTTGTAAAGGTCAAACGGAAAAACATATTTACCGGCAGGGTCAGCTTTCTGCTTTAAAAATTCCTCCAGGCTGGAGGACGCCTGCTGGAAATCATCCCGGCGGATTTCTTTTACAGCCAGGGAATAGTCAACATACGCATTAAGGGGCCGTTCCAGTTTGTTCAAGGACAGGGCTTTCAATTGGTCATAGGTCATTTTTACATCAAGGATATAAACCAATCTGCCGCCTGCCGCGTAATTCATATCTCCGTCAGGTAAAAAGCGCGCTTTTTGCAGCGTTTTAACAGCGTCGGCGAAACGGCCCTTGATCTCGTAACAGCGAGCCAGGCGGTAAGCGGCGTCGTCCGTAGCCGGGTGGCGGGGAAATTCTACCAGGAATTTTTCCCAGCCTGGGATTTCCCGGTCGGGATTATACTCCTCGTCCCCGTAAGAAGATATCCAGACGGCGTCATACTGTTCTTCCGGCCGGTCTATCTCAAAATAAGACTGCCCCCGTACTTCTTCGTATGCCTTGATCCCACTGCCCAGGTAGCTTTGAGGGTACTTTTGGCAGGCGTCTTTCAACAGCCGCCAGTCCGTGCCGCCAACCCGGAAAACAGGATTTTCCTGAGCAAGGGGAGCCACAGCCATTCCATTTAAATCTGTTTCCCACACATACTGTTCCAGTGCCTTTTCCTGGCCCAAATCAATATACAGGGCGGAAAGGGCTGCCTGGCGGCAGTACGCAGACGCTTCCTTTCCGGCTACTTTCCACAGCCAGTCAACCAGCCCCTTTTTAACTGCTCCTTCCGGCAGCCAGTGTGCGAAATCGGCGACTCTGCGGATCAAGTTTGCTTTTTCTCCGGGGGAAACAATACCTGAATAGAGACTGTCTATAGCCTCCAATGATTTTGTTTCTCCAAGCCCGTAAAGGGTAAGAACTTGATCATAACGGTCAGTGGAGTTCGATTCCTTTTCCTGAATGCGCCACAGCCAGCCTGTGACGGCCGAACGGCCTTCTTCGGCAGGCTGCTTCCGGGCAACGGCACCAACAGACTGAATAAAAATCTGCCGGGCCATCGGGTTGGCCAGTTTGGTGTAAACCGTATCCAGCCAGGGCACGGCTTCAGTTGTATCGGCAAAAATTTTTTGCCAGTTCTGTTCCATAAGCTGCTGGTAATTTCCGAAGAAATAATTTTCCTGCAATGAAAGCAGCGTGCTGGTCAGATCAGCGGTGTTTTTGATGCGGGCGATTAAAACAGGAATCAGGTACCGGTCACAATTTGCTGCGTCATAGGTATTAATTTCTCTAGCCAGATGCGAAACCTGCACGTCCGTCATCAACTTAATCAGGACATCTGTAATGTTGTAGTCATTTATATTTTTATCCTTCAAATAATCCAGTAAAATTTGCGACGCTGCGGCATTAGGCCCCGGCAGGGTGCTAAACTCATCAACAACAGTTCTTAATTCCTGATCGTTTGTGGCCTTGTCCAGCTTTTTCCTTAAAGTGTCCAGGGACACACCTGCATTTGCCGCAGCACTAACGATAGGCCGGTTTTGTCCGGCCCGGACCTCCTGGAACTTTCCGGTTAACCCGGAGAAAATGATAATCGCCAATAGCAAGATAACTGGAAAAGATGCTTTTGCTCCTGATTTATGCATCCCAGCCGCCTCCGTATTTGCTCTTGATTAATCAGTAGTTTAATGAGCCGTTAAAATGAATTTTATTCTTTATTCCCTTCGTGGGCTTGTCCGGAAACTTACTATTATATTCCATACCAGCATATTACCTTCCAGTTCTTAAAGCAAATAAAAATAAAAAAACAGCTCTTGATTAAGACCAGTTTCCTTTTTTAGTTTTTAGCAGGCGGGAAAGAAGTCCGCCGGGACCGCGTTGAGCAAAGGAATCTACGTGCGTAGAAACAGATGGTATTTTATTTTATTCATTAATTTTAAGTTTCTTATTCACAGGCTTATTCCTCCTGTACAACACCTAAATATTCAAGGAGTTCCCTGACAAGTCTAATCTGATAAGATCTTATCAATTCGCACTCCATTAGAAGCGATGCCGGTATTCAAAAGAGAATGCGCGTCGGAAGGTCAACAGTCCTGTCCCTCGTTCCCTTCCTTCTTTAAAGGAGGTCACGTACCTGGTAAACGCAGCGGCAGGCGGGGCTATGGGAGCATACTGCCAGAGGACCGTATTTTGATGGGATCACCTTCAAGAGGTGGCCGGCCGGGCAGGTCAGCCCATCTGCAGTCAGGTAACCTTCTATAATTTCCAAAGTGAGCCTGGCAGCCGGAAAATCGCAGCGTGGGTAGGCGGAGCAGCCCATAAAGTAACCCCCGCCGGTCCCCGCGCGTATGGTCAATGGGGTGCCGCAGAGGGGGCAGGTAAACTGGTTTTCTACGTACGCCCGCAAGCCCGCGTAGCGTCTCCCGCCAAATCCTCCGCGCAGGTCCATCTCCAGCAGATAGAGCAATGTGCGGCAGACCCTCTCTCCAGTCATCCGTACGCTGAAGTGATCCACCTTGCCGTCTTCCGGCCAGGGGGTTCCGTACCAGAAGATGTCCCTATTCACCGAAGTCAGCGGCGTCCTGACGGCAGTATGTCTTACAGTGTAAGGCCGCAGTTCAGGCGGCCAGATCAAAGGCCTGCCGACGCGCAGGGAAAGGCGCACGCCGCGCTCCTGCGCCTGCCGCAGGACGTTCACTATCTGTCTCTCCGGCGGGCCGGCTGTGCCGGGCCAGTCAACCTGAACAGACTCGGCCGGGCGGATATCCGCCTCCCAGGCTTCCAGGGCTGCCCGTCGTCCTGTATGACATTCAATTTCCATTTTATTACCCGTAATGCGACCAGGCAGGGCGGCCAGCAGTTCTCTGCCCCTGATTACCCGGCCGTTTTCCCTGATGAAGCGAAAAAGCCCGCATACGGCGGAGTCACCAGGCAGCCTGCTTTCCAGAAAATCGCGGCAGGCGAGGACGAAAAGCTTGCCCCGCGCCCTGGTGACGGCAACGTTAATCAGACGCAGCCCTGCGCTTCCTTCCCGGCGGGAAAGCAGTCCGCCGGGGCTGCGCTGGGGGAAGGAGTCTACGAGGTCAAGCACCACCGCGTCCTGTTCCGCTCCCTGAAAGCGATGGACCGTGGCGGCCACCAAGCCGGCAGCCTCACTGCGGATACCGGCGCTTCCTAAAAGTCCTGTCGTCAACACGTTAAGCAGCCTGGCCTGGGCAGCGTAGGGCGTGAGCAAGCCCACCGTAAGGCCACCCAACCTGATCTGCCTGGCCAGTATCAAAGCCAGGAAAGCTGACAAGGGGTTGAAGCGGGAAGAACCATGCCGGTAGCAGAAAGCAGGCAGATCACTAAGATCCACCAGCGTCAGCGCTGCTTCCGGACACGGTCCGGCAGCGGCCAGAGCGGCGCGTCCGTATGTTTCGGGAGCATTATAAAGCAACCCCCCATAGACATAGTCGTTCACAAACCCGGCAATGGCCGGATGCATCCTCCGCTGCAGACGCAGCACGGCAATATCCGGCGCCTGCCCTTTTTCAAAAGAGGCCGTGATCCCGGTTTCCTCAAAGATGTCGCGCTTCAGCCATCGTTCCACCCCCGGCGTCCCGGCCAGAGCTATCGGAGCCAACTGGCGGAAGTCGCCGCTTATAACCAGCTTACTGCCTGCCAGGGAGGCGGCGAAAAACACCTGGGGGATATAGGCCATGCTGGCCTCATCCAGCAGCACGACGTCATAGTGGTCCCTATAAATAACCGGATCAGTGGCCGCAGTGGACAACGTGCAGCCGACTACCCGCGCTGCCCGGCAAACTTGCGCCCCTGCTTCTTTAAGGTTCTCCCTGAGGTTTCGCAAGGCCCGTTCCACTTCGGTCAGGCGTTCTCCCCGGGCGCCGCCGGCGCGCAAACCGGCCAGCAGTTCGCCGCGCTCGTTCTCCAGTTCCCTGAGCGACTCCCATATTTCCGGACAGCCGGCGGCAGCCAGGCTGGAGGCCAGCAGGCCGCTTTGCAGCAACTGCGGCAGCCTGGCCCAGCCGTAACGGGCCACCATGCCAGAAGAAAAAGGAGCTCCGATCCGGGTCGCAGCCCTGAGCACTGCGCCGTCCACAGCCACATTGGCATGGGACAGGATCAATACGCGGCTGCCCTGTTCGAAAAAGAGCTTTGCAATTTGGGCCAGGGTTTCGGTCTTGCCGGTGCCGGGCGGCCCCCAGATAAAGGTGATTTCTCTTCCGCCGGCCAGGCGTGACGCTTCTTCCTGGGCGCCGGCGGCGTCGGATGGCGAAACGTAACGCCGCTGACGTACCGGCGCTTTCTTCAGAACGGCCAGGGCCATTTGTAAATTTCTCTCCGGTGTTTCGCTCAGCCGCTCCTGCAGGGCGGTCAGCAAAAACCAGGGTTCACAAAATACTTCTGCACGCTCTAAAAGTTCACCCATGTTCTCATGGAGCGCCAGAGTTAACTCTGAGCCGCGCACGGTCACCACTTCTCCCCCGGTTTCACGGGAGCCGCAGCGCAGTCGCACCGGCGCGCCGTCCGGAAGAAAGGCCTCCACCTCCAGGTCGAAGGCATAAAGAAACCCCTCCCGGCCCCGGCAAACCAGAACTCCGTCCAGGACCACCAAGGGGCGGCCTCCCTCATTGCGCAGGTATTCTATTTCTTCCGCCAGCGCCCCGTTGAAGGCATCGATTAATTCAGGAAGCGTGCAAAAAGGCGCCTCACTTTTTAGATCATCCATTATAAACCATTATAAATATTATAAATATCGTCCGTATGGGTATAGGTTCCGGGTCCGTAAATATTCATGCTTATGATCTTTTAACTGTTAAATCTTCATTTCCAGCTTCATTGTCCGGAAAATCGTCAGGAAGGAGTTCCTCCGGCATAACCGTTTCAATCTCCGGCTTGCCGCCATAGAGATACTGGAGGTCCAGCCACTCCACCAGGGCGCGGATCACCGTGCGTAGGGGCCGGTCAGCTGGAATACCCGCAGTGGCCGGACCAATGTCTTCCGGCGCCTGCCAGTCATAGGCCAGGGCGTGCTGGTCGCGGACGGCCTGAAGCATACGTCGGACATCAAAGGCGGAGAGGGTATCCAGAAAGAGGTTTTCTTTTAAAAAACTGCTGAAAACTTCCCGCACCGTGGGGATGTCGTACTGCCTGTCTTTAGCCGCCAGTTTCTGCGGCACGTTGTCATAGTCGCTGTTTTTCTGCTTCCAGATCAATTCCGACCAGAGGTTGGATGAAGCCGAAAATACTGTGTAAGTCGCCGTCATGCCGAAAGAGGGCGCCATAAAGCGGGCGGCGTTCAGATAGGCGTTGGTCCTAGCCGTGATGCCCAGATACATCAACTGTTCAAACTCGTCAAAAAGGATCGCCCACCCGGCGTAACCGGCGGCCTGGATCAGGCGGGAAAGAAAACGGAAGTAATCGAATGAGTGTTCTTTTACCTTAAAAGGAGTGAGAGACAGCGCCTTCCCGAAGTTAAGGCGGTGGATGGATTTCAGCTGTGCGTTGGGAACGAAGTCGCCCGATAAATCGCTGGCCAGAATATGTTGGTTGTAGGCGTCACCGCTGCCGTCCAGATAGTTTTTCAACACGACCTCAAGTTTCGGGTGCAGGTTGCGGGCAGCGTAGTTCAGTATCTCATCCGCCTGATCGCTCCCCGGCTGCAGTGTTTCCAGCAAGGACACAAAACCTGGTTGGGAGCAGCCCGGCAGGTACAGGCCGGCCGCCGCCCGGCGGTACAGGCGGTCCAGTTTATCAAAAGGAGTTTCTTTGGAAAGCGATATGAAGCTGACGGCAAAGTTCATCTTTTCCGCCTTTTGTGCGATAATGTTCAGAAAATGCGTTTTACCGTTTCCGAAATTACCCTTAATCACCAGGGGAAGAACGTCGCCGCCGGAGCGCACACGCTCCAGTTCGCGCCCTACGCGCTCACACGCGGCCTCACGCCCGTAAGAAAAAATGGCGCTCAAGCTGCGGGAGGAAACTCCTGAACGCAGGCATTCAATAATCTGCCTGGCTGCAAAATTTTCTATTCCATTCACCTCCCGCTTCGGATTGGCTGATTATTGCCTCCACCACCCGCCGTACAGGCGAGAACATGCTGACGTTTTCCAACAGGCAGTGAAAATCTTCCTGCCGCAAGTTTGAGTTGAGGCTTAAGACATCATTCATTCTTTGCTGAAGTTCCAGGCATGTTCCGACAGTAAAAAATTCCTTAACTATGAGATCCTGGTTGACAAGGTCGGCAAATATATTCGGACGCGTCCCCGAGACTTCTTTCTGGATACGCATCCACAGCGCTTCGTATGATTTAAAGCCTTCCCTTTCATTATGGATTAGTTCCGTCCGCCCGGCAAAGATAAAAAACGCCCCCTCAAATCCGGCAAAGTCATCCACCAACTGCCGCAGGCTCTCGTAAACTTCATTGCGGGCGGCTCTGCCGTAGAGCGCCCGCCCTTCCGGCCCGCGCTCCGTCAGCGCATCCAGGTCGTCCACCGCCACAAAAAGTCCCCGGTGGCCGCAGAGGCGCAGTAAACAAAGGAAAGACGCCATCATGTACCTGGCGTTGTACTTGTCAATGCGGGTAAAGATCTTCAAAGGCTTTAAAGCCCTGGCCGGCAGGGGGCGGCTCTTGAGCCATTCCTGAAGGATTTCTTTCTGCCCGTCCGCCAGACGGCGCGAGCCCAAGTAGTGGGCACAGAGCTGAGTAAAAGCCAGGGCAAAGTTGTGGTTTATCTTCCTGTTCCGGTAAAGAGCGTCCAGTTCTTCTTGAATATCACGCCGCAAACTGTCCGCCGCCCGGCCCTGTTCTTGCGCCCAGCTGAAGAAATCCTGTCCCGGCGCAAGTTGCCCGGCTTGGTAGCCGAAGCGTCCGATCAAAGCAATGCAGTATGCTGCCACCAGGTTTTCTACATCCACAGCGTCCAGCACAGCCTGGTAGAGCGAGTCAAACTTATTCAGACGCAGCTGGCGGGCATTCGCGGAAAAGGTGATATAACCCAGTCGCCGGGCCTCTTCCAGGGTTAAAAGAAGAGTGTGTGTTTTCCCCGAGCCCGGCTTGCCGGTAAGAAACTTCACCTTGCTGCCGCCGCAGGCGATATAGTCGTTCAGGTAGTAGTCCCGCCAGGAATTCCAGATTCCTGCCCGCTCTCCCAGCGTGATGGCTTTAAGCACGCTCAAATCCGGCGGCGGGCTGCCCCGCTGCAAACTTTTCAATGCTTCTTCCCTGACTGCCGGTTCCACCGGCTATCCCTCCCTGTAGAACTTCATCACACCGAGACGCTGGGGTTGTCCCTGGGCGTCCAGAACCACCAGCGCCTGCCTGTTGTTGCGTACGTTGCCCAGCCAGAGCCGCCTGCCGTCCGGCGTGTTCATCAGGCCGCTTTTCAGCACACGGTGCAGGTCGAAGGCAAAAAGCTGAGCCGGATAATCGCGTTTCTGACGGGGCAGCGGTGTAAGAGTATTATATACGTCTTTTATAAGAACTTCCTGTTCGCTAACTTCAATTTTTGTCTTGGCGATTTGTTTGGCCATTTCCGTATCGTAAGCCAGCGCCAGAGACTGGAGAAAGCGTTGGGCGTCAAAGGAAGCCGCATTTAAGCGATCGATGCTTTTCTTTAAGTATCCGGCCAGAACACGGGGGCGCAGGTTGCGGTAAACCCGGTCGTCGATGGTGACCATTTCTTTTTCCGGCAGCACCCGTACTTTAAAGGGTAGGACTTCATAAACAGGGTATTCCGCTTCTACAGCCAAACTTTCCTCTGCCAGAGCATCCATGAAGCCCCGGTGAAATTCTTCCTGCAGATAAGATTGCATATTGAATGTCGGTATTTGCTCCGACAGATCCTGCAGTATTTCCTGCTGTCTGTCCAGCAGTTCCTCATAGCGGGCCAGCGCTTGCCGCATAGCTTCCAGGTTGCCATCGTCGCCCGCAGTTTTTATGCGTCTGACCACGTTAACCATACTGCGGTGGGTGTTGTTGAGGTTTTTAAAGCCATCCTGCAGCGTCAGATCCAAAAAATCATCAAGAGTCTTCGACATATAATAAAAAAACCCCCAAAAATCTGATATAATAGAATACCATTCTCCAGGGGCTGTATATTATCCTTCTATTCTACTTAAAACTTTCCTCTATGGAGACTCTGTTTCTGCCGAGACTTTTGCTCTGCTGTATCAAGGTATCTGACCTTTTAACCAGGCTTTCCACAGTGTCATTGGGATTGGCCATTGCAGCTCCAACCGATATTGTAACTGAAACAATTTTGCCGTTTACAGGAACGAAAGACTGCTTGACGAGGAAACGGAACATATCCGCCTTTGAAAAAAGGGAGTAAAGGCTGTTACATTGAACAACCGCAATAAATTCTTCCCCGCCCCAGCGGCAGACGACTTCATCATTACCGAGGCTGTTTTTTAAGGTTTTTGAAACCATTTTCAGCACATTGTCGCCAATGTCGTGACCAAAGGAGTCGTTTACGTTTTTAAAGTAGTCAATATCAATGAAGAGAACTCCGAAAAATGAGTATTGATAAACTTTCAGTTCATTTATTTTATTTTGAAGGTAAACTTCCAGATACCTTCTGTTTAAAAGATCGGTAAGCGGGTCAACCAGGGAGAGGTTGCGGTATTTCTCAAGTTGGTCAAGCAAATTGGACTTAAGGGAATTTTCGCTGAAATTTTCAACCGCTCCGATAATTACCCCGAAAGAGTTTCTCACCGGCGAGACATGGACAAGAACCGGTACCCGGTGCCCCTCTCGGTGATGCACAAAAACCTCCGCCTCTTTCTCCTTGCCTTCCTTGATTGACTGCGCCAGCGAGCACGTATCCACACAGAGCAAAGACCCGTTTTTATTGATGTGTTTAAGCAGGCTCTCATGGCAGTGGGTTCCAATTACCTGTTGTTTTGTAAAACCAGTAATCTTCTCAGCGGCTTTATTCCAGAAAGTAATCTTTCTGTTTAAGTCGACAAAATAAACTCCATCATAAAGGCAATCTAGAATTTCAAGGTAATTGATCTTTTCCATTGCTATCACATCCCGGAAAAAATTAGCATGATATATTATAATAACGGTTTAATAAATGTACCATATTATGGCAGATAGAATTGTTCAAAACTATTCCAGCCCTGCCGTACTGTTCCACCTGTATTAACTTGTTTTTGAAAATAAGGTATATGCCATTTATGAATAATGATATACTTAACAAAAACTTAAAAAACGCAGGTATTTATTGTAAACGCATCATTTGGTGGTCCTTAGTTTAAAAGGAGGTGTTCCAGGATGGGTCTGTCGAGTTTGGAAAGGGTTATGCTGATTAATCAGTATAAAATTTTAGAAAAGCTGTATCCCGATGAGGCAAGCCATTACCAGAGGCTTATCAAAGTTCTCGAGAGGGGTTATGAACTGCATTATGACCGGATTTACGAGGATCTCTGGGAAGAAATGAGCGCGGCGGAATGCAAGGAGGTGCTCGAAATCATTGATCTTTACAGGGTCCTTGCGGCAACCCTGGATAAATACGGGGATAACCCGATTGTAAAAAAAGAGGACGTTAGGTTCCCGGGTTTTGACAGTGGCAGTGAAGCAAAACAGCTTTTTTTCACCCAGTATTTTTTGCATGATCTGGTCCGCTTCAAAGCGCTGCATAGTCCGGATGGCCAGTATGACTCCCGCGAGCCCATGCTGCCTGTTTACCGGAAAATGCTGCAGGTCTGGTACCGGTTTCCAAACAGGTTCAGCCTGACGTTGGAACAGGTTTTGCTCGTCTTAAAAGTGGATGACGGCCCGGCAAACGACCCTTACGGGGGAAATATAATCCCCTGCACTTAAAAAGCGGTCAGGGGATAAGACTTAAAAGAAATAAGCTTTCGTCCGGCAATCCGAACGACTATTTATTTTTTAAATTTTATCGGGATTCGTACCAGGTCAAGGTCCCTGCCGTCCTGGGGGCTGGCCCAGTAAACCTCAAGGTATCCTTCCTTGGCGGAAGCCGGCGCTTTAAAACTTATGCTGGTATTGAAATCACCTCTTAATGGAGCGCCTCCGGCAGCCATTGTGTTAGTCTGGGCGATTTTTTGGCCATCCTTGGTGATGACGCGCATGGAAACGACGGCCTCAAAAACCATGGCGCTGCCGCGTACAGTCAAGGGGCTGGAAACCTCATTCCCCGGTTTTGGAGTGGTTACCCAGATTGCTGGCTCTCTAACATTAGACAGATCGCGTTTGAAGGGCTGCTCATATAAACCTACATGTCCCCACCAGTCTTTTGCCCTTTCGTCAAGTTTGCCCTCAACTTTAAAGGCCACCTTTTCTATTGTAGGAAACTCGGTCAGGGTATTGACTATGCTCTGGATGCCAAAAGCCTCACCAGAAGAGCCCACATTCGCGTCAAGGACTTCACGTGAAAAATCGACTGTGGCAAGGCCGTTGTTAATTGAAATGCCAAGTACTTTCGTGCCTTTGGGGATTACTTTGAAAGCATTTTCAGTTGACGGCTGGCCGTTGATTAATTCCTCCAATGCAGCTTTAGCTACCTGCGCTGTTTTAGGTATGGTATGCTCCTCCCGGACCAGAATTAAATCTGTGCCTGTATCTTTGAGAAAGTAAAGCGCGACCCGCATTGTTTCCGGTTTTTTTTCTTTTTGACCATTAGAGGGTGTGCTGGGTGTTCCTTTTTTGTTGGAGGTTGCGCAGCCGGCAAAACCGGCACAGATTATGAAGGCCAAAAAAAGCGCAATAGCTGCTTTTAAAGAAGACCTTTTCAAGCAGGATCACTCCTTTATATATTGTTTATGCCTTTAATTTCTTTAGTATATCTGAAATGATCCTTAAAAAGTAAGCCATTTTAAAAAACAAGTATTGGAGAGGCAGTTATGAGACTTGCAAAGATATTAAAAATATATAAAGATTAATAGTAGCGGATTATACGCTTATGGAAATTGAAAAGGTAGTCTTCTTAAAATTGTCTAAAGTTGCTTGACGGAAAATTTACGGAGGTTTTTAAAACTTGCCTGTCTACTCTTTTGATGGAAACGATTTAAAAATAATGCTCCGGGGGGCTGTTGACCTGCTTGGAGAGGCGAAAGGGGAAGTTGACTCCTTGAACGTTTTTCCCGTGCCGGACGGTGATACCGGAACAAATATGTTCAACAGCCTAAAGAGTGCGGTCCGGGAAGCCGAAAGCGCCGACACGGAGAAGATCGGCCTTGTGGCGGCTGCAGCCGCCAGGGGATGCCTGCTGGGCGCCAGGGGGAATTCAGGCGTAATCCTCTCACAGTTTTTAAGCGGTTTTGCAAGTATCCTGAAAGACAAAGAAACAGCCACTGCGCAGGATATTGCCCGTGCATTCAGGGAAGGAGCATTTTTTGCCCGGCAGGCGGTTATGAACCCGGTCGAGGGAACTATTCTCACAGTATTCCGGAAATCGGCCGAAAGCGCCGGAACGGTTACGGCGCAAAGCGACGACCTGCTCAGGCTCCTGGTTTATGTCTTAAAAAAAGCTTTTCTGGCGTTACAGGAAACGCCGGAACAGCTTGAAGTCCTGAAAGAAGCGGGAGTGGTGGATGCAGGCGGCAAGGGTTTTGTCGTCATTTTGGAAGGTATGCTGCAGGCTTTAAAAAAAGCCTCCCCGTTTTCAAAAGAACCCCTGTCAGCGGCGGAAGAAAAGGGCACATTATTTAAAGGCGACACGCAGCTCCTGAATACTGCATATGACAAAATCAAGTTTGCTTACTGCACCGAATTTTTAATCAAAGGCAAAGGAATACCGGTTGATAGAGTAAAAATTGAGCTTGCCGGCCTTGGTGATTCGATGCTTGTTGTGGGGAATGAAGAAATGGCGAGGGTCCATATACACACCAACCATCCCGGTACTGTTCTGGAAAGCTGCCTTTTGCACGGCCTTGTTGACGATATAAAAATAAATAATATGCTTGAACAGAGCAAAGCGCTGCTGAGTATTCCGGCGGAGGAAACAAACGGCCAATCAACTAAAAGCGATATTACCGGCGGAGAAAACGGAAACAGGAATTATGCCGTCGTTTCCGTGGTTTCTGGAGACGGTTTGAAACAAATCATGAAAAGCCTTGGCGCAGATGTCATAGTCCCTGGGGGACAGACACTCAACCCAAGCACCGGGGAAATACTGAACGCTATCGAGGAGGCGCCAAGCCAAAGCGTTATTGTACTGCCTAATAATAAGAATGTCATTCTTTCGGCAAAGCAGGCGGGTGAAGCATCCACCAAAGATGTTGTTGTGGTTCCTTCCAGGACTGTTGCCCAGGGTATCGCAGCCCTGTTTCAACTTGACAGGGAAGATAGTACTGAACAAGCAGTCCTGAAAATGAATTCCGCCCTATCTTCAGTTTCTTCTGGTGAAATTGCCTTCGCCGTTCGCGAGACAGTTTACAACGGGCTAAAAATAAACAAAGGAGATCTGATCGGTATCTGGAACGGCGAACTGGAATCAGCCGGCAAAGAACTTGAAGATGTACTGGCTGATCTATTATCTAAAGGGGTAGACGAGGGAGGAAGGCTGATCACTATCTACTATGGTAATTCCGTCAAAAAAACAGAGATTGAGGATATAACAGAGAAGATTAACCGGGAACACCCGTCCTGGGAATTCGAGCTTCATTACGGCGGGCAGCCGGTGTACGAGTTAATTATTTCTGCAGAATGAATCTTGAAAGGAGAAAGCCATTGCATAAGCTGCATATTGTTACCGACAGTACGGCGGACCTGCCTGAAACTTTGGTCAGGGAATACGATATTACAGTAGTGCCGCTGCATGTCATTTTTGGATCAGGCGAATCATACCTGGACGGTGTGGAAATTTCAACCGCTGAATTTTACAGACGCCAGAAGCAATCAAAGGAACTTTCCAGCACCTCCCAGCCTACGCCGGTTGAATTTGCCGCCGTATATCAAAAACTGGGCGGTCCCGGTAAAAGCATTATCTCTATTCACATTTCCTCGGCAATGAGCGGAACTGTGCAGTCGGCCAACCTGGCGTCCCGCATGGCAGACGGAGCAGATATAGAGGTGATTGACTCCAGGGTCGTCAGTATGGGACTTGGAATTATCGTCCTGGAAGCGGCCAAATGCGTGCGGGAAGGCAAAAGCAAGCAGGAAGTTATCGGCGCAATCAGGAAAATGATTGAAAAGATGGAGATCTTCTTTGTAGTGGAAACGCTGGAATACCTGGCCAGGGGGGGCAGAATAGGTAAGGCGCAGGCCTTTATCGGAACAATACTAAACGTCCGGCCCATCCTTACTATCAAGGAAGGAATTGTTCATCCATATGAAAAAGTCCGGGGGAAAACAAGATCAATCGATCGCCTTGTCCAACTGGTTTCGGAAAGGGCGGCTCAAAAGCCTGTAATCTGTTCTTTTATCCACAGCGCCGACCCTGCAGGCCTTGAAGAACTTCGGACGAAAGCAACAGCAAAGCTGAACCTTCTTCATCCCCCTATTGAATCTGAACTTGGAGCTGTCGTAGGAACACATGCCGGGCCTGGAGTGCTGGGAGCCATGTTTTTATCCGTTTAATTCCTGGCGTGAGCGCTCCAACTCGAAAGGCCAGGCAGACAGGCCCCCTTCCATAAATTTTACGTCTTTAAACCCGTGCTCCTCAAGAATTAGCTGAGCCTCGTATGAGCGTAGGCCGTTTTTGCAGAATATTATTATTTCTTTTTCCCGGGAAAGTTCGTCGGAGCGCTCACGAAGCTGGTCGAGCGGAATTAAGATGGTTTTCCTGTATGGCAGGCCAACATCCTGATACTCCTTGGGGGAGCGCACGTCAAGAAAAATCATGTATGGCAGGCCAACATCCTGAAACTCCTTGGGGGAGCGTACGTCAAGAAAAATTAAGTCGTCATTGCGATCGATCTTTTCTTTAACTTCCAGCGGACTGATGGAATTAGCCAGTCCCGCCATCTTGTTGCGCAGGGAGTTTGCGGCGTGCGCAAGCGGATCAATAGCGGTGGAAAATGTAGGCGCGTAAGCAAGGTCCAGTGAAGCCAACTGATCTATAGTCGCCCCTAGGCTAATTGCGCAGGCTAGAACATCAATCCTTTTATTGGCGTCACCCGGTCCGACAATCTGTGCGCCGAGAACCTTTCTTGTCTTACGGCTGGCCAATAGTTTGATAATTATAAAATTGCTCTGTTTAATAAATTGCTCCCTGTCGGATTCCGCAACAATTATGGAAACTGGCTCAAAGCCTAGTTTGACAGCCTCTTTTTCTGTCAGCCCTGATCTTGCAACAGTGTAATCAAACATCTTCAGGATGGATGTTACCGTAGTTCCGAGAAATCTGTCTTCTCCGCCGGTTATATTATCACCGATTACCCGGCCCTGCCTGTTAGCCATAGACCACATTGGCGTATAAACATGCTGAGTGGAAACAATATTAATGCTTTCTGCGCAGTCTCCGCCGGCGTATATGTCAGGGTCGCTTGTCTGCAGACGGTCATTTACCAGAATGGCCCCGTTGGGACCCAGGGCCAGCCCCGCATTTTCAGCCAGTTCGACATTGGGGCGCACGCCAGCAGAAACTATAACAAGATCGGCTTCAAAGGTTCCGCTTTGTGTAACCACTTCTTTGACGAATCCTTCGTCTCCCTCCAGCCGCAGCACTTTTTCGGAGAGAAATAAATTCACACCGTCGGTACGAAGCCGTTTCTCTACCAAAAAAGCCATGTCCGTGTCGAGAAGCTCGGGAAGAACATGATCCTTTACTTCAAAAATGGTAATATCTATATTATCTCTTCTTGTTGCTTTAAAAGTCACGGCCAATTCAATGCCGATCATCCCGCCGCCTATAACGGCCAGTTTTTTTATCTTTCCGCTTTCAAGCAACGCTTTTACAGCCTGAGCGTCTTCAATATTCTTCAAGGTATACACATTTTTTAAATCAAGGCCAGGGACAGGCGGGAGCGCTGGCCTGCTGCCGGTTGCAATAACCAGCTTGTCATAAGGGATGACATCTGCTGCGCAGGTTGCCAGGTTGGTCACGTGCACAGTTTTGGCAGCGCGATCTATTGAATCAGCGTGCGTTCCAGTAAGAACTTTGACATTCTTTATTGCCTTGAAAAAAGCAGCGTCTCTGAGGACACCGAGAGACGTGGACATAAGCTTGGTATGCTCCCTAGCTAGACCGCTGTTGTAAGTAGGAATGCCGGATCCAGCATAGGAAAGGAAGCCCCCTTGTTCAATAATAGTTATCTGGGCGTCTTTATCCAGGCGCCGGGCTCTTGCCGCTGCTTTCGGACCAGTTGCCACACCGCCGATAATAACGATCTGCAAACCCATCCTATGATCACCTCCTGTGTACTATTAAGTTAATATTCTGCAAAATGAAACGATTTCCTTCCGCAACTCGTCAAATTATTACAAGGAAAAAGCAGGAAACACCTTAAATGAGATAGAATCAAAAAAGGCGAATGTATTAACAACAGCCTTTGCCGGGCTGAAAAAATCCGGGGTGTTTCTTTTGAAACCTGAAGAAAAGGCCAGAGAAGTAATTGACAGCCTTCTGAAAGCCGCCGGCTGGGATATTCAGGATTTAAATAACTTCAACCTAGGGGCTTCCCTGGGGGTGGCTGTGCGTTATTTCCCTTTAAAAACCGGAGAAGCAGATTATTTGCTTTTTGTAGACAGAAAGGCTGCCGGTGTAATTGAGGCCAAACCTTTCGGCACTACTTTAAGCGGGGTTGCCGAACAATCGGAAAAATACCTGACTGGTGTACCGGATAATTTACCGAATATACAACTGCCCTTACCATTTGCCTATGAGAGTACAGGAATTGAAACATTCTTCAGGGATTTAAGAGATCCGGAACCGCAGGCCAGAAGAGTTTTTTCTTTTCATAAACCGGAAACTCTCCTGGATTGGCTCTCCCAGGGTGACACAGTAAGGGCGAGGTTAAAGAATATGCCTGCTTTGGTTAAGGAAGGGCTATGGGATTGCCAGTATGATGCGATCAGCAACCTGGAGGTTTCCTTTGCGGACGCCAAACCAAGGGCGCTTATCCAGATGGCTACAGGGAGCGGAAAGACATTTACGGCAGTCAGCTTTGTTTACCGCTTGATTAAATTTGCCAATGCGAAAAGGATATTGTTCTTGGTTGACAGAAGCAACCTTGGCCGCCAGGCCTTAAAGGAGTTTCAGCAGTACATAACTCCCGACGACGGAAGAAAATTCACCGAACTTTATAACGTCCAGCACCTAAAGTCAAACTCTCTCGACCTAGTCAGCAGGGTATGTATTACCACAATTCAAAGGATGTACTCAATGCTCAGGGGTGAAACAGAATTTGACGACCAGCTAGAAGAACAATCACTCTACGACTCTTCCCCGGAGGGCGATCAGTTAGAGGTGACCTATAATCCCAAAATCCCTATCGATACCTTCGATTTTATTATTACTGATGAATGTCACAGGTCAATTTACCTCCTTTGGAGACAGGTGCTTGAATACTTTGATTCCTTTTTGATTGGCTTGACTGCTACCCCGTCCAAACAAACCCTGGGTTTTTTCTATCAGAATCTGGTTATGGAATACAGCCACGAGAAGGCTGTAGTTGACGGCGTTAATGTCGGGTACGACGTATACCGCATCAAAACGGAAATTACAGAGAAGGGCAGCAAGGTTGAGTCAGGCTTTTACGTGGATAAAAGAAATAAGCTGACCAGGAAAACTAAGTGGGAGCAATTGGATGAAGACATGGAGTATGCTGCCAAGCAGCTGGACAATGATGTTGTAGCCCCCGACCAGATCAGGACTGTCATAAAAACATTCAAAGAAAAACTGTTTACTGAGATATTCCCCGGCAGAAAAGAAGTGCCCAAGACCCTTATCTTCGCTAAAGACGATTCCCATGCGGAGGATATTGTCCACATAATCTGGGAGGAGTTCGGGAAGGGCAACGATTTCTGCAAAAAGATAACCTATAAGACAACCGGCGAAAAGCCGGAAGACTTGATTGCCAGTTTTCGAAATTCATACAACCCCAGGATTGCCGTAACCGTGGATATGATCTCAACCGGGACGGACATAAAACCCCTGGAGTGCCTGTTATTTATGAGAGACATCAAATCAAGGGTTTACTTTGAGCAGGCCAAGGGCAGGGGGACAAGGACAATTTCGGATACGGATTTCAATGCGGTTACCTCAGACGCCGCTCACAAGACCCATTTTGTGATCGTGGACGCTGTGGGGGTATGTGAAAGGGATAAAACCGAATCAAGACCGTTGGAACGCAAGAGGACTGTTTCTTTTGAAAAGCTGATTCAGGACGTGGCTTTAGGTATCAGGGATACAGATACAATAACCTCCTTAATTGGCCGGCTGGCCAGGTTGGACAGGGAGATTGACGATAAGGATAAAAAAGAAATTCAGGATGCAGCGGGTGGGATTACCTTAAAGCAGATAGTCAACAAATTGAGTGACTCTATGGATCCGGACAAACAGACAGAAAAAGCAAAGGAAACCTTCCAAACTGATACTCCGATAGATGAACAAATTAAAAAATCGTCAGAGGAGTTAATAAAGGAAGCCTGTATCCTATTTGATAGTCCAGCCTTGAGGAATACAATCATTGAGATAAAGAAAAGAAACGAGCAGATTATTGATACGGTAAGTAAAGATTCCGTCCTGTTGGCCGGATTTGACGAACAGGCCAAGGAGAAAGACAAAAGCGTTATCGATACCTTTGAAAATTTTATTGAAGAGAACAAAGATGAGATTACCGCTCTGCAGATAATTTACAGCAAGCCATACGGCGCAAGGCGCCTGACCTACCAGGACATTGAACAGCTTGCCAGGGCAATCGAAAAACCTCCCTATAAACTTTCCCAGGAGCTGGTCTGGAAGGCTTATGAGCAGCTTGAAAAGTCAAAGGTAAAAGGCGCCGGTCCGCAGAGACTGCTGACAGATATCATCTCTCTTATCCGGTTTGCAATTGGTGAAAGCAGCATCCTGCAGCCGTTTACCGAAACGGCGACAGAGAGGTTTGAAGCCTGGCTTTCAGAACAAGAACGGCAGGGTCAATCGTTTACTCCTGAACAGTTGGAGTGGCTGAGGATGATTAAAGACCACATCTCCACAAGCTTGGGTATTGGGACGGAAGACTTTGAATATGCACCGTTTTATGAAAAGGGCGGACTTGCTAAGGTGCACAGGCTCTTCGGGGATAACCTTAACGGGATATTAGCGGAGCTAAATGAGGTATTGGTGGCATGACGCAAGACTTGAGTAAATTGCCAAATAAATGGGTTCGGTCTAATTTAAAAGAAATAAGCTTGAGGATAACAAAAGGTAGTACTCCAACAAGTTATGGCTTTACTTATAAAAATGCAGGGATAAATTTTGTTAAAGCAGAAAACATCAATGAAAAAGGTGAAATAAAAAATATTAGTGATTTCATTGATGAGGAAACCAATACTTTTCTAAAACGTTCTATTCTTCAGGCAGGTGATCTTTTATTCTCTATTGCTGGTACAATAGGAAGAGTTGGCATTGTTCAAGAAAAAAATTTGCCAGCAAATACAAATCAGGCTTTGGCTATTATAAGACCGTTTAGTCATATTTATAATAAGTATGCTTTTTACTACCTAAATTCTGGACTGATACAAAAACAAGCTTTAAGCACAATTGTAGGTGTAGGAAGAGCTAATCTATCTTTAACCAATGTTAGCGAGTTCCCTTTTCCCCTTCCCCCTCTCCCTGAACAACACCGCATCGTTGAAAAAATTGAAGAGCTTTTTACAAACCTTGACGCCGGGGTAGAAAACCTTATAAAAATCAAAACCCAGCTGAAACGATACCGCCAGGCAGTGTTAAAATATGCCTTTGAAGGAAAGCTGACCGAAGAATGGCGGGAAGCCAATAGGGACAGGCTTGAACCTGCTTCTATTCTCTTAAAGCAAATATTGATAGAAAATAAAAAGCAACCTATAGATCTTAATAAATTGAATTTATCAACATTGCCTAATGAATGGGTACAAACAAAATTATGGCAAGTAACTAATATTGTTGAGAAAGTTAATCCAAAAGAAAATCCTAATGAAGAATTTGCTTATGTTGATATTTCTTCAATAGACAATAGGACTGCTAAAATTACTAAACCTAAAAAATATATTGGGGAAAATGCACCTACAAGGGCAAGACAACTCATTAAATCCGGGGATATTTTGTTTTCTACCGTAAGGACATATCTTAAAAACACAGCAAATGTATCTGATAAATATAATAACCAAATCGCCTCTACAGGCTTCTGTGTTATAAGGCCTCATAACTTAATTAATAACAGGATGATATTTTACTTAGTTCAATCAGATTCTTTTATTAACCCCTTAAACTATATCCAAAGAGGTACAAGTTATCCAGCAGTAAGGGATTCTGATGTTTTTGAAAGTATTATTCCTCTCTCACCTTTGCTTGAACAGCAAAAAATCGTGGAAGAAATCGAACGACACTTTTCTATAGCCGACCAAATTGAAAAAACTGTTGAACAGGGCATGTTGCAATCTGAAAGACTACGCCAGAGTATCTTGAAAAATGCCTTTGAAGGCAAACTTGTCCCACAGGATCCAAATGACGAACCTGCGGAAAAGCTGCTTGAGCGTATAAAAGCTGAAAGAGCTAAAAGAGAATAGACATCCATGCCGCATAAAACGGCGCCATATACCAGTATGAAAATCAATCAGTAAATGGAGGTCAATGCCTTAAGTGCGATTTTGAGCCTTCATTCAAAGAACGAGTGAACCCGAGGTTAAGCGAGGGAACTGTTTGAGGCGTGTAAGCGCCGAGTTTGACCGAGCCTGAGGGTGAATGAGTTCGTACAAGTATAAGAGGCGAACATGAGCACGCAGGCAGTTGACTTCCCTAACGCATATAATTTTCAGGGCAGAAACCCAGAGGAGTTAACTTCAATGGCCAACGAATCAGCCAACCTGGTCCAAAAGGTGTGGAATTACTGCAATGTGCTCCGTGACGATGGGGTAAGCTACGGGGATTATTTGGAGCAGCTTACCTACCTGCTGTTTTTAAAGATGGCCGATGAATATACAAAACCTCCGTTTGACAAACCCTCCATAATCCCACAGGGTTTTGATTGGCAGAGCCTTCTTTCAAAGGATGGAGACGCTCTTGAAAAGCATTACCGGCAAATCCTTGAAAGCCTCGGCAAGGAAAAGGGCATGCTGGGGGTTATCTTCCGAAAATCGCAGAATAAAATCCAGGACCCGGCAAAATTAAGAAGACTTATTGAACTGATTAACGGGGAAGTCTGGGTTGGCATTGATATCGACGTTAAAGGGGAAATATACGAGGGTTTATTGAAGAAGAACGCAGAGGACGTTAAAAGCGGCGCAGGCCAGTATTTTACCCCAAGGCCGCTGATTAAGGCAATGGTTGAGGTTATGCAGCCGAAACCGATGGCGACAATATATGACCCAGCCTGCGGCACGGGTGGTTTTCTCCTGGCCGCCCATGATTACCTGTCGAAAAAGTACAATCTGGACAAAAAGCAAAAGGAGTTTCTTAGATACAAGACATTTAAAGGAAAAGACATTGTCGACGGAGTGGCCAGAATATGCGTGATGAACCTTTACCTCCACGGTATTGGCGGAGAGGAGAGCCCGGTAGAGGTTGGCGATTCTCTAGTCTCTGACCCTGGGGACAGGTTTGACATGGTTTTAACCAATCCCCCCTTCGGCAAAAAGAGCAGCATCACAATTTTTAACGGGGAAGGCAAGGCGGATAAAGAATTTTTGACCTACGAGCGGCAGGACTTCTGGGCGACAACCTCAAACAAACAGCTGAACTTTCTCCAGCATGTCAAGACACTGTTGAAGATTAACGGTAAAGCCGGGATAGTAGTCCCCGATAACGTCCTGTTTGAAGGCGGGGCTGGAGAAACAGTCAGAAAGAAGCTGCTCTCCGAATGTGATGTCCACACGCTATTAAGACTTCCAACCGGAATATTCTATGCTCAAGGGGTTAAAGCCAACGTCCTGTTCTTCGACAGGAAACCGGCAAGCGAAAAGCCGTGGACGGAAAAACTCTGGATTTATGATTTGCGGACCAACAAGCATTTTACGCTCAGAACAAACCAGCTGGCTGATCAGGACCTGGAAGGCTTCATCAAATGCTATAACCCTGAAAACAGGCATGAACGGCAGGAAACAGAGCGTTTTAAGGTCTTTACTTATGAAGAGTTGATGCAGCGCGATAAGGTCAGCCTTGATATCTTCTGGCTGAAAGATGATAGCCTTGAGGATTCCGAAAACCTTCCCGATCCGAATGTACTTGTCCAGGAAATAATCGAAAATCTTGAAGCGGCTCTTGAGCAGTTCAGCAGTATGCTTACTGCGCTTGAAACCGTACCGGATAAAAACTAACATTCCCGTTCCCCTGCTTTCTTATTGTGAAGGACAAGGCCCCGTTTTCTCCAGGTAAGGTTAAACGCGTTACACGCAAATGCACAGATGAAGATTTTAATAAGCCTATGGAAGCTGTTAGCCAAGAGAATGAAAGCATCGAGTTGGATAAAACAATTTATGCCCTATCAGAGGCGCTGCGGAAAAATACTACCCCGGCAGATTCCAGATTGCAGCTGCAGAGGCATACGGCCGAACAAGATTTGGTTCATGCATTTTCTTAAGTATATAATCAAACCAGTTGGTTATTGCATAACCTTGATGATGCAGACGACCTGGAACTTGAAAAAACGCATGAGGAATGGTGGGCTTAACGGCTTTTTTCGACCTATTCCCGCTAACGGGTAAAAGCTAAAAAACGCTGCGAATAGCTAGAGCCTCAGAGACCTAACGTTGAAAATGGGTACGGCTTCTGTATTGCAGAATGGAGATGATCGAAGTGGGACTGTTTGATAAAATCAAGGGTCCGATATTTTATAAGGATGATAGCGAAGCGGAACGGCAGCTCGAAGTTTTAAAGGAGCTTAAGCAAACGGCTTCTGGTGAAATTTCTGATGCCATTGAACAGGAAATACGTCTGGTCGAAGCCGGAATTGACGGTGAAAAACAAGTTCGCTTCGAGTTGGAGAACAGCCATATTCCGATGTATGTGCTTCATGATTTATTCTACGAATATGAGGGTCTTACCGCATAAATTGATTACCTGATTATTACTCGGAAACATCAGTTTGTGATTGAATGCAAAAACCTTTACGGCAATATAGAGATTAACAGTAACGGCGATTTTATACGCACATTCTCCTATGGCCGCCATTCTAAAAAAGAAGGAATCTATTCTCCTATCACACAGAACAGACGTCATCTTGAATTGATTAAGCAGATACGCGGTGCAGAAAAGAATGCGTTGCTCCGGATCGCATTCGAGAAGAATTTCTATAACAACTACCGTTCGGTTGTTGTATTGGCTAACCCGAAAACGGTGCTCAATGCAAAGTTTGCCAAGAAGGAAGTACGCAATCAGGTTATTCGTGCAGACCAACTGGCTGAGTATATCCGGAAGGTAGATGCTGAGCCTGACGCTATGTCGTCTAACGAAAAGTACATGGAAAATCTGGCGCAGTTCTTTGTAAGCATCCACAAAAAGCCTAAAGCGGACTATACAGAGAAATTCCGCATCTTGGTCAACGAAACTGATTCAGATACATCTGAAGTATATCCATCAGGCGAAGTACAAAGTGGGCCTGATGCCGAGAGTAATCAGGACGTGATTATCTGCCCGAAGTGCGGAGCACCGATGGTCCGGTGCAAGGCTACCAAAGGACAAAATGCTGGAAATGAATTCTATGGCTGCTCGAAATTTCCGAAGTGCCGAGGGATCTTGAATGTTCAATAATTTTTAAGTTCAGCAGCGTACTTACTGCGCTTGAAACCGGACCAAATAAAAACTAATTTTCCTGTTTCCCTGCTTTCGTATTGTGACGGTATTTTCCTATACTTGTCATCCAAAAAATTAATCTGGAAAATTGGCGGGTGATTGTTATAAAATAAAAAAAGAAAAGGACGATGATTGCGCATGCCAAAAAGCTATATAATTATTGCCGTTGCTCTGGTTATTGCAATTGCCTCAGCAGTTGTTTTAACCATTTTTTATTCCCGCAAAGCGGAAATTGAAAAGCTCAAGCAAAAGTACAGGCGTTTGACCTTTCTGTCGCCGAAAGCGGCTGACGAGACCCTGCGCCTGCAGATAATCAAGCTAAGAAACAAACGTCCCGGACGTACCGAAAAATGGTACATAGAAAAGGCGATTTACGACCTGGAAAGAAACAGAAGGTAAAAACCTCAACAGGGTTTTAATCAGCATAGCAATAGGGAGAGGTGTTTTTTTTGTCCAATGTTGTTGATTTGGGAAACAGGGTTTATCAAATGGATGTTTACGGTGAGGGAAGGCCGGGGAGGACTTCGTCTTATCTAATCAGGGGCAGCAAGATGGCTATATTTGAAACAGGGGCGGCCAACTGCCATGAGCGCCTGATGGCAGGGCTTACGGAACTCGACGCGCGCCTTTCAGAAATTGACTATGTAATTGTTTCACATGTCCACCTGGACCACGCCGGGGGAGCGGGAACCTTGATTAAGAAACTGCCCAATGCACGTCTGGTTGTGCACCCGGAGGGGGCAAAGTTTCTGATGGATGCTCCCAGGCTGGAAAAAGGAGTAAGGTCCGTATACGACGTGCCGAACTTTTATGAAATTTTCGGCCAGACGGAGTCGGTAAGCAAGGAACTCATCTACACGCCTGCGGATGAGGAAGAGATCGATCTCGGCGGCGGGCGGGTGATTAAAATCTACCATACACCGGGCCACGCCAGGCACCACATCATAGCCGACGATCCTTTTTCCAAAGGGCTTTTCTGCGGTGACGCCCTGGGTACCGTCTATTACCCGCTTTCAAGCATCATCGGGCATGACTTCATTTTTTATGCCACGCCTCCGCATGACTATGACCTTGACGAAGGAATTGCCTCCTGTGAGAAAATTGAAAAACTTGCCCCTGAGAAACTCTACTTTTCCCATTTCGGCGTGATCACGGACGTGGAGGATATCCTCAGCCGCACTCCGGTTTTCATGAAAAAGCTGACCGTTGGAGCAGGGGAAGTCCTGGCTAGGGGAGGTACTTTAAAAGACGTCGAAGAAGTGTACTGGAAATGTATCGCTGACCAGTTGGCCGAGTTCAGCAAACTGGACTGCCGGGAGTACATCCCGGAGATCGACATCTGGGTATGTTCCCAGGGCCTGGTTAAATATCACGGCAGAAAAGAAAAAGCCAAAGCTTAAAGACAAAAGTAAAGGCGCCCTTATTCTCTGTTTGAGGATTTAAATAGAGCGGTTTTTTGGATGTTTAAATTTTGTTTATTTTTTGGCTCCGCTTTCCGGTATGCTGATATTCCCCCTGGCCAAAGAGGCGAAATACCAGGCAACCATCCCGGCCATGTACAAAAAAGCGCCTGTTTTGTCATATCTTTCACCCTTTGCACCAACCCATTCCCCTTTTAATTTGGTTGCGGTCAGAAAAAGCACCGTAACCCCGATTAAAAAGACGAAGTAAAAGATCGATTCCCACCCGAGCCGGCGGTTAAGGATACCGCCAAGTACAGGACCGAGGGACAGGCCTGTATAAACGGCGGCAGTGTTGATGCCGAGTACCTTGCCCCTATCACTGGGGGGTAAACTGCTGTCAAAATAGCAATGTTTGTACTGAAACTCATGGCGGAGCCGACCCCCTGCATCACCCTGAAGGCAATCAATGATTTCGTTGACCAGGCTGTTCCGCAAAGCAGGGACGATATGCAGAAGATTGACAGACCGGAGAGAAATACTTTTTTCCTGCCGATAATATCACCGAGCCTACCGAAGGGGAGCAGGAGGGCGGCTGAGGTAAGCAGGTAGCAGCTTATAATCCAGCTGGAGCATAACAGCGCTGCTGCCGAATTTCGCTCCTATGGAAGGTATGGCCAAGTTAACCGCGTTGCTTATAAAAGGGGTGGAGAAAAAAGCCATGGTTGAGACGACCAGCGCATACTGCCTAACAGATTTTTCAAGGTTTTCAATTTTGTCCATAAGCATAATCCCTTCGGCGGCGTTTTCACAAATCATGGCAGGTTGGAAGAGCAAAGGTAAGATTATTAATGTGCAGCGCACCGGACCTTGACATGCCAGACGGCCTTGTATAGAATCTTACTATATAAGTGAATAATTCATGCAATCAGGTTTCCGGAGAGATCCGTGACTAAGAGGGAAGACGGTGTAAATCCGTCGCGGGCCCGCCGCTGTAATCGGGGACGAAACCGGTGATAACCACTGCAATGTTCATAAACTCTGAGGAACTTGCGGGAAGGTATCGGGAATAGGTTGAACCGAGAGCCAGAAGACCTGCCTGACTAGCTTTAATTCTGCATCTTCGGAGGCTGAGATGTTGATAACAAGTGATGCGCGGTCTTATTACGGGCTTCCTTCTAAACATCTAAAGTTAGCGGGGAGCCCGTTTTAATTTGTCCGGTTTTTGCGTTTAATCAATGATAACAAGAAAGGGGTATATAATTATGATGGCGATTTCAGCAAATCTGGGCTTTCCACGTATTGGCGTCAAGCGCGAACTAAAGCATGCGATCGAACAGTACTGGACTGGAATTATCAGTGAACAGGAATTAAAAAGGACGGCGGCGGAATTAAGGCAAAAGCACTGGAAATTGCAGCGGGATCATGGGATATTACACATTCCTTCCAATGATTTTTCCCTTTATGACCATGTGCTTGATACAGCGGTTATGGTCGGCGCAGTACCGCCAAGATATGGCTGGCAAGGTGAGACAGTCAGCCTTTCTACATATTTTGCCATGGCACGCGGGACAAGTGATGTTACCGCAATGGAGTTGACCAAGTGGTTCGATACCAATTACCACTATATTGTCCCTGAATTTCACGCCGGACAAACATTTTGCCTGGCCTCCGCCAAGCCAATCGACGAGTTTAAAGAAGCGCTGGCGCTTGGCATATTGACGCGCCCCGTCATACTCGGGCCCGTCTCATTCCTGATGCTTGGAAAGAGCGTTGACGGGCCTTTTTCGTTGGGCCAGTCTTTAAGCAGGATACTTCCTGTTTATGAATCGGTTATTTCCCTGCTTGCAGGCGCCGGAGCCGAATGGATACAGATTGATGAACCCGTTTTGACCCTGGATCTGTCACAGGAAGTAATGGATGCGTTTCCTGATGTTTACGCGCGGCTGCATCGTGCGGCGGCGTCCGCCCGGATATGCCTGGCTACCTATTTTAACAGTCTGGGAGATGCGTTGTCTATGGTTTGCCGGTTGCCCGTACAGGCTCTGCACGTTGATTTGGTAAGGGCGCCTGAGCAAATTGATCAATTATTGCATTCTGTGCCTGAGACTATGTGCTTATCCCTGGGGATTATTGATGGGCGAAACATTTGGCGGACTGATCTTGATATCGCGCTTGCTATGCTGGAGCGGGCCAAAGACATTCTACCCGGCAGACAAATAATGGTTGCTCCATCATGTTCACTAATTCATTGTCCCGTCGATCTGGCTGAAGAGAATAAAATGGATGATGAGACAAAGGGCTGGCTGGCTTTTGCAACTCAAAAACTGGACGAAATATCTGTACTGACAAAGGCTCTCAATGACGGACACGAAGCGGTAAAGGAAGCATTGTTGGAGAGCAGCAGACGAGTACAAAGCCGAAGACAGTCCCCCCGAATTCATCAACCCGCCATACAGTCGCGCGTTGCATCTGTTGACGATTCGATGCTGCGCCGAAAGAGCGCTTACTCCGCCCGGCGTGAACTGCAGTATTCGTTTCTGCGCCTGCCGGCGCTGCCTACTACTACCATCGGTTCTTTTCCGCAAACAGCCGAAGTCCGTACTATGCGCGCCGCTGCAAGAAAGAGAGAAATCACCGGTGAACAATACAGGGTATTTTTGAAGAAAACAATCTCTGAGGCCATCCGTTTTCAGGAGGAGATCGGATTGGACGTTCTGGTGCATGGTGAGACAGAGCGTAACGACATGGTGGAATACTTCGGAGAGCAATTAAATGGCTTTATGTCCACGCAAAACGGGTGGGTGCAAAGCTACGGAACAAGGTGCGTCAAGCCGCCGATAATCTTTGGTGACGTTTCCCGTTCATCGGCAATGACAGTGGACTGGATTTCATATGCGCAATCACTTACAAATAAGCCTGTCAAAGGTATGCTTACAGGGCCAGTTACCATACTTCAATGGTCATTTGTCCGCGATGACAAACCGCGTCAAGATATCGCATTTCAACTGGCGCTGGCGCTGCGTGACGAAGTGGAAGACCTCGAAGCGGCCGGCATCAAGGTCATCCAGATAGATGAACCAGCGCTGCGTGAAGGACTGCCTTTACGGCGTAAACAGTGGCCGGCTTATCTTGAGTGGGCGGTAAATGCTTTTAAACTGGTTTCGTCCGGTGTGCGTGACGATACGCAGATTCATACGCATATGTGCTATAGCAATTTTAATGACATTATTGACTCAATTGCCGCATTAGACGCGGATGTTATATCTATAGAGGCTTCCCGGTCCAATATGGAACTGCTGCAAGTGTTTGCTCAATTTCAATACCCTAACGAGATTGGTCCGGGTGTTTATGATATTCATAGCCCCCGTGTGCCTTCAGTTGAAGAGATCAGCAGTCATCTTCACAACGCATTGGCAGTTCTGAATAGCGGGCAAATATGGGTAAATCCGGATTGTGGGCTAAAAACACGCGGCTGGCCTGAAGTAAGAAAATCCTTGAAAAATATGGTTGCCGCCGCCCGCTCGGTGCGTTCAGCGTTATTAAAATGACTGAGACGAGAGGGGAAAGCATCTGAAATGAGCTGCAATTCTGTTAAAATTAACGCAATTCCCTTGCAGCATATTGTAGCGCTTCCAAAATACGCGCACGAAGACGGTGGTGACGCTGCTGCGGATGCATTTGCTGCAGTTATAGAGCCGGTTGATATTCTTCCGGGTGAAACCTGTATCATACCGCTTGGTTTTAAAATTCAGGTACCGGACGGCTTTATGCTTGCCATACTGGCAAGATCGGGACTTGCGGCAGAAGGGATCCAGGTCCCCAATTCGCCGGGAGTCGTAGACGGTAACTACCGCGGAGAAGTATGCGCGTTATTATATAACAGCTTAAGAGATAAAGTTTTCACGGTCAGTCGCGGGGACCGTATCTGTCAGGTTGCTCTTATTCCTGTGTTTAACATCAAATGGAATGTGGTAAACGAACTGCCGGAAACATCGCGTGGAGCAGGGGGGTTTGGCTCTACGGGGACCGATATAAAATAATGTTAAGCGCAATATCAACGAAAGGAGAAACAAATATGCAATTCAGGCTGGTAAAAGTTGCAGGAGTAGATGACGCGATCATCTCGCTGTTTATGTCGAAAAGGAGTTACACTTGCGAGAAAGCTGATAATGTCCGCCGGACAGTCGCCAAGTATTCAGACCATGCAGGGTTCATTCATCTGCCCGACAATGATACGCAGGAAACCGCCCAAATCCGCGATTGGCTGGAAAATATCACAAAATATGGCGCACAATTGGGCTACAAACGAAATCATGAAACCATTCTGAGGTTTATTGACTTTACAGTGGAGACTGTTGGTTTACACAAAGCCGGGATGGGTGATCTCGACGCGCATGCGCAGAGGATGAATAACCGTATTGTAAGATCGTCGTCCAGACTTGCTGAGTTTGCCAGCGGCGAAAAGAGCGAGTTTTACGACGAAAAGGTAATGAGTGTGGGGGAAGTTATAAGCCTCATGCGGGAAAGCAAGGCCGAAGTAAACATACCGGAGACTGTAGAGATCAATGGTGTTGATTACAGATTTAACGGTTTCGGCTATATCAGAAAGGGTTATTGCGACGACCAGGATGTTATACGGGGCACATATATGCTTTCAATCCCAAGCGACTCTATTTGGAAAGCCGATTTTATAGGAATGAAACATATTTATGCCATGCGGAATAAACACACCCACGCGCATCCTGAGCTAAGAGACGGTATGGAGCAGGTAGCCGGGCAGATTGAACAAGCGCTCCCGATAGTGGGGAAAGCGATTACTAACGAATGGGTTAATGGTGAGTGGGTTCATGTGAGTGAGACGGAGTTTAAAAAACGTTGACCCGCGGTTTCAGTGTGAAAATCAATAAGGAGGATAGTAATGGTTTCATTGAGAGAGATCGGCTTAAAAATAGGTGACCTATCCGCCGGATTGCCGATTATTCAAGGCGGTATGGGTATCGGAATTTCTTTAAGCGGGCTTGCGTCAGCAGTAGCCAACCAGGGCGGTATAGGAGTTATCTCTGCTGCGGGAATTGGAATGTCAGAACCGGATTTTTTAACGAATTACCTTGAGGCTAATCTCAGGGCGATCAGAAAAGAGATCAGAAAAGCCCGTGAGCTTACCAGGGGAATTCTGGGTGTAAACATAATGGTAGCCTTGTCAAATTTCGGTGACATGGCTAAGACTGCTATAGAGGAAGGTATTGATATTATTTTTTCCGGGGCAGGCCTTCCATTGAATCTCCCTGCGTTCATAAAAAAGTCATCTGCTACAAAGCTTGTTCCTATTGTTTCTTCCGCAAGAGCAGCGAGTCTTATTGCTAAAAGGTGGTTGGAGAACTATCAATATGCTCCGGACGCTATTGTAGTAGAAGGGCCAATGGCAGGCTGCCACCTGGGATTTAAAAGCGAACAAATCACCGATTCCACTTATAAATTGGAGAAGCTTGTTTCTGAAGTGATTGATGTGGCAAAAAAGATCGAAGAAAAAGCAGCAAAACCTGTCCCTGTTATCGCGGCAGGCGGTATCTATACAGGGGAAGATATATATAAGTTTATTCAGCTCGGAGCTTCCGGAGTACAAATGGCGACACGGTTTGTAACAACGGAGGAATGCGACGCTTCTATAGAATTTAAAAACACCTATATCAATTGCAGAAAAGAAGATATCGTAATAATAAAGAGCCCGGTTGGCATGCCTGGAAGAGCTATAATAAACGAGTTTATCAATGATGTTAACGCAGGCGGCAAAAAACCTTATAAATGTCCATATCACTGTATAGTTACCTGCAATTACGAGTCGAGTCCTTATTGTATTTCTCTTGCGTTAATAAATGCCAAAAAAGGGATAATGAAACACGGATTTGCTTTTGCAGGCGCAAATGCTTATAAATCGGAGAAGATTGTTTCTGTTAAGGATCTGGTGAATTCATTGGTTAAAGAGTACGACAGCGTTGCTGTAATTTAATTGTTTTGCTTGAAGTAGTCTTTGGCTAAAAAAGATAAAGATCCGTGCAGCCCTTCACACTTAGATGTTTTTAAAGTATGGAGTTCAGGCAAAAAAAGACAAGCCACTGTCTAATTAAAACAGATAGTCCAAGACTACAAACAACGTTATATAATTATATTTAATATCCAAGTTCCAATATCAGCCGGTAAGATTTTGTATAAATAAAATAGTGGATTTTACTGTGTGGTTTATGATACTATGCGCCTGCCTGACGAAAGATAGGCAAAGAGATTTGATAACAACAAAAAAGAAAAAGAAATGAATCTGAGTAAATACAGCCGTTTTAACGCTTACTCCGATGCTTTAGCGCCGAAAATTTTGAAGGAAGCTTGTTTACCTATAAAATAGGATGCCGTTATGCACAAGTGAGCGACTTTGCGAAGTTGAAGATGCAGCAACCGGCGAGGCTTCTTTAATAACTTAAGCCTGACCCGCTACCGCATTTTTTCTTTGCAGGCACATATATCCTTTGAAACTATTTTGTCTTTATTTTATAATGTTTTGTGTAAATCAGATTCCGGAAATATTTAACCCCGGATTTTCTTTTTTAGGGGAGGCAATTCTAGGTGAAAAGATCAAACGCTTTGCGCGTATTATTTGTAATTCTATTGTTATTTGTTTTTACAGGTTGCGGTTTAGCGAAAGATTCAAGCGTTATGAATAGAAATGTGACGGGTAAAGATACAACTGAAAAAAGAATCGTATCATCGGAAAAACCCGCTTCAGATAAGATTGTGACAGAGGCACCAGTTTCAGAAAAGATCATGATATCGGAAAAACCAGTCTCAAATAAGAATTATAGTCAGTTAATCAAACAAATAAATGAATATACGATGACGCAGCCGGGATTCTACGGTATCTATTTTAAAGACCTTGATTCAGGCGCTGTCTTTGACATCAACGGCAATGAACCGATTACGGCGGCCAGTCTCGTTAAAGTGCCTGCAGTCCTTTACCTGAATACATTAATCGACCAGGGAGAACTAAATTGGGATGATACGGTGGCATATGAAAGCGGGGTGGATTACCAGTCCGGCGCCGGAACTTTGCAGTTTTCCGCTCGGGACGGGGATGAATATTCATTGCGTACACTGGCCAATCTTTCAATAACGGTCAGCGATAATATAGCCTACCGGATGATTGTGAGGAAAGTCGGCAAGGATAATCTGGCTAATTTCATGCGCAGCCTTGGCGGTGAGACAGTATTCCCGGGTGGCTGGAACATTACTACTGCTGAAGATATGGGCAAGTACGTTGAGGCTATCCTTAAATTTAACGAAAAAAATCCGGAAATGGGTCAAAAGCTTTTATATGACATGGCTCATTCCATTTATAACGTCGGGCTGAACGGAAGGATCGATAAGTCTGTAACGGTTTCCCACAAGGAAGGGGACGTTACGGGTGTCGCAAATGACGCTGGAATTGTTTTTGCCGAACGTCCCTATATTCTCGTAGTTCTGACAAAAAATGTGGACGATATAGACAGGGGTTTTGAAAGGATCGCGGAAATCTCCAGGATTGTTTACGATTATCATATTAATGAACCGGCTTAAAACTAGTCAGGGTTAATGAAATAAAAAACGGCGCATCAATGCGTCTTTTTACTTGATTTCCCGGAGAAGATCTTTATTAACTGCCGCAGCGTTTTAATGAAAAGTAATGACAAGGGGACGGGGTTGTTGACACATGTATTCTTGTGTCAACAACCCCGTCCCCTTGTCATACTTAACACACAATTAAACAGTTTTTTATATCTAACCGGTAATGTCTGAATGGTATTCCTGCAGGGATTTTAATGCAGCTTCAGGATAAGCTTTTTCTTTATAGGCTGCAATGCCGATGGCGCTGGCAAAAGCTGCCGCTATGGTTGTTATATAAGGTACATTATATTTAATAGCTGTCTTGCGGATATAAGAATCATCGTTCTGGCTGATCTTTCCTAACGGTGTATTGATTACCAGATTTATCTTTTTATTTGTAATCCCGTCGACTATGTTGGGGCGCCCCTCGTGTAGTTTTTTAATTTCCTCGGATAGAATGCCGTTTTTTAGCAGGAATTTGTGGGTACCGCTGGTTGCTTTTATACTGAAACCGATCTTGGCAAATTCCCTGGCTGTTTCCAGAACTGACAGTTTGTCCTGATCGTTTACGCTGATCAGCACTGTCCCGCTTACGGGCAGGGGGGATTTGGTGGCCTCCTGGGCTTTATAATAGGCCAGTCCAAAAGAATCGGCAATACCCAGCACTTCCCCGGTGGAACGCATTTCCGGTCCAAGTATGGGGTCAACTTCCTGGAACATATTAAACGGGAAAACTGCTTCCTTAACTCCGAAATGGGGAATCTTTTTGGAAGTCAGCCTGCTGAATGGATAATTCTTGGCGTCATTGGCGGACATCATTATTTCTGTGGCAATCCTGGCCATTGAGACGTTGCAGACTTTCGACACCAGAGGGACTGTCCTTGAAGCTCTGGGGTTGGCCTCTAAAACATAAACCACATCGTCGGCAATAGCGTACTGCATATTCATCAGACCGATTACGTTAAGTTCTTTGGCTATTTTCTTGGTGTATTCCTCAATGGTTGCCAGGTGTTTCGCAGGGATGCTGATCGGCGGAATTACACAGGCCGAGTCTCCCGAGTGGATGCCGGCAAGCTCAATATGCTCCATTACAGTCGGAACATAAGCGTCATTTCCATCTGCTATTGCGTCTGCTTCCGCTTCAATAGCGTTACTTAAGAATTTATCAATTAGAATCGGCCTTTCCGGAGTCACTCCGACAGCGGCCGCTACATAATGGCGAAGCATTTCCTCGTCGTGGACAACTTCCATCCCTCGTCCGCCCAATACATAGGAAGGCCTTACCATCAACGGATAGCCAATCTGGCCGGCAATTGCCAGAGCCTCCTCAATATTTACGGCCATACCCGATTTTGGCATGGGAATGTCAAGTTTCTCCATTATTTGACGGAACCGGTCGCGGTCTTCGGCCAGATCGATAGTATCCGGTGTAGTACCGAGGATTTTTACACCTGCTTTGGCCAATTCACCGGCTATATTTAAGGGAGTCTGTCCCCCAAATTGAACAATTACCCCCAACGGTTTTTCTTTTTCGTAAATGCTTAAAACATCTTCTACAGTTAAGGGCTCAAAGTAGAGCTTGTCAGAAGTATCGTAGTCGGTGGAAACCGTTTCCGGATTGCAGTTGACAATAACTGTCTCATAACCCAAATCACGCAGGGCAAAGGCGGTATGTACGCAGCAATAGTCGAACTCAATTCCCTGACCGATCCGGTTCGGACCTCCTCCAAGGATCATGACTTTTGGACGATCGCTCGAGGTAGTCTTGTCCGGAGCGTTGTAGGTAGAGAAATAGTAAGACGCATTTTCTACACCGCTTACCGGAACAGCCTCCCATGCTTCAACGATGCCTAATTCAGTTCTGTGCCGGCGAATTTCTGGTTCCGGCAGATTTAAAAGCATGGCCAGATAACGGTCGGCAAACCCGTCCTTTTTAGCCCGGATTAACAACTCATCCGGCAATTTACCATTTTTATACTTTAGTATCTTTTCTTCCAGTAAAACAAGTTCTTTCATTTGCTGAATGAACCAGGGTTTTATATGGGTAAGCTGGTAAAGTTGCTCAACTTCGGCTCCCTTACGTAATGCCTCATACATGATAAACTGACGTTCGCTGGACGGTTCTGCCAGCAAGGGAAGTAAATCTTCCAGGGAACGCCGGTTAAAATCCTTTGCGAATCCCAAACCGTAACGATTGATTTCCAGGGAACGGATCGCTTTTTGGAAAGCTTCTTTATAGTTTTTACCGATGCTCATAACTTCCCCGACAGCACGCATCTGTGTCCCAAGGATATCCTGCGCGCCGCGAAACTTTTCAAAAGCCCAGCGGGAGAATTTAATAACCACATAATCGCCTGAAGGAGTATATTTATCAAGGGTGCCGTCACGCCAGTAGGGAATTTCGTCCAGGGTCAGGCCGGACGCCAGCATAGCGGAAATCAATGCAATAGGGAAGCCGGTTGCTTTCGAAGCTAAGGCTGAAGACCGCGAAGTACGCGGATTTATTTCTATAATAACGACCCGGCCGGTTTTAGGATCATGGGCAAACTGTATATTAGTACCGCCAACTACCTCGATGGCCTCTACAACATCATAAGAGTATTTTTGCAATCTCTTCTGAAGTTCCGGGCTGATCGTCAACATGGGCGCCGCACAATAGGAATCGCCGGTATGCACGCCCATAGCATCAATGTTTTCGATAAAACAAACTGTAATCATCTGATTCTTTGCGTCCCGGACGACTTCCAGTTCAAGCTCTTCCCAGCCCAGCACCGATTCCTCAACCAATACCTGTCCGATTAAACTGGCGGCGATCCCGCGGTTAACAATAGTCCTTAACTCTTCAACGTTATAGACCAGACCACCACCTGTGCCTCCCATTGTATAAGCGGGGCGGATAACCACCGGGTATCCAAGTTCCTGCGCAATTGCCTCTGCTTCCTCAACGCTGTATGCCGGATTGCTGCGGGGCATATCAATACCAAGTCGATTCATCGTTTCCTTAAAAGCAATACGGTCTTCACCTCGTTCAATAGCGTCAACCTGGACACCGATCACTTTTACTGAATATTTGTCTAAAACACCGGTCTTGTATAATTCGGAACATAAATTCAGACCGGATTGTCCGCCCAAATTCGGCAGCAGCGCATCTGGACGTTCTTTGGCTATTATGGCTGTAAGGCTTTTTAAGTTAAGCGGTTCGATGTAGGTTGCATCTGCAATACTTGTGTCCGTCATTATTGTGGCTGGATTGGAGTTGACTAAGACAATCTGGTATCCCAGTTTCCGAAGGGCTTTACAGGCTTGAGTTCCGGAATAGTCAAATTCACACGCCTGTCCAATCACTATCGGGCCTGATCCGATAATTAAGACTTTATTGATGTCAGTACACTTTGGCATATTTTTGCTCCTACCTCACTGTAGAATAAGAACTTCCTGCATGGTCAAAGTTCTCTCAAAACTATATTGTAACAAATAACCCAACTAATTAAAATTTATAATTTTAAAGCATACAAAATACATACAAAAACAAACATATATATACACTATAGCCACCATATGGAAGGAAGGCTTGATTGTCCAACCGGGGAAGTTATAAAACATAATTTATCTTCATACCGGTTTCTGCTGTGCCTGCCGTACACAGGGGGATAAAAGCCAAACCTGAACAAAAATAGACCCTCCAGACAGGAAAAGGCCGGAAAGAGGTGTTTTTGACAGTTTAATACAAATTGTTGTTTTTTCTTTTTTTCCCCAATTAGCGCCTTGATATGCTATAATCCTCCCAGATGAATTTTTGCAGCCAAGGTAGGAAAGGATTTTTCTCATTACCAAAGAGATAAGGAACATTGTTAATGGTCAAACAAGCCGTGTATTATATTAAGTCCTGGAAAGACCGAATACTGAACAGGTTTAAAAACCTTTTTTCAGTAAGGCCGGGTAATAAACTTCATTCTTACTTAAACAAAATCTTAAATTTGTCTGATTCCCCGAAAAAGATCGCCGGCGGAGTGGCTCTTGGTCTGGCGTTTGATTTTCTCCCCATACCTATAATCAGCATACCTTTATCCTACTTAGTCGCCCGTGTATTAAAAGTTAATCCAGTTGCGGCCGTATCCACAGTAGTTATTCTTAAACTAGCCGTTCCTTCTTTTTATGCTCTGGATTTTTTTGTAGGAAAACTCATTTTTGGGGATGTACAAGGACTGGATATTCATGATACGGGAATATCAACTTTTGACTTTTTCCTTGATAAACTATTCGAACACGGCTACCCTTTTGTTGTGGGCAGCCTGATCAATGCCGCTATAATAGGGGTTGTTTCCTATTACTTTTTGATGTGGTTTATTAGGCGCAGGCAGCGATAGGGGAATGAAAGATATACTTTTACCTTAGAAATAAAAAAGAGCCGTTAAGGCTCTTTTTTAGGTATAGGCTTAAGCGGACTTACTAAAGCAACCGGGCATGCAACAAAAACCAAGAATTAACAGAATTAAAATCAGGAAAATAATAAATGAAAAGCTGCTGCCGCATTCTCCGCCAATTCCAAAAGACATTTTTAAATTCCCCCTTTCATGTCATCCGGTGTATAATATGGAATTTGCCCTGGGTATGTTACCATGAAAGATGACTGAAACGGTTTCTTATTCTTTTAAGCGAGGGCAATGATTAGACCAAGGTAAGCACAAAGACATAATAAGTAAGAATGTAAGTGTAAAAGCTTTTTTATAAGCCGCAGGACATCTTCTGCTGTATATGCCTGTAATAACCGATGCCGTTGTACATAAATCCATACTTTACTACTTCGTCCGGAACCAGCATATTTCTGGCGTCAATAATTACAGGTGTCCTCATGGTTTTGCGCAGTTTTTGAAAATCCATCCTGGCGAATTCAGGCCATTCAGTCATTAAAACAACGGCGTCCGTCATCCTTGCGGCATCGTAGGGGTTTTCAGCAAAGGTTACCGGGCCTTTTGCGCTGCTAAGTTCAGACTTTGCGTTATCCATTGCTTTCGGGTCGTAACAGGAAACAATGCTGCCCCTGTGGATCAATTCTTTAATCAGCTTGATTCCCGGAGATTCCCTGACATCATCGGTGTTGCTTTTATAGGCCAGGCCAAGAACTGCAATACTCTTGTTTTTACACACCCAGAGGGCATCTTCAATCTTTTCAACAATCAAAAAGACTCTTTTTTCGTTAATGCGGTCTACTTCTTTAAGCAGTGCAGTATTGATACCCAGTGCGTCGGCCATGGCTGAAAAGGCCTTCAAGTCTTTGGGGAAACAACTTCCGCCGTAACCTGCGCCGGCGTTGAGAAACTCCCTGCCGATACGTTTATCGCAACCTAAGCCGACCGCGACCTGTTTAATATTTGCGCCTACTTTTTCACAAATATCGGCGACCAGGTTTATAAAAGAAATCTTCATGGCCAAAAAGGCATTGCTGGCATGCTTGATTAATTCCGCTGTCGGTATATCGGTGAACAGTACGGGGCAATTAAAATCCTGGTATAATTCACGCAGTTTCTCCCTGGCCCTGTCATTATCGGTTCCAAGCACTATACGGTCCGGGTACATGAAGTCGCTGACAGCCGAGCCTTCTTTCAGAAATTCAGGATTGCTGGCTACATCAAAGGATGCGCCTGCGTTCCTGCTGGCCATTTTTATTGTCTGTCTGATCCTTTCCGCGGTACCTGCCGGCACGGTGCTTTTTTCAACAATAAGCTTATAACCGTTTATATTGCCGGCAATGCAGCGGGAAACTTCTTCTACCTGGGACATTTCCGCCATACCGTTTTCGTGAGGGGGTGTCCCGACACATATAAAAATGATCTCAGCCTGACTGACGGCGGTTTTAAAATCATCAGTGAAGGAAAGGAGGCCTTTCCCCAGTCCGTTTTTCAGCAGTTCATCCAGGCCGGGCTCAAAAAAAGTGGAGATTCCCCTGGATAAAAGATCAATTTTTTTCTGATCTTTATCAAGACCTGCCACGCTGTGTCCAAGACTTGCGAAACATGAAGCAGTTACCAGTCCGACATAACCCAGACCGATAACACACAACCTTGCCAATTTACGCTCCTCCTTAAAAAGAACTAAGAACAGAACACTGCGTTTTGTTAACGCAGTGTTCTGTTGGAATTTTTTTAATTGTGGATTTGCCTTAATAACAGTTGGCTGTTTTTAAGATAATTATTTTTATAACTCCGGGCGCCTTTTGCCGGAGAGGTTGCCGTATATCTGCTGCAGCCTTTTAATGTGCCGCGGCTTAATCAGATAAACTGCGCTGCCGTCGTCCCAGTTTATCTGCAATGGCCGGATTTGTTGTTTTTGCAAGTATTCCCGAAGTTCTATCCTTGCCTTTTTTTCTATTTTGACTGCTATTTTATCGCAGCTTGAACAACCTCCGCAGGCAGCCATTATTTTCATTTGTTTCGCCCTGTTATTATGAAGCAGCGTCGAACTGCAGACGATTGAAGAAACCAGCAGGCATTTATTTACATCCGGGGGTTCCTCGTTTGAAGCATATTTATTGAACATCAATGTAAAAAAACCGGGGTCTTCCTTAATTCTTTTTTTTAATTCGTCAGCAGGCGAACTTGGCGGCAAAAAATATTGGGCATGCTCCGCCCCTGTTTCAATTTTGTATGTATAACCGAGGTTGGAAACCTTCTTTTTGATGCGTGATAATTGAGTTGCAACTGATCTTTGTTCAATGTTTAGTTTTGCGGCAATTTCTTTGTTGGAAAGCCCCTGACTCAATAATTGGCAAATCTGTTTTTGCTGTTTGCTTAATATTTCCTGCGGTATCATAATGTTGGACTTGCTTTCGCTGCTCACTTAAAGCAACCTCCGAAACAGGAACTATATTGCATTTATTAGTAAGTTTATGTAATTATAGACACATATGTTACTCTTGCAAATCCAATGAAATATTACTGGATAATATAGAATAAATTACCACATATATAAGATACTTGTAAGTATTCACTAAACCAGCATTTTATAGTGTGG
>DMZI01000042.1 GCA_003485325.1 Desulfotomaculum sp.
AGTATAATTATTGAAAAGTGAAGGTATTAATTCAAACCTGACCGAAACGGTTGTTCCCGCCGGACCGGTTTTTATATCCAGATGCGCGTTATGTCTCGATGCGATGCTGAAACAGGCGGCAAGGCCAAGCCCCTTTCTGTAATTCTTGGTAGTAAAAAAAGGTATGCCAATTTTATCCTTTATCTCAGGAGCTATTCCATTGCCCTGATCACTAACCTGCAAAATTACGTGATCGTCTTTTAAAAATGTTTTCAAGGTCACACAACCGCCCGGCGGCGAGGCTTCAAAACCGTTTTGGATAAGATTGATCACCATCTGCCTGATTTGCAGGCTGTCTAAAAGCAGGTAGGGGATCTCTCCCGGCTCAAAGTTAATTTTTAAATCATTTTTTACAAGGTCATCGCTTATAGCGAGGCAGAATTCTTCAAGGATGGTGTTCAGATCAACCGGCTTTAAATCAACAGCCATATTTTTAGCCAGACAAAGGTACTCGCTAATTGTTGAATTTGCGCTGTCAACTTCGTTAATCATAATTTGAAAAAGATCCGCGTATCCTGCCAATTCTTCTTTACTTTTCAAAATCTGCAGGTAACCGCGTATACTTGTCATCGGGTTTCTGATTTCATGCGCTATTCCGGCTGCCATTTCGCCGATCAGGCAGAATCTGTCTGCCTTTGTTTTTTCCTTTTCAACCTGTCTGCGTTCCGTCACGTCGCTTATAATTATGCAGTTGAGGCTGCGTCCCGACTTATCCCTAAAACGGTTTGAATGCAGTTCGCCTTGAAGTTTGGTTCCGTCTTTTCGTAAAAGCGTTAATTCACCTTTAAACTTACCCGTTTTTCTTAAGGCCTTCAGGGCAGGCAAAAAGTTTGGATCTTCAGAATCAAACAAAGAAGTTTTACCAACTTCGAAAATGTTTTCCGGGGTAAAACCGAATATCCTGCATGCAGCCTGGTTTGCTAAAAGAACACTGCCGTCGGTAAGGGTCAACAGGATTCCGTTAATGCAGTTTTCAAAAATCAGGCGGAACTGCTCTTCATTATTGAGCAGCGCTTCTTTTTTTTGTTTGTGTTTGGCATTTTTAAGATTAACTTGTTTTAATCCGGCTGGGCAATAGTTATCCGGGTTTTCAAATAATAATTGCATTTCCTTGATCACCCGGCCTAGATTTACTTCTTTTTAAGGAAATCATTTCAAAGTCTCCTATAGTAGATTTTTTGTAGCGGTCATTCTTTATTATTTGACTCCTCTCCCGAGATTTCTTTTTATGAATTTACGTATTTTACATTGTCCGGCTTTTTTCCTTCGGATTTTTTGTCATTTAATGTCGCTTTTGGAAAAATTACATAGCAAAAGAGCAAAGCGTTAAAAACTTGTTAAAAAAGCATTTTACGCTGTTACATAATTGTGGTAAAAAAAGATAAATAAAAAATCCGACGCCCTGGTTGGAGCAAGGCAGGAAGGCTTGATACCATGGGACTGGATTAAAGATTAGGAAGGCTAAAAAACAGTGGGTAAAAAAGAAATTATCCAATTAACCGGTGTAACCAAAACGTACGTAATGGGTGAAGTGACGGTTGAGGCTTTAAAGGAAACTTCGCTTTTTATCTATGAAGGGGAACTGATTGTTATACTGGGCCCCAGCGGTTCGGGCAAAAGCACGCTGCTGAACATTATCGGAGGTATGGACTCCCCAACCCTTGGGGAGGTTTATTTTTTCGGGGAGAATTTGAGCCGGGCCGGCGAGAAGCAGTTAACGAGATACAGGCGTGAAGAAGTTGGTTTCGTATTTCAGTTTTTCAACCTGATACCCGACCTGACTGTAAAGGAAAATGTGGAACTGGCTGCGCATTTAGTGGCCAAACCCATGCCGGTAAAAGAAGTTCTCGAGGAAGTTGGCATGTTGGACAGGATGGATCATTTTCCTTCTCAGCTCAGCGGGGGCGAGCAGCAGCGTGTTGCGATAGCGCGCGCGGTTGTGAAAAAACCGCGCCTGCTTATTTGTGACGAACCGACAGGTTCCCTGGACTATTTAACCGGCAGGATGATTCTTGGCCTGCTTTCCAGGATAAACCGGGAACTTGGCAGCACGGTAATTATAGTAACACATAACGCGCCTATCGGCGCAATGGCCAACCGTATAGCGCGCATGAGCAGCGGTATGATAGTTGAGATCATTGAAAATACTGCCCCTGTTTCACCGGAGAGGATTGAGTGGTAGTGAATGCCCTCACAAAAAGGCTTTTCCGCAACTTCATAGTTTCACGCGGCCAGTTCCTGGCCATCACAGCCGTCATTATGGTCGGCGTGACCGTGTATGTATCTATGATTTCCACATGCTACAATATGACGAAGTCGGCCGATTGGTTCTACCACGATTATAACTTTGCGGACTATTATTTCCAGGTAGTCAAGGCGCCGCAGGGCATTCTGCGTCAGATTGAAGCTGTTTCCGGAGTAATCAAGGCGACCGGACGAATTCAAAAAGACGTAACTATCCTCATGGAAAACGGGGAGAGGGGAACCGCCCGGCTGACCAGTTTTCCTTTGCCGGTTGAAAATGATGTTAACCGCCCTTATCTTTTGAGCGGCAGCCTCTTTAAAGAAGGAGCCCGGGAAAGCAAGACGCAGGTTCTGCTGGATCCCAAGTACGCGCAGGCCAACAATCTTTCCATAGGCGGCACGGTTACTGTCATAGCCCAGGGCAGGGAAGTTCAGCTGGATGTGATCGGTACTGCGACAAGTCCCGAGTTTATTTATGGTGAGAAGGATGCGGCAAGCTTTATGCCGGATCCGAATTGTTTCGGGATTTTTATGATAACAAACAGCCTGGCTGAGGAAATTCTTGATTTATCTGGCCAGGTCAACCCGGCAATAATAAAACTGGCCCCGGGCGCGGATGAAAAG
>DMZI01000047.1 GCA_003485325.1 Desulfotomaculum sp.
CCTCTTCCGATCCCAAGTTCCCTTTTAATTAAGGTACTCCCCTTTTTCCCCCCCCGCCCGGGGCTTTCTTTAAAGTTCTCGGCGGCTTTTTGGGGTCGGGGTGCTGTTTTCCTCCAAGAAACCCCCCTTGTTTTCTTGGCGGGTCCCCTTTGGGGTTTCTTTCTTTTCTCCAAAGAAAAAATCCTTTTTTTTTCGCCCGGTGATTTCTTGTGATTTCCCCTAGTTATTTTACAGCAACAAAGGGCTTATTCTTTTTATATGAACAACTTTCCAATATTTTTATCGATATGATAAAATATTGGACAATCAGACAGGTTCAATTTATAAACAAATTCTGGAATGGATAAGATGGAGAATTTGTACGTAGATACGGCTTGTTCTTATGTCCCTTTAGAAATAATCCATACAATGGGGTTTACTCCAAGGCGCCTGCTTGCTCCGGAGCCCAAAGAAACTGGATTAATGCCGCGTAACTACTGTTCATATGCCAGGGCCTGTGTTTACCCGTCTGGTACAGTTCCCGTTGTTTTTACAACCTGCTGCGATGGTATGCGTCGTTGCTATGATATACGTAAGTCAAGGGGTGATACGGTCTTTCTTTTGGACCTTCCCCGTCATCTCAGCAACGCTCACGTTGAATATTACGGAGGGGAATTGCGCAGGCTAGCCCGATGGTTGGGTGAATTATCAGGCATTGCCGTTCCGAAAAGATTATCTTCCAGGCAGCCGTTGTTAAAAAAATCCCCAAAAGAGACAACGACAGCGTGTAAAAAGACGATTATTCTTTCCGGCGCCGTTTTGCCGGACGACGGTATTCTGCAGTTAATCAATGAATATGAGGCAACGGCTATAAAGGTTGACTTTTGTACGGAACAACGCAGTGATCTTGAAGCAGCATATTCTGAAAAAGAAGATGAGTTTTTGTCTCTTGCCAGGGCTTACCTTAGCAAACCTCCCTGTCCAAGAATGACAGGCCGTCGCTTTCCATATATCAGGGAACTTATTGAACAGACGGGGGCTAGGGGAGTGATCTTGTACACGATAAAATTTTGCGATCATGGTCTGTATGAAATACCCTTATGGCGATACCTTTGTTCAGGGTTAAACATCCCCTTTCTTCACCTTGAGGGGGAATACAAAAGCGGGATGCCCGCTCAGTTTCATACACGTATCCAGGCTTTTTTGGAGACGATCTGAACAGTGAACCCAAAAGAATACATAGAAAAAAGTTCACCTGCAAAAATGTATAAGCTTCTTTCGTCCCCTTATTCATATTTTATCCTTGAGCTGCTGACTATGTTATGGCGGCCCGGGAAATTTGAGAAGAGCAACAGATCTTTCTATCACAACGGCTTGAGATTGCTCAGACAGGCTTACCGTGCGACCAGACCGGTAGTTTGGACAAATGTTTATACCCCGTCAGAATTAATCTGGTCCATGGGGGGAGTTCCTTTTATGCCGGAGGTTGCTGCCGCTGTTGCCGCCAGCCTCGGCTGGGGGACTCATTTTCTAAAGGCGGCGGAAGGAGCCTGGTACTCGGCGGATCTTTGCGGCTTTCACCGCTGTGCTCTTGGTATGGCTGTAAACCGGGCGCTTCCCCGTCCTGATGTAATAATAGCAACCAGCCATTTATGTGATGGGGCAGTAAAGTTCCTGGAAATGTCAAGCAGGATGTTCAACTGTCCTTACTTCCTGGTTCATATTCCATATAATGACGATCAGCAGTCAATAGCATGGCTGGCGGGAGAGTTGTCTTCGCTGGCCAAAGAGCTGAATTATCTTTTGCCTTCCAGTCCCAGGAATATTTCACTTGTTGCAGGAAATGTAAACGCTGCCCGTGAACAAATGGTTGCGGTAAACGAGCTTAGAAAAAATAACCTTGCTCCCTGGCAGGGGGATGAATCGCTTACTAGAATAGTTATTTCTTTCAATATGCTCGGTACGCCCGAAGCAGTAAAATATTACTCGTTATTACGAAAGGATTTATATGAAAGGATAAACAAGAGGTGCCCGGCGGCGCCTGTCCAAAAAAACCGCCTCCTGTGGCTTCATTTCAAACCCTTTTATCCAAATCCGCTGCTGAAAAAAATAGAGCAGGATCTGGGAAACGTAATTGCCTTTGAAGAAGTCAGCGCAGTTACCTGGGGCAAGTTATCGCCTGAGGACTGGTGGGGAAGCATTGCTGCTAAAATCCTGGCTAATCCCTTGTGGGGCCCCGGAGAAAGACGCGTTGAACTGGTCTTAAAGTTGGCCCGTGAATATGACTGCAACGGTGTTGTTCATTTCTCACACTGGGGTTGCCGTCAGAGCACTGGAATGGTAAGCATTTTGCGCGAAGCTATGAACCGTGAGGGGATCCCCTTCTTGAATTTGGAAGGCGACTGTATTGATTCACGTAATTTTATGGAGGGCCAAAGCATGACAAGAGTGGAGAGCTTTTTAGAAATGCTGGATTAACGTCCTGGCTGGTTGAAAAACCCAAAACACAATAAAAAGTGAATAATTTTTCTTAAATGTAAATCTTTCTGTCCTGATAATCGGATGCGTGCTGGAGATAATAAAACATTAATACGGGACCAAGGAGGAAAATAGCATGCATTTCGGCGATCAGAGAAAAGTTGCGATAGTCGGGGCGGGAGCGGTGGGCGCCTGCAGCGCATATGTTATGATGATCAGCGGGCTGGTAAGTGAGCTGGTTCTTGTGGACATCAACAGGGATCGGGCTGAAGGTGAGGCAATGGACCTGGCTCACAGCGCTTCCTTTATTAAGCCAATCAAGATTTATGCAGGAGAATATGAGGATTGCCGGGATGCGGATATAATTGTATACAGCGCCGGCCTTTCGCAAAAACCGGGTGAATCGAGGCTCGATCTTGTTTCCAGCAATCTTGGAATATTAAAAAAGGTACTGCCGAAAATTATTGACCGGGATCAGAACTCCATACTGCTGATGGTCACCAATCCCGTTGATATTCTGACATATGCAGCTATTAAGCTGATGGAACTGCCTCCGGAGAGGGTCATTGGTTCGGGAACTGTGCTGGACAGTTCCCGTTTTCGCTACCTGATCAGCGAGCATTGCAATGTTGAGGCCCGAAATATACATGCCTACGTTATAGGCGAACACGGTGATACCGAAGTACCCGTCTGGAGCCTGGCCAATATTGCAGGTTTTTCTGTCAAAGATTTTTGCAGCCGCTGTGGTTATTCTTCTATGGATATCGAACTTATTTCCAGCAGGGTGCGCCGTGCGGCGTACGAAGTTATTGCTCGCAAGGGGGCAACCTTCTATGCGGTCGGACTGGCCATCCGGCGCATCTGCCAGAGTATCTTAAGGGATGAAAACACAATATTAACTGTTTCCGGCCTGCTTGAAGGCCAGTACGGCATAAAAGATGTTTGTTTGAGTCTTCCTTCAATTATTAACCGCAGAGGAAGGGCAAGAGTTCTTGATCTGCCTGTAGCAAAAAACGAAGAGGAGGCTTTGCGTCACTCCGCTGAAACTATTAAATCGATTCAGCAGCAGGTTGATTTAAGCCCTCTGGAACTGCCGGGCGAATCCTATTCCCGTACATTGCCTAATAATGTTGATTTTCCCCAGGTTCCCGGTTTCCATTAATCTTTATTGATAAAGTTTTTCTTTGTTAATATATGGTAATGCCAAACATTATCTTTGCCTTGCCAACCGGTATGTTATTTTATATAATTATTCTTACTGATTAATTATTTGCGCCTGTAGCTCAGGGGATAGAGCGCCGGCCTCCGGAGCCGGGTGCGTAGGTTCGATTCCTACCAGGCGCACCAAATTACTTACAAGCCCCGCCACGGGTTTTTTTATGCAGTGATTTTCAGATACCGACATTTTTATATATTCCGGCTCATTTCTTATCTTTTAGTTGTTGACGAGCAAAAATATTTCCTGGGCATAAAAGGCCTTTTGGATCAAAAACTGCTTTAAGGGCAGCCATTTCAAAAATATGGTTCCGTCCGTACATTATCTCCAGAAAACCTGTTTTTAGCTTACCAATACCGTGTTCGGCAGAAATAGCCCCGCCTAACCTGGTTATCTCAATCGCCCATTGGGCATATAATGCCTGCCCCTTTTTGTATTCTTCCTCATTATGCGGCAGTATGTTGAAATGCAAATGATTATCTCCAATATGACCCCAGATTGCCGATTGCAGTCCGCTTTCATTGAGCATAGAGTGGTACATACTCATTACACGGCGCAGATGCCGGTCGGGAACGGACATATCCGTCCCGAGTTTTATTATTGCGGGATCTTTTCTTTTGCGTTGGTCAATCAGCATATTCACACTTTCCGGTACCGCATGTCTGAAGAAAAGTAAGCTATCCCGGTCAGCGTTATTGCGCGCAACCCAGGAATCCTTTTCAGTTCCGCCGGATTCTTTCATTAATTGAGCCATTTTAGCCAGGTTTTCGACGGCCAGGTTTTCATGATCGCAATGCAGTTCAATATAGACGACGGCGTTTATTCTTTCTTCAACTGTACGTAGTCTGGCAAATGCTGGATTTTCTTTTTTCTGCGCGCGTAAAATGGCTAAAGAACCCACGTCGAAGAATTCAATAGCTGCAATATTAGTCAGTTGCTCCCGTAGAACTGTTATAAAATCAACCGCATAATTCCCGTTTTCGAATAAACAACATATCCCCCAGATTATCCTGGGCAGAGGCAGCAGCCTAACTTCAATATCTGTGATAATTCCCAGAGTTCCTTCAGAACCTATGAATAGATCAATTGCATCCATGTCATTTTCAACATAATAACCTGAGGTATTCTTGGTTTTGGGCATTTCATAGGCAGGCAGATTTACAGTAAAGCTATGTCCCTGATCAGTAACCAAATCCAGCTTTCTTCCAGCGGCAAATATTTCCCCCCGCCTGATTGTCAGGGTGTGTCCGCTGCAAAGGGCTATTTTGATCGCCGTAATGTGCTTCCTTGTTGATCCATATAAATAACTGCGTGCTCCGGAAGCGTTGCATGCAACCATGCCGCCAAGAGTGGCGGAAGTCTCTGTCGGGTCAGGGCTGAAGAACTGTTCAGGAGCTTTGCAGAATTCTTTAAAAGTTTCCCTTGATTCCTCACTCCATTTTGAGATATCGAAATTTTTATCTTTAATTTGTTCCCTGAGTTCTGAAAGTGTTGTGCCGGCTTGAACGGTTATATAAAAACTTCCTTTGTCATCCCTTCGTATTGCTGAAATGCCGTCCATTCTGGAAAGGTTTATAATATGTCCGCTTTGGGGCACGGCGCCTGCAGTCAATCCGGTCCGGGCTCCCTGAACAGTAACAGGTATTCCTTTGGGATATAGGTTGTTTATGATAGCTGTGATATCGTCTATGCTCTTTGGAAAAGATATGCTTTCCGCATACCCTGTTACCCGTGATTCATCTTTTAAATATGTGGTTAGTTCTTGAGTTATAGGTTTAATCAGGCTGTTATCCGTATTATCACTTCCTCATACTTTTTGAGAATATTCAATGATGCATAGGCTATTATATATCGCAGGTGACGGCTT
>DMZI01000053.1 GCA_003485325.1 Desulfotomaculum sp.
ACCCTGTAAAAACAAGGAGCGGTATGGATACGTCCCGCCTTCCGGGTAAGCCCGCACGGGCGCTCGGGTCGGTCCTCAGCGTTGCACTAGCTTGCCGTGTGATAAAGCAAGGTTAGTATAGCATAAATACCTGTTTGATTGAAATTCCGAAAACCCTAATTGTCCTTGACAAAACTTTGTTTTTGTTTTGTGACCGCTATAATATACTCATTGACATATGCCACTATATACGGTACTATTACAAAGAGGTGCGGGCGCAATGGGTAAGCTCGAAAAACTCCTGCAAAAAATTAAAAACAACCCCAAGCAGGTCAGGTTTGACGAACTGGACAAGATTCTGATTAGGTCGGGCTTCGAAAAAAGACAGCCAAGAGGCGGCTCAAGCCATTATTACTACACTAAAGGCCCTTTAATGATATCTGTCCCCTACCGTCAGCCATATATATTAACCACCTATGTTGTGGCTGCAATAAAAATCCTCGAAAGGATGGGCGAAGATGACTAAAAAAAACCTTGAATATTATCTTGGGCTACCTTACAAGATAGTTCTTTACCCCGCCGAAGAAGGCGGCTACGCCATTGAAATTCCGGAGCTTCCCGGCTGTGTCAGCCAGGGGCAAACCCTGGAAGAGGCATACGAAATGATACAAGACGCAAAAAAGGGTTGGATTGATATAGCTTTGCAAAATGGAAATCCAATTCCTGAACCGGCCAGGGCGGAAGAATACTCCGGTAAGTTTAATATCCGTATGCCCAAATCCCTTCACCGCATCCTTGTCGCAAAAGCAAAAGAAGAGAAAGTCAGCCTTAATCAATACATTAATTATCAATTAGCCCGCGGGGTCGGATATCCTGTTAAGTAAGATGAGTTCTCCCAATCAGTGTGGGTAAAGAAGGAACGGGAAAAGTTATTACCGTTTCTTTTATAGAAAATAGTCATAGCAATTGTATAGAGGGATAACCATTTACTTGTAAATATATAAACTAAGAAAAGCAGGCACAAGGCTGTTTTAAGGAGAGGGTTATGGACGGAAAAGAACGAATGAATATTAAACCAGGGACACGCGTTTTGATTATTCAAAAACAAGATCAGCGAACCGGAAAGACAACCGAGGGGGTAGTTGAAACCATTCTCACCAGGTCGGCCGCTCATCCACATGGTATAAAAGTCAGACTTGTAGGCGGCCTGGTGGGAAGGGTTAAGCAGATCGTTCCTGAAGGAGAACGCTGATGAACATTCAAATATTTGGCGCAGTGAAATGTTTTGACACTAAGAAGGCGGAGCGGTATTTTAAAGAAAGAAATATTAAATTTCAATGGATTGACCTTTATAAATATGGATTGAGTAAAGGTGAGTTTGCCAGCGTGAAGGCTGCAGTCGGCCTGAATAATTTATTCAACCAGGAAACAGGCGAATATAAGAAGCTCAATCTTCAATTTATTAGCAGCGCCGGTATGAGGGAGAAAATACTTTTAGAAAACCCCAGGCTTTATAAAACTCCGATTGTCCGAAACGGCAGGCAGGCCACGGTTGGCTATCAGCCTGACGTGTGGAAGGACTGGGAGTAGGCCATAACAAAAAGGGAGAGTTAGATATGTCAAAAGGACGGTTTGGAATCCACGGGGGACAATATATTCCCGAGACTTTAATGAACGCGGTAATCGAGCTGGAAGAGGCATACAACCACTTTAAGGACCTTCCTGACTTTAAAGAGGAATTGGAGGATTTGCTCAAAAATTATGCGGGGCGGCCTTCGCTGCTTTATTACGCGGAAAAAATGACCAGGGATCTGGGCGGCGCCAAGATCTATCTCAAGCGGGAAGATCTTAATCACACCGGCTCACACAAGATCAACAATGTTCTTGGACAGGCGCTTCTTGCCAGGCGGATGGGCAAGTCCCGGGTAATTGCTGAAACGGGCGCAGGACAGCATGGCGTTGCCACAGCAACCGCTGCCGCGCTGATGGGCTTAAAATGCGAAATATACATGGGAAAGGAAGACACCGACCGCCAGGCGCTTAATGTTTACCGCATGGAACTGCTGGGCGCAAAGGTGCATTCAGTTACCAGCGGCACTCAAACACTGAAAGATGCGGTGAACGAAACAATGCGTGAATGGACGGCGCGGGTTGAGGATACTCACTATGTGCTTGGATCAGTAATGGGACCGCATCCCTTTCCGACCATCGTGCGCGATTTTCAAAGCGTGATCGGCCGCGAAGTTAAACAGCAGATGCTGCAAAAAGAGGGCAGGCTGCCTGATGCGCTAATTGCCTGTGTCGGCGGCGGCAGCAATGCGATAGGGCTTTTTTATGATTTTATCGGGGATCCCGGTGTCCGCCTGATTGGCTGCGAGGCAGCGGGACACGGCATCGACACGGATAAAAACGCCGCCACAATGGCAACCGGAACGGTAGGCATCTTCCACGGGATGAAGTCCTATTTTTGTCAGGATCAATATGGTCAGATTGCGCCGGTTTATTCCATTTCAGCCGGGCTTGACTATCCGGGTATAGGTCCCGAGCATGCCTATCTGCGTGATACAGGCAGGGCGGAATATGTGCCGGTTACCGACAACGAAGCGGTGGAAGCGTTTGAATACCTCTCGCGTGTCGAGGGAATTATTCCCGCAGTCGAAAGCGCGCACGCGATTGCCTACGCCAGAAAAATCGCTCCTGCCATGTGCAAGGACAAAATCCTGGTAGTTAATCTTTCAGGCAGGGGCGATAAAGATGTCGCTGCGATAGCGCGGTACAGGAGGGTACAGATCTATGAGTAGGGTACAGCAGGCGTTTGCAAACGGCAAAGCGTTTATTCCGTTTATCACGGCAGGCGACCCAAAGCTGGAAATAACTGAACAGCTGGTTATTAAGATGGCGGAGGAAGGAGCGGACCTGATCGAGCTGGGCATTCCGTTTTCCGATCCGGTTGCGGAAGGAGTCGTGATCCAGCGCGCTGATGAGCGTGCGCTAGCAGGCGGTACAACCACCGACAAAATCTTTGGCATGGTACAGCGTATCCGTAAGGTATGCAGTGTTCCAATGGCGTTCATGACCTATGTGAATCCGGTTTTTACCTACGGCGCCGGCCTGTTTATGAAAAACTGCCGGGAGACCGGCATTGACGCCATAATTGTCCCTGACCTGCCGTTTGAGGAGAAAGAGGAGGTCATGCCCTATTGCTCCGAATTCGGCATTGATTTGATCTCATTGATCGCGCCGACCTCCCGCGACCGCATCCGGATGATTGCCAGGGAGGCTCAGGGATTTGTTTACTGCGTATCCTCAATGGGTGTTACCGGAGTACGGAAGGAAATCACTACCGATGTAGGCGAAATGATTAGACTAGTTAAAGAGGTCAGGGATATTCCCTGCGCTGTCGGCTTCGGCATTTTCTCACCTGAACAGGCGGCAAGGATGGCCGGGTTATCTGACGGCGTGATTGTGGGAAGCGCGATAGTAAAAATTGTAGAGCAGTACGGCGAGGGCTGTGTCCCCCATGTTGCGGAATATGTACGGACGATGAAGAAGGCGGTTTCCTGACACTTTTAAATAGTGAAGAATGTTCGATAATTATTGACAGGATTTTCGGCAGTACATATAATTATAAAAACAATTGAATAGTTTGTTTAGATGAGAAGAGTCAAGTAGAGTTTAGCTCTAGCTGAGCTTATTCGTATGTGTATTGACCAGGGCTTGCTAAAGGCTCTGGTTTTTTTGTTTTATAAAAATAAGAAAGGGAGTGGAAAAAATTGATCCAAAACATTTTAAGTAAATTAACCGCCTAAGTAAATTAACCGCCAAAGTAGATTTAACGGCTGATGAAGCCTACAGTTTGATTCTTGCCATAAAAGATAACGAGTTAAGCGATGTGCAGATCGCAGGTTTTCAGGTGGCCCTGCTGATGAAGGGGCCGACTCTTACAGAAATAACCGCCATTGCCCGGGCCATGCGTGATAATTGTATTAGCGTTTCCCCAAAGGTCAGTGATGAGATCATGGATACCTGCGGTACAGGCGGAGGATTAAGCACCTTTAATATCTCCACTGCTCTAGCCCTGGTTGCCGCCGCTGCCGGTATTCCGGTGGCAAAACACGGCAGCCGCTCTATATCCAGTCTTTCCGGCAGCGCCGACGTTTTGGAAGCGCTTGGTGTGGAAATAAATCTCACTCCCAAGGGAATTGAGAAGCTGATTGAAGAAATTGGCATTGCCTTTATTTACGCTCCTCTGTTCCATCCGGTAATGCATGAAGTGCTGCCGCCGGACAGGCTCTTGGTATAAAGACCATTTTTTACACTATTATCGGCCCGCTGATCAATCCGGCCAAAGCTTCGCGGCATATCCTGGGCGTTTACAAACCCGAGCTGTTGGACGATGTCTCACAGGTTGCCTTGTCTTTAGGCTACAAGCGAGCGCTGATTGTCCACGGCCTGGACGGCCTTGATGAAATTTCCCTGATGGGCGCAACCAGAATTAATGAAATACAGGACGGTTCAATCAAAACCTATGAAATATTTCCCGAAGATTCATTGACAATGGATCAGCCCAGGAAAAACTAAACCAGCTTATTACCGCTTCCCAGGATCTTAGATCGGCAGGCTAAAATGGACAGGGCAAAAAGATTTTCCGCGACACTGTGGCGTAAATATAATTCCGGTAAGGTACCTGTAATTCCGGACATTAAATCCAGATCACCGCAGGAAGGCGACCTGCTGCTGGAACGCGACCCTGGCGCATACGCCCGAGCGCTGGCGGCGGCAGGAGCGCCGGCTCTTTCGGTGGTGACCGAACCCGAACATTTCGGAGGCTCGCCGGAATTATTGAAGCGTATAACGCAGGCTGTTTCGCTGCCTGTCTTACGTAAAGATTTTATTAACAACAGCGCCCAGTTGGAAGAAAGTGTGGAACTGGGCGCCGCTGCGGTACTGCTTACCGTAAGTATGCTGGAAAAGGATCTGCTGTATAAGCTTGTTGAAGATGCTTTGGCTCTGGGCCTGGAGCCGCTGGTGGAAACCCATAATCAATCAGAGATAATTGCCGCTAACCGGCTCTGTTTGACTATGACAGGTATTAACAACCGTAATATTGTAAAGTTAGAAATGGACGGAGGAGATGTAAGCAATACTGAAAAACTAACCGGCCTGGTAAGACCGGGGGTTTTAATTATCAGTGAAAGTTCTTTATCTTCCCCTAAAGATGTACAACGGGCCCTAAAGGCAGGCGCCCACGCGGTTCTGGTGGGAACCGCCATCCTGCAGGCCGAAGACCCTGTGGAAATGTTCCGCTGTCTTAGTGAATCAAGGATGGAAAATCTATGACGCGAGTTAAGATTTGCGGTTTGATGAATGAAGAAGACGTTAACCTGTGTGTGAAAGCCGGAGCGCATACCGTAGGGTTTGTGGTAGATTACCCCGTACCGGTGCCGTGGAACCTGACCAAGGCCGAAGCCGGAAGACTGATTGAAAAGGTGCCTCCCTATGTCAGCTCCTGTGTGGTAACAGGAGGAACGGTAGAGAATATCCTGGCCGCAGCTGAAGCCGTCCGTCCTGATCTGGTTCAGCTTCATTATCAAGAAATACTGCAGGAAATAAAAGAGCTGTCTCACCGGCTGAGCCGGCAGGGTATAAAAACTATTAAGGCTTTACGAATAGACAGTCACGGTAAGTGTGCTTTTGAGATTACCGATCCTGTTATTGCGGCACGGGCTCTTGCGGAGACTGAAATCTCTGCTTTACTGGTAGATTCCTATACCGATTTTCGACCTGGAGGCACAGGAGTTACCGTTGACCTGTCGGCATTTAAAGCTGTCCAGCAGGAGGTTGCTTTGCCGGTGATATTGGCCGGAGGGTTAAACCCGGCGAACGTCCTTCAAATTATTCATGAGGCTGACCCATATGCGGTAGATGTCCTGACTGGTGTAGAGGATGAGTTTGGAAACAAGGATCCGGATAAGGTGTACCAGTTCATGCGAATCATTAAAGAGTCAGAACTTAACAATCGGCCTTGATAGGCTAAAGAAATTTGTGTATAATATCTTTAGATTAGGCAAGGAGGCCGGTTTTTTTATGCCAAACATTAAATCCAGTACGGACTTAAGGAACAACTATAATGAGATCTCGAAATTCTGCCATGAAAGCAGAGAGCCTGTTTTTATTACAAAAAATGGGCAGGGAGATTTGGCTGTTATGAGCATTGAGACCTACGAGACGCTCAAAGGCAAACTCGAACTGTACCATCTGCTTGATGAAGGCAGGACGGCAGTAAAAGAGGGAAGAAAGCGTCCGCTTGAAGATGTAATGCGAGACATCAAGCAGGAGTTAATTGATGGCAAAATATAGGATTGATGTATCGGAACCTGCCGAAAACGACCTGCGTGACATTGTCCGGTATATCTCTGCGCAGTTGTCAGCATCGATGACCGCATTGCAGATGATGGACACCGTTGAGGAAGCTATTATGGGTTTAGCGATCATGCCGCAAAAATGCCCTCCGGTGACTGATGAACGGCTTGCAATGAGGGGATATCGAAAGCTGTTCGTAAAGAACTATATTGTCTTTTTTACGATAGATGAAAAATCAAAAGTAGTTGATGTTGAGAGAATTCTTTATGCAAGACGCGATTGGCGTCATATCCTGTGACGGTTAAAAAAGCACAGGAACTGAGCAAGGCTCTGCCTGCCAAAATAGTTACACCCTCACATAACCCGCACTTCATCCGCTGCCTATCGTCCGCCCGGCGACAGTATTTGGATCAGCGCCGAATAGGCAATAAATGTCTAACTTCTTGAACGCTATTTTGTTTAGAATATTTTTTTATAGCCCTCGAACATGTAAGTTTTTCTACGGTTTACAAATCCCACACGGTTCATATCCAGCCGCCAGGACATCTTCTTCGCTCTTAAACCAAATCTGATTTTCTGGTTTAATTTCTTGCGCATACCTGCAGTTAGGGTAGGGGTATTTATTAGGAAAATATTGGAACTGTACCATAGGTCTATTCATATTATATGAATAGATTGATTTTAAAGGGTGATGAATGGTGTATTATAATAATCAAAATTATCCCATCATGTTTACTAAAGCACAGGTTGATATAAGGAATCATATGCGTATGTTATGGGAACAGCATGATGTTTGGACATGGTCAACTATAGCCTGGTATTTGGTTTGCCTAATGTAGACGCCGTTGTTGCCAGATTGCTTCGTAATCCCGTAGATTTTGAGCATGCGCTGCAGCCTTTCTATGGAGAGAGAATTGCTGCGAAATTTCGGGATTTGCTAACGGAGCATCTTGTCATAGCTGCAGATCTTGTCAAGGCGGCAAAAGCCGGTGACAATAAGACAGCGGCAGAAGCAGAAAGAAAATGGTATGCTAATGCTGACGCAATCGCTGTTTTCTTAGGAGATATTAATCCTTGCTGGTCTCAGGAGCTTTGGAGAAGGATGATGTACCGCCACCTGGAATTGGTTAAAGCGGAAGCAGTTAACATGCTTACCGAGCAGTATGAGGCAAGCATCGCAGCATATGATGAAAATGAGATACACACTTTAGGAATGGCTGATGTAATGGCTGAGGGTATAATTAAGCAGTTCAATATATGTTGAAAGGAGGATGTGCTAAATCAGGCCGGTTGACCAGATTATCCGCTCGCGGCTAAGCCCCGTTCAATTTTGCGCCATGTCGATCCTTTTTCAGAAAGGTTCCCTGTCCAGAGATATTATCGGAAAGTAGTTAAAAACGCTTCCACATGATCAGCGCGTCCTCGCCCGTATCGGAATAATAGCCCCTGCGCCGCCCTTCCTGAAAAAATCCCAGTCTTGAATAAAGGCCTTTTGCTATATTGTTGCTGGGCCTTACCTCCAGGGTCATTGATCCGGCCCCATGTAACATAGCCTTGTTTTCCAGTTCCCGCATCAATGATCTGCCGATCCCCCGCTGCCTGTAATCAGGGTGAACCGCCAGGTTGGTAATGTGCGCCTCATCAATAATCAGCCACATGCCTGCGTAGCCGACTACCTTATCCCCGCATACGGCTACAATGTAAAAAGCAAAGTCATTAAGCAGTTCTCCGTAGAAAGCATATCTCGACCATGGTGTCGGGAAAGATTCCTGCTCGATAGCTATAATCTCGCTGAGATGATCGGCCCGCATTGGAAGATAAATAATATTTGAATCAGTCTTACGGTTGACTATTTTTGCAGCCATTTTGCCTCCGCTTCCGACAGCCTTAGATAAAAAGGCCTCAAGCTGGAATAACTCCCCCCCTGACCGGCCTTGAACCTGCTTAAGCCAAGGTACGCAACGCTTGCTCCCCTCGGCAGGCATAACCCGCCGGGTACGAAAAGCGCTGCGCCGGCAAGGTGTTCCTGGAAAACTTCTCTGTATAAAAGGGCGCCGTCTCCCAAAAGAGTTACCGGCTGCCCAAATTTTTTCAATTCCAGGGATAAATCAACGGGAGATATTGCTATCGGGCCGGCGGCGCACTGCAGGCCGTTTTCATAAACAGCGGCGTAAACTTCATTCTTACGGGCTGTTATAACCGGACAGGTCAAGCCTGCACCCCTGGCCTGATAAAGACAGGCCAGAGCCTCAAGAGTCCCGATTCCCGCAACAGGAAGCCCCCACACCTGGGCCAGCGTCCTTGCAGTGGCCAGGCCTATCCGCAGTCCTGTAAAAGAGCCGGGGCCTACCGAAGCGGCAATCCCTCCCAGTTGGGCATGTTCGATGCCAGCCTCTTCAAGAACGCCTTTGATCATGGGCAGCAGGTTCACAGAGTGGGTTCGCTTGTTATTTATCGTCCTTTCGGCAACCAGCAGATCGTCCAGCGCTACGGCCGCGCTGGCGACGGAGGTGGCCGCTTCAATTCCCAGAACGTACAATCGTTCCATAATCCTCCATCAGGCGGCAATACCATTCTCCCCGGGGAGCGAAGCTGAGTACCCGGATTTCATCCGCTTCCGGATCAGCGAAGATAGTAATGTCCAACCTGTCCTGCGGCAGCGCCTCCGCAACCTGATCAGCCCATTCTACCAGGGTGACGCCGTTTCCGTCAAAATATTCCTCGCACCCTATGTCGGCAAGCTCCGCCGGTCCTTTTAAGCGGTAGGCGTCAAGATGGTAAAAAGGAACCCTCCCCTGGTATTCTTTGATAATCGTAAACGTCGGAGAGTCAATTATATCCCTGACACCGAGACCTTTTCCTAGTCCCTTGGCGAAGACAGTCTTGCCGGCGCCGAGGCCGCCGCTCAGGCAGATTACGGCGCCTGCCTCCAGGATGTCGCCCAGGAGTTCACCCCAAAAAAATGTTTGTTGCGCTGACTTAGATCTTAAATCCATACTTTTTCCCTAGTAATTATTTCTAAAAATCAATTTGCTTTAGGGAGGTCAACTGCCTACGTGCTCATGTTCGCCTCTTATACTTGTACGAACTCGTTTACCCTCGGGCTCGGTCAAAACTCGGCGCTTATGCGCCTCAAACAATTCCCTCGCTTATCCTCGGGTTCACTCGTTCATTGAATGAAGGCTCAAAATCGCACTTAAGGCATTGACCTCCCTTTGTTGATGAACTTTCCCCTTAATCATTCCTGGCCTTGAAGTGATCATATCCTTTTGCCTCCAGGGGAACGAAATAACCCTGCGGCAGTTCCATTGTGATTCCGGCCTTTGGCTGCACGATTTCACCGATGAGATGGCACTTTGCTCCTTCTTCATTAAAAAGGCGCTTTATGGTAGCGGCGCTGTCGGGACGGACGGTAAAAATCAGTTCAAAGTCCTCTCCCCCGTAAAGCGCCCAGTTAAGCGGGTCCCGTTTGGCGGCCACGGCCGCTTCCTTCATCCTCTGGTCCTGGGGGATAAGGGGAGACCTGATCCGGCAGCCGGCACCGCTGGCCAGGCAGATTTCGTGAATTTCAGTGGCCAGCCCGTCGCTGATGTCATCCATTGAGGTGACTTTTCCCGTACCTCCCAGTAAGGCCCCCAGTTTGACACGCGCCTTTGGATCGGTGTGGGCTGATTTTAAAAAACTGCCGGCTTCTGTTGAAACACTGATACCGGGGTTCTGATAAAGAAAAAGCCCTGCGGCTGAATTTCCGAGGCTGCCGGTAACAAAAACCAGGTCCCCAGGTTTTGCGCCGCTGCGGTAGACGGCCTTACCGGCGCCTACAGACCCGATCAGGGCAACGTTAATGATTAATTTGCCCGGAGATTTCACGGTATCTCCACCGACAATATTCAGGCCATATTCCTGCGCAGCGCTTCTTAACCCGGAATAAACACCTTTTAAAACCTCTACCGAAAATTTCAAGGGGATTCCCAGGGAAACAACCGCGTGAAGAGGCTTGCCGCCCATTGCCGCAACGTCGCTGACACTCGCCACCAGCGCTTTGGCTCCGACCTGGGCAGGCTTTACATAGGCCATGGAAAAATGGACATCCTCAATAAGCATATCGGTGGTAAATAAAAGCCAGTCTTCCCCCTCGGCCTTTAAAACAGCGGCATCGTCCCCTATCCCCCTGATCACGTTGTCGGGATAAAGGACGATTTCCCGGGTAAGAAGCTCGATAAGTTTTGTTTCCCCCAGGGCATTCAGGTCCAAATGCCTCACCGGCATCCTTTCGCGGTTAATAGTGAGCGCTGATCAGCAGTTTTCCGGTCCTTTGCCCAGATGTTCTCCGACCAGTTTCATGGCGCAGAAATCTCCGCACATTGTGCAGGCCTCGATCTTCTCCGGGTTGTGCGCCTCCCTGCACCGGCGGGCTTTTTCCGGGTCCAGTGCAAGACTGAACTGTTTCTCCCAGTCCAATTCCTTGCGGGCTTTCGCCATCGCCAGATCCCAGTCTCTTGCCCCCTGTACGTTCTTAACATAATCGGCCGCGTGGCCGGCAAGGCGGCAGGCAATCACACCCTCCCGCACATCCTGGACGCTGGGCAGTCCAAGGTGTTCTGAGGGAGTCACGTAGCAAAGGAAATCCGCTCCCGCCATCGCAGCCAGCGCCCCGCCGATGGCGGAGGTTATGTGATCGTACCCCGGCGCCACATCGGTAACCAGGGGCCCCAGCACATAAAAAGGGGCGCCGTTGCACAGGCTCTTTTGAATCATAATATTCGGGATTACCTGATCAAGGGGAAGGTGACCGGGTCCTTCCACCATAACCTGTACCCCGGCTTTACGCGACCTTTCCACCAGTTCTCCTAATACTATAAGCTCCTGGATCTGGGCCCGGTCCGATGCGTCGGCCAGGCAGCCCGGGCGTAAGCCGTCACCCAGGCTGAGCGTTACATCGTATTTAAGGCAAATATCCAGCAGTCGGTCAAATTCTTCCAGCAAGGGGTTCTCCTTCTGGTTGTGCAGCATCCAGCCGGTCAGCAGGGAGCCCCCCCTGCTGACAATGTCTGTGACCCGGCCCTGGCGCCTCAAACGGCTGATTGTTTCCGTGGTCACACCGCAGTGGACAGTGAAAAAATCAACCCCGTCCCTGGCCTGCGTCTCCAGCGTAGAAAAAATGTCATCGGCTGTCATCGCAACAATGCTGCCGCGTTTTTCCTTGCCTTCTACAACGGACTGGTAGATCGGCACCGTTCCCAGTGGAACAGGACAGCGGCAAAGGATCTCCCTCCTGATTTCGTTAATTTCCCCGCCAGTGGAGAGATCCATCACGGTATCCGTACCCGCTGACAGAGCTGTTTCCAGTTTTTCCAGCTCTCCCTTTAAACCGTGCAATGCGGTTGAAGTGCCCAAATTGGCGTTAACCTTGGTCCGCAGGCCTTTTCCTATTCCGCAGGGAACAAGCCCGCTATGATTTATATTTGCGGGAATAACTATTGTCCCCGCTTCCACTCCCTGCCTGATCACCTCAGGGTCAAGCATTTCTTTTTCAGCCACTTCTTTCATCCGGGCTGTGATTGTCCCGGCCCTGGCTGATAAAAGCTGCGTCATTCTTCAAAACCCCCGTTAAATATTTTTTGTCATCTGGGATGAGCGGGTCTTTATAATCTCTTCCCGTAAAAATAAGGCTGCTTCCCGGATATCCGGGGCTGAAACCACCGCCGTAACAACAGCCACACTCTTTGCTCCGGCCGATACAACTTCTGAAATGTTGGACTTATTGATCCCGCCAATTGCAACCCAGGGCAGGTCAATCTCCCTGCTGACCTGCCTTAGGAGTTCCAAACCGACCGGCCTGGCGCCGTTTTCCTTAGTTTTGGTATCAAAAACCGGGCCTACCCCTATGTAATCAGCACCCTGCCGGCGTGCCCGACGGGCCTGCTCCAGGGAATGGGTGGATACGCCGATAATTTTCCCGGGCCCGAGAAACTGCCTGGCTGTAGAAACGGGCAGGTCATCCTGCCCAAGGTGAACGCCGTCCGCATCCACGGCAAGGGCTATATCGATCCGGTCGTTGATAATCAGGGGAACACCTACAGAACGCGTCAGACGGCGCAATTTAAGACTTTTCTCCAATAGCCTGCTGTCTGAGGAATCTTTGTCACGAAGCTGAATTACGGTTGCGCCGCCGGAAATTGCCGACCCGGCCACTTCTACAGGGTCCCTTCCACCGGAATATTTTTCCTGAATGATGACATAAAGAGTATAATCTACATTGTACAATTCGTTTGCTTTTAATTCAACCAGCTTAAGGGTCATCTTCTTTTCCAGATCATACAGTTCAAAGCGTATTTGTTTAAAGCCGGAGCCGGCTGAAATTAACTTGGCATACTCTTCCAGTACACGCATAGCTTCCTGCGCGCGTTTAAAGTTTGCCAGGGACAATTCCAGAAAGTTAAGCCTTTCAAATTCTTTTTCTTCCCGGCTGTCAAAACCGACATCCGTTTGCGAGTCCCTGTCAGACATGAACTTACGCACTCCGCCAGGCCACTCCTGCTGAATTGACCGGAGCTGATGCCGCATACTTTTCAGCCGGCCGGCTACAGCAGCGTCATTCAAAACAAAGCGGGCCAACTCCTCAACAACCCGGAGCCCCTCTCTGGCGCGGTTGAAATTTGCGTCGGCTATCCTGTAAATGCTGAACAATCCGGCAGCAACCTTTCATTAAAAAACCCATCCTTGAAGGAATGGGCTTTAAAAATCATATCCCTTAAACAGGTTTAGGAATAAAGCCAGACTTTTTTCGAAGAGCCCATTACTCATCTTATATTTTAACAAATATTTTAATGTAATGGGCATTGCTTGTATATAAAATGTTAGTCTTCCTTTTCAAAAAACTCTTTAAACAACTTTTCCAGGAAAACTTTTATTTCTTCAATGTCAAGAGGCTTCGATTTGCAGAACAAAGCCCCTTTTGCCATTGCCTCGCTGACGACCTCGTTTGAGATATACGCTGTCATGATGACAACTTTCGTTTCCGGTAAAATTGCCTTAATATCACCTAAAGCCTGAAGTCCGTTCTTTACAGGCATGCGGACATCCATAAAGACGAGATATGGATGGTTTTTTTCTGCCTTTTCAACGGCCTCATTACCGTCTTTGGCTTGAATAACCTCGTAACCCATATCCTCCATAACGGTTGAGAGTAAATGCCTTATACCATCGTGATCATCAGCAACCAAGGCCTTTGGAGCAGTTTTTATGGGTCGGCGCCCCCTTAAAAAAACATCAGGAAAATACTGTATTGATTCGACAATAAACAGAATAATCCTCCAACCAGAACCATAATATACAAAATTTTCTCTGTTCGGCCCTGTTCATTTTAGAGCACAATTTGTCAACGCTTGAAAAAGTTTTAAAAAACGGGTATCTCTTTCCCACATTTCCTCCGGGTGGCACTGCAGGCCAAGAATAAATGAGCCCGAAGCGCCTTCAATAGCCTCAACAACCCCGTCGGAAGATTTTGCGCTGATTTTAAAACCGGGAGCAACATCACGAACCGCCTGGTGGTGGTAACTGTTTACCATTATTTCCGAAACCTGCAGGATCGATTCCAGCAGAGAATCTTTTTCGATATTTATCCTGTGGGTGGCTGCCCAGCCTGGCGCCTGCTGGTAATGTTTCAAACAGCAGGTGAGCTGGGTTTTTATATCCTGATAAATATTTCCCCCTGCGGCTATATTTAATACCTGGGCTCCCCTGCAAATTCCCAGAACCGGAATTTGGCCCTTGATGGCCATCCTGGCCAGCTTTATCTCAAAAGCATCCCGCAAAGGAGTTATTTCCCCGCATTCGGGAAGCGTTTCCTCCCCGAAATAAAACGGATCCACGTCCTTTCCCCCGGAAAGCAGCAACCCGTCGATTATTCCAAGAAGCTCGGCGATCTCTTCCTCTTTTTCATAATTTGCCAGCAGGACGGGAACACCGCCGGCGGCCCTGACAGCTTCACAATACAAAGAGCCAAGGAAATGCCTCTGGCTTACATCATCCCAGCTGCAGGTAATCCCGATGACTGGCGGCATTTGCAATCCCTCCTGGGGTTTTACTGATCGTTTCCTTCCAAAAAGTGCTTGGTGGCGCCGGGGCCTCTGCTGATGGATACTTTACCGGTGCGGACAATTTCAACTATCCCGTGATCTTCAAGAACCGCACAGGCAGCGTTTATTTTTTCTTCCCCGCCGCTTAATTCGATAACAACCGTTTCGCGGTTTATATCCACGATGTTGGCCCGGAAAATTTCTACAATGTCGACTATTTCCGAGCGGCGGGCAGAATCGGCCCTGACTTTAATTAAAACCAACTCCCTGTCAATAGAGCCTGATTTAAAGAGCTCCTGGACCTTGATTACATCAATCAGCTTGGAAAGCTGCTTCATTGCCTGATCAAGCTCTTGGTCATCGCCGTTGACAACAATAGTTATGCGGGAAATGTCGCTATCCTCCGTATAACCTGCCGCAATGCTCTCTATGTTGAAGACGCGCCTGCTCAGCAGTCCGGATATTCTGGCCAGCACACCCGGTTTATTAAGGGCCAATACCGCCAGGGTATGTTTCATTAAAATTCCTCCCTATAAGCTTTAAACTAAACCAATAAATTTATAAATATCAGCTGTTCTTAAATCCCTTACAACAAAATCTGCCCCGGCCCGGCGCAGAGCTTCCTCCTGACCTATGCGCCACACGCCGACCGCATCAAAACCCAGTGATTTGGCTGCCTCGATTCCCGATGAGGTGTCTTCAAAGACAACGAAACGCAGTTTTTCACCGGGCAAAAGCTCTTTTATCCTGGCGGAAGCGAATTCCAGTATGTTTTTCTTGCCCTCCAGATCGATTCCGCAAACATCAACATTAAACATAGTGTAAAGAGTATCCCGTTCATCCATTGCATTAAAAGCGGGACCAAGCTCATTAATCAAGCGGTCTTTTGTTACCCTGGTCAGCATGTCCCTGGCGTTTTTTGAAGCTGACGCCGCCGCCTGGAGAATTCCTTTACTTCTTGCCTCCCAGAGTATTAAGACTGCGTCCGGAAACAGTTTGAACTCCCCTGCTTCGATGAGGTCTTTGATTAGTCTGTTCTTTTCGCTGCAGTACCTTTCCAGGATAATCTTTTTCTGCTCCCCGGTCTTTACCCCAAGGCGTTCGTAAACGTTGTTCATCTCAAGGATATTGTTGCCCCCCTCGTACCTTGGCCGGGAAGCAACGTAATTAAAATAAAAATCTGAATCCATTGTTTTGACCAGGTACGGTTCTTTCGCCGCAGTTATTCGCCAGGCGTCTTCATGCGGGCTGTCAACCACAACCCCGTCGATATCCCATATAAAAGCTACCTTTTCGTTCATTTAAGATCACCTGCTCGCATCAGAAAGGTCAAACTGCCTACGTGCTCATGTTCGCAAGGCCAAAATCGCACTTAAGGCATTACCCTTCCTTTATTGATAAATTTTCATCCTTTTAGCCGGTGTTGCTTCAGCAACATGGATGTCTATTTTTGTGAGCCTGCTGTTACCGGCACTTCGCCAATTGTTCGCTGTTGACAACGCCTTACCTTTTGGCCGCGGCTCAAGAAACATTTTTCACCGCATACTTCCAGCCAGATACCCTCCCTGTTTCTGAACCTGTCGCGGACAAATAAGACCTCTATCTGAAGCTTTTCTTCGACGTTGGCAACTTTCAGCTCAAACAAAGCATTCCTAAACCAGAAATTAAGGCGGATGCCGCTTACTTCCCCGGGTAAAACCGGGTTCACAGATAAAATCTCATCTTTTATTTTCAGCCCGGCAAAACCGTATCCTGCAATTTGCCATGCGCCGCCAAGCGCGGCCGCATGTATGCCAAGCTCTGTGTTACCGTATAAATCGCCGTAATCCGCCCTTACGGCCTGGATGAAATACTTGTAAGACTCCCTCAGATTCCCCAGTTCGAGTGCCGTAATGGCGTAGCTCGGCAAACTGAGGCTTGACTTGTGCGTGGTCCTCTTTTTATAAAAATCGTAGTTGACTTTTTTTACCTGACTGCTGAACTCGTTGGCAAATAAACGCATTAAGAGTATAACGTCAGCCTGCTTGACCAACTGGGTGTCTTTAGCCTCGGCAAGGTCTAACGAAGCAGGCCAGACCGGCATTGCGTTTTCATCCCATTCCTGAATTAAGAACTCTTTCTTGTTGAAATAGCCCTCAAATTCTTCAATTAGGCCGTCTTGGTTGATGAAAGCAATAACTTTTTCTGAAATCTCTCTCCAGGACAGGATCTCTTCCTTTTTTAACTCAATTTTTTTGGCCAGCCGGTTCAGGCGAAGGGGATGCTCTTTTGCCAAATAGTCGTAAAGTTCCGCCGCATATCTCAAATTCCACCTGGCCATATAATTTGTATAAAAATTATTATCCACACATTCCTGAAATTCATTTGGACCAATAACATCTTTTATTTCGTAATAGTTTTTTTCGCTGTTATAATTTACGCGTGCTGCCCAGAACCGGGCTGTTTCAAAAACCATTTCCGCGCCGTACCGGAGCATGAAATCCCTGTCAGAAGTAGCCTGGTAATATAAAACTACCCCGTAAATTATATCTCCTGCGATATGAATCTCCCTTTTAGAAACATGAACGGGGATAACCGTACCGTCAAAGTTAACCCATGTCTTGGGAGTCTCGTCATCTCCGCTTTCAGCCGATTCCCATGGCCACCAGGCCCCTTCGTAACCGTTTTCCCTTGCCTTGGCCCTGGCCTGTTTTAAACGCCGGTAGCGGTAAAGGAGAAGATTTCTGGCCAGTTCAGGCTGAGTAAAGATAAAAAAGGGCAAAACAAAGATTTCCGTATCCCAGAATACGTGGCCTTTATACCACTCGCCTGATAATGTTTTGGCCGGGATGCTCACGTCCAAATCCTCGGGCGGGACAGCAATCAGAAGATGGTAGGTGTTCAGGCGCACATTATTCTGCACGAAAGCCTCATCGTTGATTAAAAGATCGGAATTTACCCACCTTTTTTCCCAGGCGTCACAGTGGGCTTTGAAAAGTGCCGCAACGCCTTTTCCCTTTAAAGAGCTCAACGAGCCAAGGCAGCTTTTCTTTATGCTGCGCTTTTTGTCACGGGATGTATAGATTGTAACAAAAGATGTGAACGTGTATTTTTTCCCTTGACGGCTTTAAAGGAACATTCCTGGGAAACAGTTTCCTCACCGGCCGAAACGGCCCACTTTACTTCCGGATGGGAACCCCTTCCCGAAAACTCCAGGTCTGCGGCCAGACCAATTGACTGCCCGGAATTAATTGTTTTCGCTTCAAGGTAAACAGCCCCTTCCGGATTATGAAATGAGCAATCCCGGACGGAGTAGCGCTTGATTGGATCCCCTACTGCCTGAACAGCATTTTCAGTCGTGCCGTCGATTAATCTTTTAACCGTTATTTCAGCGTCACAATCCAGCGGTTTTAAGGAAAAGACCATTACGGCGGCGTGAAAGTCCTTCAAACTGAAGAACCGCGTTGATTCGTACTCATACCTGCCCCCGTCATTCTGAAAGACTGTCCGTCTGTGCAGAACTGCCTTTTTCAGGTCTAAAACCCGTCGGTGTTCGGCAATTTTCATCTCATTTGCAGAAAGCCTGCCGCCGTTAATATAAATTTCCACTCTTAACGGATTGGGGACGTTGACAATTTCAAAAGGCTGACCTCCGGTTCGATCATAAATACCGGCCAGATAAGTCCCGGGATACCCGTTCTCAAAGCTTTCTTCCAGGACGCCCCTCGAACCGAGGTACCCGTTGCCAAGCGTAAAGATTGTCTCCCAAAACTTTCTTTTTTCTTGCTCAAAACCCTCTTCGCCGATCACCCAGTTTTCTTCGGACAATTTGTTAAACAAGAACATCCCCCTTACTTAAGACAAAGCTTTTTTAATTTCCATTACTCGCTCGGCAGGTTAACTTGTCAGCCTTTTTTCAATCACTTCTTTATAGAGCCGTTCGTAACTGTCCACCATAACCTGGGAAGTAAAAAGATTCTCCGCTCTTTCCCGGCATTTAAAGGGGCTGATGCTCCCTGCCTGATCTGCAGCCGCAACAAACTCCTCCATGGTTTCAACCACAAAACCTGTAACACCGTGTTCAACCACCTCCGGGGCTGAACCTCTCTTGAAAGTTATCACAGGCGTTCCGCAGGCCATTGCTTCAACCATAGTTATACCGAAAGGCTCTTCCCACTGGATTGGGTAAAGGTAGCCTTTGCCCCGGGAAAACAAACGCATTTTTTCTTCGCTCCAGTGCCCCAGTTCACCAATGTAAGTTATCTTCTCATTCAGATAAGGCCTGATGAATTGCTCAAAATAAAGCACCTCGGCCTGTTCGTGAACCTTGCCGGCCAAAACAAGCTTCGCCCCCATTCGCCTGGCGGCCTCGCAGGCAAGGTGGGGCGCCTTTTCAGGATTAAAACGCCCTATGTAAAAGAAATAGTCATCCTTGTCCCGGGAGAAGGGGTACTTATCAAATTTAACACCGTTATACACCGTGCCGAGGTAATTAAGGCCGGGAAGAAAAGAGCGCTGGTTGTTGCTTATGGAAATGAAATAAACTCCCGGGTGGCCGGTAAAAAGCCTCTAAAAAGCCTTGTTTTCCTCGTCAAAAGGGCCGTATAGCGTATGCACCACGGGAACTTCCTTTAAAAAGGCGGCGCAGCATAACCCTTCCTTCCAGGTGTGATCATGGATCAAATCGAAGTCTTTTCCTGCCACCTCCAAATACGATGCCAGAGTGTGGCTTAAAGCTGCATTAAGAAAATTTGAAGGCGGTTTATCCAGGTAGCCTTTCATTTCCTGGTCAAAAACTTTATAGATATTCGCTTTTGTGGTAGAATTTGAAACCGTGCAAACAGTGACTTCATGACCTTTTGAAACCAGGCCGTCAGCAAGAAGGCTGACCACAACTTCAATGCCCAGTCAACCTTTAAATTTAACGCTTCAGCCACTACCCCGATGGGAACGAAAGTCCTTCCTTTGAGAATAACGGGTTCCCCGTTCGTCCCCGTGCTTATGGTTTTACCGTTTACGATCAGCTTGATCACCTGGTTGATACTGACCTGCTTTGTCACTGAAGCGGCTTCCGCAACTGCGGCAACCAGAAATAATATAGACAGTAACAACGATACTGCAATAATTTTTTTTCTTCACGGCTTTCAACTCCTTTATTTTTTACGCCTGTAAATCCGCATATTTGACCAGAACTGATTAATCAGGCATATTTAAATACCCCCTTTTTTACCAAATTTACCATATAGAGATTTAAAAACTTCTGAAAGGAGATTGAGTAGCGCCTCGACAGGGATATAAAATTGCCAAAGTCTTATTTTGCAGGAATAATAAGTAATTCCACAACGAAGGGCGAAAACCCTTTACTTTTGCCCAAAAAAGTCTCTTTAAAATAGCGGATAAAATAAAAAAGCCGGCCTTCAAAGCCGGCAGTGATTTATTGGACCTGTTATTAATATGCATATATACTCCCATACGGCCTTTTTGAAAGCGGCAGGATTTTCCGGAATTGCGCCTGGAGGATCTCTTCCGTATTTAAGCCGAATCGCTGTGCAAATTCCCCTGAATACTGCCTGACAATTTCCATGTCCCGGTCATCTGTCGTGTAAATTCCAACGTCTTTCCCAAGCTGGCTTTTTTCTATGTTCCCTCTTACGAAAATTACGCCGCCGTGCATTCCGGTCCCAACATAGTTGGCGTTATGGTTCTTGCCCTCGGCCAGGCCGAGCCCGAGTAAAATGACTATCCCGCCCGCCATATATTCTCCGAAAAAGTCCTGGGCCGTCCCGCCGATGACCAGCACGGGGACCTTGTCGTTATATTCCTTCATATGAATAGCGGTCCTGTAACCGACATTGTTCCTGATAAAAATTTTTCCGCCCCGCATTGACATGGCCGCAACGTCTCCGGCCTTGCCATGAACGATTATTTCACCCTCATTCATCGTGTTGCCGACGCCATCCTGGGTATTACCGTAAACAGTAAGCCGCTGGCCGTTCAAAAAAGCGCCCAGGTCATTCCCGGCAGTCCCGTATATACTCAGGTTAACATTGCATCCGGAAACGGTATTCAGTCTGGTCCCGATATACCTCTGCCCGAAAACATTCCTTACGGTAATATCCCGCGCTCCCTGAGAAGCCACTTCCCTGAGCAAATCGTTCAACTCTTTGTGCTTCAGGTTTAAGGCGTCTACCCAGGCCTGAGAACCGCTGACAGTCGCATACCCGCCAAGTTCACTCACATGCCTGGACCCTTCCAAGAACATATCACGCAAGCCGGATTTCAAAGTTAAACTTGCCATAAGTCCTCACTCCCCCGCTCCTTTTACTCCCAGAACATCCAGTTCCCAGCCTTCCAGCCCGACGCCGCGCAGGTGATCCCTGTTGCCCCTTATACTCTCTATCGCATTTATACCCATGCCTCCGAGCATTTCCTTGATCTCGTGCTCCCAGCTCCTTAGTAAGTTAACCAGCTTGACGCTGGCGATTTCCGGGTTAAGCCTCTTGGACAGATAAGGATCCTGTGTGCAGACCCCCCAGGAGCATTTTCCAGTGTAACACTTCTGGCAAAGCGTGCAGCCCATGGCAACCAGCGCAGAGGTGCCGATATATACGGCATCCGCCCCCAGCGCGATTGCCTTGAGGACATCCCCGCTGCACCTGAATCCGCCTGCGGCAATAACCGAACATTTATTCCTGATCCCTTCGTCGCGAAGCCTTTTATCAATAGCCGCCAGGGCAAGTTCCAAGGGGATGCCTATATTGTCCCTGATTATTTTAGGCGCCGACCCCGTTCCGCCCCTGATACCGTCGATAGCGATGATATCCGCTCCGGCCCTGACTATTCCGGAGGCGATGGCGGCCACGTGGTTTACAGCGGCAATCTTAACAGAAATTGGTTTTGTATAGTTGGTGACCTCTTTTAGGGCATAGATTAACATTGAAAGATCCTCAATTGAATAAATATCATGCTGCGGAGCTGGAGAAAGAGCGTCCGTTCCCTCTGGAATCATTCTGTTCCTGGCAACGTTAAACGACACCTTTTCGCCGGGAAGATGCCCGCCGATGCCGGGTTTGGCGCCCTGTCCTATCTTGATTTCAACAATTGACGCGCAGTTGAAGTATTCCGAATCGACACCAAACCTTCCGCTGGCGCATTGAACGACCGCGTTCCCGCCGTATTTCTCCCTCATTTCAAGCGGCAGGCCGCCTTCGCCGGTGTTGAACAAAGTCCCTATTTCCTTGGCCGCCATAGCCAGAGATAGGAAAGCCTGGTAACTGATTGCTCCATAGGACATGGCCGAAAAAGCTACCGGGAGCTCAATCATCTTGTTTGGATTCAACTCGCTCTTTATCTCGAAGCCTTCTTTATTCAGGTCAATTTCAAGCGAATCCGGCTTTTTCCCTAAAAATGTCTTCAGCTCCATGGGTTCCCGCAAGGGGTCGATCGAAGGGTTAGTTACCTGCGAAGCGTTTAAGACAAGGTGATCCCAGTAGACCTTGTATGGTTTGTCATTTCCGCTCCCGGTCAGGATCACGCCGCCGGTTTCAGCCTGCTTTTTCAAGTCCTGCAGCTTTTCCCTGCTCCAGCTGTAATTTAACCTGTACTGTGAAGAATGCGGCTGGACACAAAGAGCTCCCGTCGGGCAGAAAACGGCGCACCTCTGGCAGCCGACACAAACCTCCTCATAGGAGAACATAGCGTCAAAATCCGGGTCATACTTGTGGCCTCCTACAGGGCACTGCCTTTCACAAACCCTGCACTTGATACAGCGTTCTGTTTTTCTTTCAATGGCAAATTCCGGCAACAGATATGAATACATTTTCGATCACACCCTGCTATATAGAATTATCCATGCTCAACAAATGGTCAGTAGAGTTCATCCTCACCACAACAGGATTACCTCCGTGCGGTGTCCAGGCAAAATCAAGATCCGGCGCCACTGACCTGATCGCCGCTTCTTCCGAAGAAAGATAAACCATATCGTCTTTTGCGCCGGCGGTGATTGGCCTTAGCCTGATCCTGTCAGTGATCCCGAACATTTCGTTATGTCGGGCTACGATGACCGTAAACGGCCCATTTAAGAGCAGGGGGCCATAAACCATCCGCAGCGTTGTATTAAGATGTTTTTCCTTTTCCCGCATCTGTTCGATTGTGTCCCACATCGGAGGGGCAAAAATCTTCGAAACAACCTCTATAGGAAGGCCCTGCCTTCTCATCAAAAAGTCCACGGCATAGGCCATAACTTCTGTATCAGTATATAAAGTGCAATAATAACCGTACATCTCAAGAAACCTCCGGTTAGTTCCGTATGAGGAAATCTCCCCATTATGGACAACCGTCCAGTCGAGAATACTAAACGGGTGGGATCCACCCCACCACCCGGGTGTATTGGTCGGGAACCTGCTGTGTACGGTCCATATATAGCCTTCGTACAGCTTATCAAGTAAAAAATAGTCCGCAATTTCGCCGGGGAACCCAACTCCCTTAAAAACGCCCATATTTTTGCCCGAAGAGAATACATAGGCATCGTCAATGCTTGTATTAATATGCATAACCTTATCAACCACAAACTCGTCGTCGGATAAGTTTCTTTCATCACCCTTTTTTTCAGGTGTGACAAAATACCTCCAGACAAGAGGGGGGTGAAAAAGACTGACCTGCGCGTTGGTTGGTATTTGTTCATCATAGGCGACGTTAAAATTTTCGGTCAGATATTTTTCCACTACCGTCTTAACTTCGCGTCTTTTGTTTTCAAACATAATGTGCAGCGCGTAGTAATCCTTGTAATCCGGATAGATCCCGTAAACGGCAAATCCGCCTCCAAGGCCGTTCCCCCTGACCTTGATGTTTTTGATCGCGGAAATGGCTATATTGCCCGGGAATCTTTTCCCGCTTGTGTTCATCACACCAAAAAGGCCGCATGCTTCCCTGCCCTGGTCAGGCAGATACCTCTCGCTGTTTTTACGCCCGTATCCGGTCATTGCCATTCACCACCCCCGGGATAAGATCCTCTTTTAAAAGTTCCCACCTTAACTCCTCCGGGATGCTCCCATAACCAAAGTCCTCATTGAAAAGGTCATCCGTGAACTGTGAAACATCCGCTTTTGTTCTCATCAGATTGACAAATATACCCGCCCGGCTGATTCTCCCCGCCAGGATAAACCCTGCGATTCTGCCTTCCCGGAGGGTGAATTTTCGATAATATTTCTTCTTCTCATCTATCCTGCTGATATTTATAAAGCCGCCCGGGTCTTCTGCAGAAATATTCAACCCGGCGGTGATCAGGCAGAGATCGAAAAAATGCATGGAATTCATGCTGGTTGACCATACGTTTTCCCGCCTGCCGCCGGCCATATTCGAACCAGCTATCCGCCCTCCAAGATAAGCGTTGGGCCAGAGCGGGATAACCCTGCTTATTCCGGCAACGGAATCATACCCCTGGGCGCAATCCCCGCAGGCGTATAGATCAGAACGCGAAGTTTCCATTCTTTCGTTGACTAAAATACCCCTGTCGATCTGTAACCCCGCCTGAACGCCCAGTTTGATCCTCGGGGCGACGCCCATCGCCAAAACCAGCATATCGCAGGGAATCTGTGTGCCGTCAGTTAAAACCACACTCTCAACCGAACTGCCTCCCTTAATTTCTTTGATTGTGTTGTTGGTAATTACCTGAACTCCTTTTTCTATAAAAAGGTCCTTAAGCAGGTTGGAAACGGGTTCGTCAACAACCGGCGCCAGAACCCTTCCGGCAAGCTCAATTACTTGTACCTGCAGGCCCCTTTTGCAGAGCGCCTCAGCTGCCATCAGGCCGATTACACCACCGCCGAGCACAACTGCCCTTTGCGCATTCTCCAGGGCTTTCTCGATCTTTAAAACATCATCCATACTTAAAAAAGTAAAGATGTTTTCCCTGTCCAGCCCTTCAACCGGCGGGATAAGAGGCCGGCCGCCCGTTGCCAAAAGCAGCTTTTTATAGACAATCCTTTCGTTACCGGAAAGCAGCGCCTCTTTTTTATCAGTATCTATATGAACGGCTTTTTGGCCAAGCAGGGCAGTAACCCCGTGCTGTTCATAAAAATCAGCTTTCCTGTAATACATCTTTTCAAGATCAATTCCGCCTGCAAGGTAATAGGGTAAAAGGGCCCTGGAATATACGCGGCGGGTTTCCTCCGCAATTAAAGCGATTGATCCCGAACGATCAATGCTCCTGAGCATTTCTATACAGCCAACGCTTCCGGCCGAATTCCCGATAACCACGTAATCAAACTGCCGGATCATCTATACCCCCCCTTTTTCCTGATCGGCGTAAACAAGAGCCCCGTTCGGGCAGTGACTTACGCAATAGGGTTTCTCAAATCCTTCACAGAGGTCGCATTTGGTCACCTTCTTATTCTCCTGGTCGATAATAATTCCCCCGTAAGGACAAACCAGCACGCAGCTGTAACATCCGACGCATTTCTCAGGATCGTGAATTACCCTGCCGCTTGCGGAATCCTTGTATAAAGCGCCGCTGATACAGGCAAAAACGCAATCCGGCTCGGAGCAATGCCTGCACTGGAGAGCAAAAGTAACAGGCAGGCGCTCCTCCACGATAACCCTGCTTATAGCCGCGGGTTTTTCCAACAAAAAAGCTTTTAAGATGTCTTTCGTCCGGGAATGGGCTACCACACACCATATTTCACAAAGGTGGCAGCCTATACAGACCTCGGGTTTGATCAGAATTTTTCCCATTTTAGCCCCCCTATAATCAAGGCTCAAAAAACAAAAACCCACGGCAGGTAACCGCGGGATAAATTCGCCGCATACTTGAGGCAAACATATCTCCAGTTTAAAAGAAACCTGCTCGTAGGCGTCATTGCCCTTTTGCCCGGCACATCTTGGCCTAATTTTTTAAAGGTGCGATTTTTAATATTTAGTCAGATATTCCTCTAATTCCCAGGGATGCACCTGTATCCGGTAACGCTCCCATTCAATTTTTTTGGCTTCCAAAAAGTGTTCTGTAATATGAGGCCCCAGCGCGTCCATGATCAGTTGATCGGCGGACAGCTTCTTCAGAGCCTCGGAAAGACTCTCCGGCAGGCTGCCTATGCCAAATTTCTGACGCTCTTTTTGGGTCATCTCGTATATGTTCTGATCACACGGTAGCGGAGGCTGTATTTTCTTTTTAATCCCGTCCAAACCAGCCTTCAAACATACGGCCAAAGCAAGATACGGGTTGCAGGAAGGATCCGGACTCCTTAATTCGATCCTTGTAGACATACCTTTTTTGGCCGGCACGCGGATTAAAGGGCTCCGGTTCCGTGAAGACCAGGCTACATAAACAGGCGCCTCGTAACCTGAAACAAGCCGCTTATACGAATTTACCGTCGGATTTGTAACTGCAGTAATAGCCTGTATATGGTCCATCAACCCGCCAATATAATTCAGGCAGGTTTCACTCAGCTGAAGTGGAGCGTCCGGGTCGTAAAACGAATTGGCCCCGTCCCTTATCAAAGATTGGTTCAGATGCATACCCGAACCCGGAAGCCCCACTATCGGTTTAGGCATAAAAGTTGCGTGCAGGCCGTGACGCTGAGCTATTGTACGGACTACAAACCTGAATGTGGCCACCCTGTCGGCGGTTTCCAGGGCATCAGCGTATTTAAAATCAATTTCGTGCTGGCCCGGCCCTACCTCATGATGAGAAGCCTCTACTTCAAAACCTAGCTCCTCCAGAGTTATAACCACATCACGCCGGGCGTCTTCGCCAAGATCCACAGGTGTTAAATCAAAATAACCCGCCTTATCATGCGTAATTGTTGTTGGCCGGCCGTCGCTGTCTACCTGGAACAGGAAAAACTCAGCTTCCGGTCCGACCATCATGTCATATCCCATTTCCTTTGCTTCTCGAACAGCTTTTCTAAGCACAAAGCGGGGATCCCCGATAAACGGTTGTCCGTCTGATGTATAAATATCGCAGATCAGCCGTGCAACCGCTCCCTCCCGGGGCCTCCAGGGGAAAACAACAAACGTGGAAGGATCCGGCCTTAAATACATGTCCGACTCTTCAATCCGCACAAACCCCTCAATTGACGAGCCGTCAAACATCAACTCCCCGTCTAATGCCTTCTCCAACTGCTCTACAGTAACAGAAACATTTTTTAACACCCCAAAGATATCGGTAAATTGAAGGCGGATAAATTTAACACCGAGTTCTTTGGCACGTTCTAGCACTTCATCGTTAGTCAGCTTCTCCAACCTTTTTCTCCCTTTCGGCCAGGGCTAAATACTTACAAAAAAAGACCTCATTCAGGTTGGTTTTATCTTACCTGTCATGAAGGCCCCATAGCCTAAATAAGTACGCCCTTGTACTTGTTTATTTACTTGTAGCTTTTATTATAGCATGTTTATTTTAAAATAAAAGCATTTTTTGTAACTTCCTGAAAGTAATCAAGTCTAAAACATGGTTAGGTAATTTTCAATTTCCCAGGAATATATTCTGGTACGGTATGAATCCCACTCTTTCCTTTTGGCTTCCATGAAATGCTCGAAAATATGCTCACCAAGCGCACCCTTGACTACTTCATCTTTCTCCAGCTCCAAAAGGGCTTCCTCCAGGCTTGCGGGCAGGCTGCTTATACCCAGTTCCAGCCTCTGTTGGGGGGTAAGCTCGTAAATATTCATGTTGCACTGCTCCGGGGGCTGGATTCGTTTTTCAATACCGTCGAGGCCAGCCGCCAGGCAGGCAGCTATAGCCAGGTACGGGTTGCAGGAAGGATCCGGGCTCCTGAACTCTATGCGTGTTGAAAGCCCCCTCTTGGCAGGCACCCGGATCAGCGGACTCCTGTTGCGCTGGGCCCATGATATATAGACGGGCGCCTCGTAACCCGGGACCAGTCTTTTGTACGAGTTTACCGTGGGGCTTGCCACAGCGGCAATGGCTCTTGCATGCTGGAGCAGCCCGCCGACATAAAAGCACAAAGTATCACTCAAGCCTTCCGGGTCATTCTGATCAAAAAATACGTTATCTCCGTTTTTAAAGAAGGACTGGTGCATATGCATGCCGCTTCCGTTTATCCCGTACACCGGTTTGGGCATAAAAGTTGCGTGCAAGCCATAACGCTGGGCAATAGTACGCACTACAAACTTGAAGGTGGCTATTTTGTCCGCAGCATCCAGAGCATCGGTATACATGAAGTCAATCTCGTGCTGCCCGGGCGCTACCTCGTGATGAGAAGTCTCGATTTCAAAGCCCATTTCCTCCAGCGTCAGAACCATCGAACGCCGGGCATTTTCACCAAGGTCCGCAGGACTTAAGTCGAAATAACTTGCCCGGTCGTGAGTCTTAAGAGTGGGATTGCCTTGCTCATCCGTATAGAACATGAAAAATTCGCACTCCGGCCCTACTTTCATCGTATAGCCCTTCTTACTAGCCTTGGCGATTGCTCTTTTTAACGTATTACGCGGGCAGCCCTCGAAGGGAGTTCCGTCGGGCTGATAAACATCGCAGATCAACCGGGCAACTGCTCCGTCCCTGGGCCGCCAGGGGAATATGGCAAAAGTATCCGGATCGGGTCGCAAGTACATATCCGATTCTTCGATGCGGACAAAACCTTGGATGGATGATGCGTCAAACATTAATTCCCCATCCAGGGCCTTCTCCAACTGCTCAACGGGAATCGCCATATTTTTTAAAACCCCCATAATGTCTGTAAACTGCAGCCGAATAAATTTTACACCCTGCTGTCTGGATAGAGCCAGGATTTCACTTTTCTTCTCCGAATTCATTCCGATCATCCTTTCTATTTTTTAAATAAAAAAGCCTTTTAAAAGGATCATCCCTTTTAAAAGGCGCCGTTGCCCTGTGTATATAAAACCGCTAAGCGGTTTATTTTCTAAAGTTTTGTGTAAGTATAATTGCTTCAGCCACTTGACGCATTGTGACACGGCTGTTCATACTCTGTTTCTGAATTCTTTTGAATGCTTCATTCTCACCTATATTGAGGGTTTCCATCAGAATTCCTTTTGCCTGTTCGACAATTTTACGGGCTGTTAGAGCTTCCTGCATTTCTTTAATTTTATTTTCAAGGGAAACAATTTCCTGGTAATTAGATAGGGATATTTCAATAGCAGGCAGTAGATCGGCCTCTTCAACCGGTTTCATAAGAAACGCAGCTACCCGGGCGACTTTCGCTTTTTCCAGAAGAACCTGCGAATGTGAGCCGGCTAAAACAACAACCGGCGCAATCTTATCCTCATGCACTATCGCGGCTACTTCCAGACCATCCATGCCTGGCAGCTCAGCCCCGATAACCAAAAGGTCCGGCTGTCTGCTCCTGACCAGTTTGAGTGCGCTTACCCCGTCGACTGCTTCTCCAACTATAGAGTAACCAAGTTTAGTGAGCATAGTTTTGATATTTTTTCTTAATATCGGATCAGCGTCCACAAGTACAATCCGGCTTTCTGCCATTGTTGCCCCCCCTCTCTGCTAAAATGGGGTAGAAAAAATGCCCATTAAAACAGACTTTAAACGACCTGTTTCAGGGCATCGTTGCCTTTTTTTTGTACTTCTTTGTACTGATACAAACCAGTTCGATATATTATACCCTGTAACCATCCGGCAGGCAATATCTTCATTGATCGTCTGCCAATATTTTTTTAAATTGTGATTTCCAGGGCCAGCCGTGCTTTAAACCCAACCGCGGGCTTTAATCGCATCGGCTACACGTGAAACAGCAATTACATAAGCTGCCTGCCGCATGTCTATATTGTATTTTTTAGAAGCTTCAAGTACCGCATGATAAGCTTTGGTCATTTTCTTATCCAGGCGTTCGTAAACTTCTTCCTCTTCCCAGTAATACATGTAGAAGTTCTGTACCATCTCAAAATAGGAAACCGTTACACCGCCTGCGTTGCATAAGAAATCGGGAATTACATGAACCCCGTTCTTAAACAATATTGCATCCGCCTCCGGTGTCGTCGGACCGTTGGCCAGTTCAGCCGATATCTTTGCCTTGATTCTGGGAGCGTTATCTTTTGTAATAACGTTTTCCAGGGCTGCCGGAACCAGTATATCCACGTCAAGTTCCAAAAGATCTTCGTTGGAAATAGGTTCAGCATCCGGGAACGCGACAACGGAAGAAGTCCTGTTCTTGTATTCTGCCACTGCCGCCGCACTAAGGCCTTTTCTGTTGATGATACCGCCCTTGCTGTCACTGACGGCGACAACTTTTGACCCGAACAGTTCTTCAAACAGGGAGTGAGCGAAGGAGCCTGCGTTGCCGTAACCCTGGATTGCTACTGTCGCATTCTTCAGGTCGATGCCAAGTTCCTTGGCTGCCTCGCGAATAGTTGTTAACCCGCCCCTTGCAGTGGCGTCGCCGCGTCCGGCTGAACCGCCGATGATTAAGGGCTTGCCGGTGATCACACCGAACTGATTTTTTTCATTTATTTTTGAAAACTCATCCATCATCCAGGCCATTATTTGCGGGGTGGTGTAAACGTCCGGCGCGGGGACATCCTTTTCCGGGCCGATGAATTGACTTATCATATTGATGTATGCCCTGCTTAAACGTTCCAGCTCACCAGCAGACATCTGTTTCGGGTTGCAGATTACTCCACCTTTTCCTCCGCCCAAAGGCACGTCGACAAGGGAGCATTTCCACGTCATCCAAGCGGCAAGGGCTCTTACGGTGTCAATTGTTTCTTCGGGATGAAACCGTATTCCGCCTTTTGCCGGACCTCTTGCGTTGTTGTATTGAACCCTGAAACCCTGGAACACTTTGACAGATCCGTCGTCCATGCGGACAGGAATAGAAACGTGGACTTCACGCATAGGAACCCGCAGCACTGCGTGAAGGCCCGGATCCAGGTCTAAAATTTTTGCGCACTGGTCTAACTGTTCTTGCGCAACCTCAAAAGGATTAACGTTTGACATTTTATTCCTTTCCTCCTCAGTTGATTAGCCTTATATCTCAAACAAAAACTATTTTCCTTAAATCCCTCCCTTTTAGTCTTCTTTAATAGCAGGCCAGGTATTCATCCAGTTCCCACTGGTGAACCTGTGCTTGATAGCGATTCCACTCTTTCCTCTTACAGTTCAGATAGCAATCGCAAAGATAACTGCCCAAGGCATTATGCAGGTAACCGTCGTTCTCAAACATTGTCAGTGAATCACTTAAATTTCCAGGTAATTTCTGAAGAACAGGCGCCATTTCCAAACCTTCTTCAACTGCCTGCGGCGGTGTTATTTCCTTGAGAACACCCTCTAAGCCCGCTGCAAGGCAGGCTGAAATTGTCAGGTAGGGGTTGGCGGCAGGGTCAGGACTGCGCATGATTACCTGTGCGTCGTTATCACGCTGGTCGGGGATCCTGATCATCGTATTTCTGTTCTGGAATGACCATCCCTTGATGGCCGGGGCAAGTTCATTAGAAACAAGGCGTTTGTAACTGTTCACCAAGGGGTTAGTAATGGCTGTTATAGCATCCGCATGCCTGATTAGGCCGGCAATAAAAGAACCTGCGTTTTTGCTCAGGCCGAACGGTTCCTCAGGATCAACAAAAATATTTTGTTGTCCATTCCATAAAGAAAGGTTTAAATGCATGCCCGAGCCATTAAAAAATGAAAACGGCTTGGGCATAAAAGAGGCATGGAGGCCGTGCCGCTGGGCGATAGTTCGCACAACAAACTTAAAAGTTGCAATATTATCGGCCATATGAAGGGCATCGTCCTCTTTCAGAAAAATCTGGTTCTGCCCCGGGGATATCTCATGGTATGAGGCGGAAACATCAAACCCCATATCCTGCAGGGTGATGACCATGTCCCGGCGTGCGTTTTCACCCAGATCGGCAGGACTTAAGTCGCAGTATCCCGCCTCATCATGAGTGACCAGAGTTGGTTTCCCCTGGTCGTTAAGTTGAAGAAGATAAAAATCGATGCCTGCCCCAAACCTTGGCACGTAACCGCTGCTTTCAGCCATCCGAAGATTTTTGCCAAGTATCTGCCGCGAACAGGCAGGATGGGGATCTCCATGAGAGGTTACAGCATCGCAGATCATCCTGGCAACTGCGCCTTCCCTGGGCCGCCAGGGGAAAATAACAAAAGTAGAAGGATCGGGCTTAAGATAGATATCCTCAATCCTGTTATCCACCGAACCTTCAATTACCGAGCTATCAAAAAATATTTCCCCTTTGAGAGCCCTGGGCAGTTCATCCTTGGTAATAGCTATATTCTTAAATACTCCAAGAACATCGGTAAATTGCAGCCTGATAAACTGTACATTATCCTCACGGGCTCTTTCCAAAAGATCGTCTTCAGAAATATAACTCACTTTTGTGCTCCTTTTTGTATTTTTTCTAGCATGTAAAAAGAAAACGCCTTAATTATCCAGTTTTTAAAACTGAAATAAAAAAGGACGCCTTTGCCCACTCATCGACTTTAAAAAACTATTGAAATTATAACAAAAGGCAAGATAAATTCAAGCCCCTGCCTTAAAAGAATACAGTATACACCGTTTACCGCGTTTTTTCTCATCTTTGCGCCGCCGCAACTATGCTTCTGGCTACTTTTACTATGGGCAGGCAGCTATCCATGCTTAAGTGCCGCATGAACCTGTATGCCTGTTCTTCGGTGAAGCCTCTGGTTTCCATAAGCAGTCCCTTTGCCTGTTCAACCAGCCTGCGCTCCTGGAGTCTTTTGCGCAGCTCGACAACCTGTTTTTGAAGATTGGTCACCCGTTCGAATCCGGCCATCGCCGTTTCCAGAACCGGAAGTATATTGACTTCCAGAAGTGTTCTGTTCAGCACCCCGTAAACGCCTGTTTTCCGAACCAGTTCGTCAACATCCTGATGGAGCGCGTCTACCGTAAGAACCACCGGCGCAACCATTTGTTCCCCGATAATCTCGGCGACATCCACATCTTCGCTGCCGGAAAGCCTGTGCTCAATTATAATCAGATTGGGATCCAATTGAAAGACCATCTGCAGGGTATGTTTACCCGAAGATGATTCACCGATTATGAGATACCCCGAGTGGATCAGAATATCCTTGAGCCTGCGGCGGAAGTTCAAATCGCTTTCAGAAATAAACACCCTGGAGCCACGCAAGGCGCCACCCCAATTCAAATTAGGTTAACAAAAAAATACCATAAAATATCCGCTATTTCAATTCTACAAACTGCAATCCGTCTTTTAATCGGTTATGAACTTTCTGGAAATGTCGAATTTAAGGGAACTTTTTTCTTATTTTAGATGTCTATCTATATAAATGAGTGATTAGTTGGAGCTCTTGTAATATTATGTCAGCAAATTTTCGCCTGATATTAAGAGTGTCTTTTTTAATTTTGGGAATGCTGCTGTTTTCCCGGTTTTGTTATGCTCAGGTAGACCCGGAACCGATCAAAGTCCTGATTAATACAAAGCCGGTGTCTTTCGAAACATCTCCCGTTATTGAAAACGGAAGAACCCTTGTCCCCTTGAGGGCAATTTCGGAAGCGCTCGGCGCCTTGGTAAAGTGGGACAGCAAAAGCAAGACAATTACGCTAACCCTGAATTCCGACGTCATTAAGTTAACCATCGGTAAAGACCAGGCTTTAAAAAACGCTCAAGCGCTTGCCCTTGATTCTCCAGCCAGGATAATCGCAGGCAATACCATGGTCCCCCTTCGCTTCATCGGTGAAGCTTTTGGAGCCTATGTTCAATGGAACCCCGGTTCCCGGACGGTTGCCGTCAACAGTTTGCTGCCTGGGAAATCTCAAAGGGAACTGGTCGTTCAGGCAGACCAGCTTAACGTCCGGAGCGGCCCGGGCACTGACCATGAAGCTTTAACCCAGGTAAGCAGGGGAATGAGGTTCCCTATCCTGGACACTTCTTCTGACTGGTACAAGGTTAAACTGCCAAGCGGCAAAACAGGTTGGGTGGTGGCCTGGTACGTAAAAGAAGACAATCAGTCTTCCGCCTCTGGTTCAGATACAACCGGAACAACCGGCCAAAATAACTCTCCCGGAAATAATGAAAAAGATGAACAGATCAGTGATAAAGGCAGCCTGAACCCTCCCGATGAGGTTGCTCCACCATACGAACCTTCCAACCAGCCGGCAATCCTTCAAAAAATCAGTATCGACACCGAAGATAAAAAAGTCAATGTCAAAATAAGCTGCGACCGGCAGGTTACTTTCAATACCTTTACACTCAGCAGCCCCGACCGGCTGATTATTGACTTAAACAATACGCAGCCCGGCTCTGTGAATACCAGCCAGTATATTAATTCCAGCATTGCTGACAGACTCCGGATTGGCTGGTTCAGCCAAAATCCGGACGTAACGCGCCTGGTTTTTGACCTGACTGCAAAAGTAGTCTACAAAGTACAGGCCAGTGCAGACACAAAAACCATTTCGATGGTTATTTTCGTACCTGACATCTACGGAGCGTTAAAAGGAGCGGTTATTGTCCTGGATCCCGGCCACGGGGGGAATGATCCCGGCGCCATTGGAAGAACCCTTGGCTTGGCTGAAAAAAATGTCAATATGCAGGTTGCCGAATGCGCTGCCGAACTGCTGCACAGTTACGGGGCCACAGTGCTTTACACACGCTATGGCGATCAGAACCTTGACCTTTACAGCCGCGCCTGGGCGGCCAACAATGCCGGCGCGGATGTTTTTGTCAGCATCCACATGAATTCCAACCTTTCTCCTTCCCTGGGCGGGACAAGCACCTACTTTTCAAGCAACGCTTTAAACGGACAGGACCGTCAGGAAAAAAGCTATCAGCTGGCCGATTATATTCAGAACTCGCTGCTGGCCTATCTGGGCCTGGAAGACAAGGGCGTCCGCCAGGCTGATTTTGTTGTTATAAGAGAAACAATAATGCCGGCGGTTTTAATTGAAGCGGCCTTTTTATCCAATCCCATCGAAGAAAAGCTGATGACCATGGAAGAATTTCGTGAGAGCATTGCCCGCGCCCTGGTCAACGGCATCGGCATGTTTCTGGCCAGCCAGAATACAGCGGCCTGACGAATAAAACCTTCTTTTTTGATTAAATTATCCACTCTCGCTGGACAAAAGTTTAAGCAGACATTATTATCAAGCTAAGGTCCTCGAAAACCAAAGAACATGTTTCTTAATTGCAAACTTTTAAATTAATCATTTCAGGAGCTTGTACGCGAGTGAGACTTCTGCCGAAGAACACCGTCTATACTCAGTCCCGACTCCGATTTTTACCTTCCGGAACCGGAAACTGGTTCAATCCCTGATTTCATTGTCTACTTTTCTCATTTTCTTATTTGCATCGAATAGAAATATTTTGACTGCAGTAGATCCCCGTTTAACCTGCTAGCAATATCTGTCCGGCCAGATCTTTGCTTTAATAATTTTTCAAGCAAAAAAGGAATTTGTCAGTTGAGGTCGAATTTGCACATGTGGTGTTTAATAAGATAAAATAACATCGGGGTTTAAAATTATAGTTATGACAATGATTATATTGGATCTCAAGAAATAATAAGGAGAACAGGTATGGTTTCATTGAGAGAGATTGGTTTAAAAATTGGTCATTTATCTGCTAAACTGCCAATTATTCAGGGCGGCATGGGTATTGGAGTTTCTTTAAGCGGGCTTGCTTCAGCAGTAGCCGACCAGGGCGGTATCGGAGTTATCTCTGCTGCAGGTATTGGAATGTCAGAACCGGATTTTATGACAAACTACCTTGAGGCTAATATCAGAGCCTTCAGGAAAGAGATCAGAAAAGCTCGTGAACTTACCAGGGGAATTCTGGGGGTAAACATCATGGTAGCCTTGTCAAATTTTGGAGACATGGCTAAAAGCGCAATAGAGGAAGGCGTTGATATTATTTTTTCCGGAGCCGGCCTTCCGCTGAATCTCCCTTCATTCTTAAAAGAATCAAAACTTACAAAACTTGTTCCTATTGTTTCTTCTGCAAGAGCAGCGGGTATTATTGCTAAAAAGTGGTTGGACAAATATCAATATGCTCCGGACGCTATTGTAGTAGAAGGGCCAATGGCAGGCGGCCACTTGGGATTTAAAAGCGACCAAATTACTGATCCTGATTATAAATTGGAGAAGATTATTTCTGAAGTAATCGGTGAAGCAAAAAAGATTGAAGACAAGACAGCAAAGCCTGTTCCTGTAATCGCTGCAGGCGGCATCTATACAGGTGAAGATATTTATAAATTTATTCAGCTTGGCGCTTCGGGTGTACAGATGGCGACACGATTTGTAACAACGGAGGAATGCGACGCTTCTTTAGAATTTAAAAATACCTATATCAATTGCAGAAAAGAAGATATCGGAATTATAAAGAGCCCGGTTGGCATGCCTGGAAGAGCTATAATAAACGAGTTCATCAATGATGTTAACGCAGGCAGTAAAAAACCTTATAAATGTCCATATCACTGTATAGTCACATGCAATCATGAGTCCAGCCCTTATTGTATTGCCCTTGCGTTAATAAATGCTAAAAAAGGAAGAATGAAACACGGGTTTGCTTTTGCCGGCGAGAATGCTTATAAAGCAGAAAAGATTGTTTCTGTTAAGGATCTGGTGAATTCTCTGGTTGAAGAGTATGACAACGTTTGTGTAATTTAATTGTTTACCTTGGAGGGGTGAAATACCTGAATTGGAAAACGAGATAGCTACTTGCCGAAACAGGCTTGTACCAAGGAGTACAGGCCTGTTATAATTTACCAGGAGCATGAGGACGTTCATTTTGCTTCTTTAGTTTATGCCCTAAATTATACTTGGTGATGAAAAAAGGAAAGGTGCTGTTTAGAGCAAAAAGAATGTTTACTTCCCCACCCCCTGTCAATGTTATTTTGTGTTATCGAATAAGGCAAACATAGCGCTCCAGTCAACGCGGCCGTAAAAGTCCAAAAACCTGTCGTCGTTGGGGTCGCTTTATTTCCACCTGGCAAGCGGTCTTTTGTTTTTACCATCGCTGTCCATTATCCAGACGCTATTTTCACCGCTGGTTTTCACCCGGGAAAAAACGATATAATTATTGTTTCTTAGAAATACCGGCAATTCAGAACGGTATGCGCAATCGCTTGTAAGGGCAGTCAGACTGCCGTTCGCATACATGTAGATCTGCCGCCCTTTTGAAATTGCAGGTATCCAACAACCATGTCATCATCATTTTTGAGCGCAGGCTCCGCGGCAAAGGCAAGTTTTTTCCGTCTGTGGAATAACAGGGTGTTGTGGGCATCCTGTCCTGTATGTCGAGCGTTTTTGGGGAAAGACCTTTTTTCAGGTCAAAAAGGCTGATGCTTTTGCCTTCAGACATTGTTCTGCCGCAGCCGGAAATGAAGGCAAAAGCGTTTGAGCTTGCAAAGCTTACATTTTCGTTATAGGCAAGTCCCCCGTCGTCCAACTCCGTCAGCCTCCCGGAGGCAATGTCATATATTGCCAGTGATACGCCGTCGGCAGACAGTGATCCTGACTGTGACATAAGCCAGATTATAATTTTACCGGAATCCGGCGACGGTTCTAAGTCCATGTATAAAATATCTTTTTGAGCGGGAACGATCGATATGCTTTCAGCGGTTACCGGATATTTATCGCGATGATGCCGGCTTTTTACGATGACGCGTAAAACCCGTCATTTTGACCAGGACAATAGGCGTCAACCTCTTTAAGTAGAATCCGCACCTCGGATGTTGCAAAATCGTAGGCGTATAAAGCGCCATTCCGCATAAAAGCGATATTATTGCCGTCATTTGAAAATACAGGAGCCGAAATACCGGCTCCCTTGACCAGCAAAACGGCCTTACCGTCGTCCATACCTGGCACAAAAAAGTCCATCTTCCGCCGCATACGCCACTTTGCTGCCGTATAATGACTCATCACCGGCAGTCAACAGATTTTGGGTTCCGGACGGTTTCAGCAATTTGGCGCCGTCAACCAAAAAGCTGAAATCTTGCTTCAGCATCTTTTCCAGTGAAATATAATCAATGGAAAACTCCTGTATGCCGGCCGCATACGGAAAATATTCGTACTCCTGGAAGTAGATCACAACTGCTTTATTGGACATGTAGAAGTCTTGATTTTCATCAATGGTTTCAAACGGCGAATCGCCAATTTCCATCAGACTTCCTGCTTTTATCCTTGTATCAATTTCTTTCCTGACAAAATCGCTTATAAAAGAAATATACCCGGCGGCGCTTTCCATCAAGTCCTTCGGCCTAAATTCCTCGCCGGTTTCCAGGTTTAAGGTATGCGAGCTTTCTATTGCTAATCCATGCGCTCCCCCGGTGTATTGGTAATTCGTGAACACAATGCTCAGCAGGCCGTTTTGATTATATTTCAACTTATAATCAAAGTATGTTTCATACTGGTTAAGTTCACCTGTATACCCGGATGCTATAATCTTCTTTCTTTCCTCTGCCTTTTGCAAACCTTCATCCTTGGCTTCCCACGCCGCTTTTTTGAAAAAAGAGTTTATGCGGTCCTGGACGGCCTTGTTAATCTGTCAATTTGAGGATATTGCAAGGTTATTTTGATATTTTCGTTCTCCGAGTACTCTTGCACAGTTCTTATGGAAATTTCGTTTTCATTTAGGCTCGTAAGATTGATCTTTCCGCCAGGCTTGTCCCACCGGACTTTAAGAACGAAGCATTCGGAAATAAGATCCTCTCTCATGTATGTAGTATTTTCAACAAATATAGAACCATTGGCCGAATAACCCGAATAATCTCCGTCTATATAATAAGTATGTTTATCTGAGGTTATTTTATCATTCATTAAATCAATTAATATATTTCTACCGTCATTTGAGACAGAAACCGGATTGTTTTCCCCTGACTACTGAACACAATATCCGAGTTCTTCGCCAATCGCCCTCAGTGGCAGATAAATACTTTCTCTGTATATATAGGCCGCTGCCTGGATATCAGAGCCGTTCAACTCAATTGCGGGCCTTTCGCTTTCCGCCGCAAAAACTCTAGCAGGGCTTGACAGCATTAAATAAATAAATAAAGAGGGATGCTACAAGAAGTCTTTTCATCATGGCGTCAATACCCTTTGCTGCTATATAAACCAACGTTTTTATTGAATCCGGCCATTATTGCAACTTAAGCAAATTGTTCCATGGAAAATATTACTACAAAGAAATTTTGCCGGGGGTTTATGATAGTGTTATCCTTCGAGCTGCCAGTATCGTTTGATTCCCCAGGTGGCCAGAAGATAATACAATACCAGCGCCGCCGCCCCAAAGCAGAGTAACATGCATCCCGCCGCCAGAGCAGGAGTATGAATAAAGCGGACTACTAAATAGAGGATTATCCCGCCCAACAGAACTGAGAAAAGCATGGAAAATAAGACATTTAATTTTGCTTGAATGCCTGAGCTTCATTTTCCCTTTCCAGTTTGGGCCGTGCCAGGTCGATCAGCAAACCAGCCTCGATAACCGGCGCCATAGCCACAAGGCTTATTCCTAACAGGGCACCGATAAATTGTATTTTTAAAGGCATTAAAACCGTCGCGGCTATGATTAAAAGAACGGCGACCAGGATTCCAAAGACATATGCGGATAGGAGTTTTACCTGGACTTGAATTTTGTAGGCTAAGGGGATGTATTTTGATATATAAAATTCCTTCCCCTCTCTTGATAATGAGGTGGCCGCAATGGCGTTAGAGCCGGCCATAAAGATGATAACGCCGGTAATCGCAGCCATCAAAATAATGTGGCTTGCAGGTTTGTCAACCAGCGCTTCCGATGGCATGGGGCCTTTTTGGTTGTAAAGATTGGATAAGGAAAGGAACAGCAAGCAAAACCGGCACAAGCAGATTTGTTACTACGCAATTCATAAAATAGGTGGGATTTCTGAGCAGCAGGCGTACCTCTTTAAGCCAGTAGGCCAACAATACAGGCCGCCCCATACCCATTCGTTTATAATCGGAATTGTTCAGCATTTTTCGCCGGACAGCTGTTTCACCTGAACCCACCAGACCATGGAAATACATTTTTTCGCCGGTTAACCAGGCCAGGGCTACGGCCAGGAAAGAAAGCGCAGCGAACAGCAGGAGGTTGATGACTCCTGTTGCCTGATCAGCGTTAACCAGGGCCAGGCCTAAATACGAGGTGGAGGGGAAGACCCGGCTGATCAGATTCATGAAACCATTCCGGTCCGTCAACAGGTTCTGCAGAAATGCGGGATCCATTGCGTTCGGGCCTGATTTCTGAAAAAGGAATTGATAAGCTACCGCAAGGGCTATAATAACCATCCCCGCCTATGATTCTGAACAGGTCTTTCCGCCGGTTCAGGTTGGCAAATCTCATGACCACCACGATGGGTATGGTGGCCAGCCCCAGGGGCAGCTTTGATATCCCTGCCGTTGATCCTGATTGTGCCCTCGTCCGCGTTTAAGATTCCCGTATTATCTTGATCAGTGTGGTTTTTCCGGCGCCGTTCGGACCAAGGAAACCGAATATTTCACCGTCTTGAATTGTCAGGCTTACTCCGTCCACCGCCTTGATTGTTCCCCTGTTGTAGCTTTTGGAGACCCCGGTAATTTCTATCATTTCCTTCTCCCTTTTGCCGGAAATACTTTTTAAAGGTTTAACAATATACGAATCCTATCTTCGATTGCTTCTATAGTTGCCAAAGAAACCATACCTATCCGCAATAAAAGTCTTTCTCTTGAAACAGATCTTATATCTTCGCATTTAACAAAACTTTTTTCTTTTAAGCCACCCTCCGGCGGGCAAATTTCTACATGAAAAGGTATTCCTTTTTCTTTAGTTGTTAACGGCAGGATAACTATTAATCCTGCCGGGCCACTGTTAAACAAATCCACTGAAACAATAAGAGCGGGTCTTTTACCCGCTTGTTCATGTCCACGGATCGGATTAAGATCAACAAACCAAATTTCGCCACGGAGGGGATTTTTTTCGTCCATTAATTATATCTCCTTAAGCCCATCCCCTAAGGTGTCATCCCATGCTTCACGTTCCTTAATTTCTTCTTGCCATGCTTCGGTATTTTCCCTTAAGGCTTCATAAGCATTATTGGCTTTTTGTAAGAAATACTGCCTTCGGTATGCTTCAATAGCTTTATCAAGGACTGCCTGCATAGGCTCACCCGTTTGAAAAGCGATTAACTTAAGCGCTTGCCAGGCCGATTGATTGATTCTGACCGTAGCAGACATTCTTATCAACCCCTTCCGGTACCATACTTGTTACAGTATAGTATGCAATAATGTATACATGTTGTCAAGAATTAACCCTTAATGGAAAACCGGCAGAGGGAAAGTACGCAGGCCATGTTTATGAGGGAATAAAAAAATATGAAAATGCTATGCATTACAGGAAATTTAACGTCAAAGATGGAAGTATACAAACTGTTGTCATAACCCAAAAGCAGTTCCGGGAGTAAGGGAAAGACTGGATGAATTAAGGAAGTAATCTAATAAAACTGGTCAGTTGCATATAAAAAGCCGGGCTATTATCCTTCCAAAGCATTCCTGTAATCCGTGAAAATGCTCTTTGAAAAACAAATAACCCCCAGTTATGATTAGTGTGTGCTACCAACACGCACAAAATCATGAAACAGGAGGTTATAAGCAATGTTTAACTCTCAGAAACTGGAAGCAATAACACCAAAACGTTGATTATTGGCGTCGATATTGCAAAAAAGCTGCAATGGACAAGGTTTACAGATTACCGTGGTTTGGAATTAGGCAAAGCCCTAAAATTCCGGAACGATAAAAACGGCTTTGAGAGGATTTTAGCAAGTATAGAAACTATTTGCAAGTTCAAGAATCTAGATAAAGTTAT
>DMZI01000059.1:0-18398 GCA_003485325.1 Desulfotomaculum sp.
CTTCCGATTGAACCCTTCAAGAAGAACCCTTCAAGAACCGTCCCCTTGTGTCTTGTGTCCTTGTGTCTTGATGAATTTTAACTTAAAAGTACTGCAATGGGTCTCTTTTCATTGATTAAACCTTTGAGTTGCGTGAAAGGGATAATAAATTCAGGAATGCCAACATAATGCGGTGTATATTCAATTTCCTGAAAATATATAACCAGCGAATCATCGGTCAGGTAAAAATCTTCCTGACCGGTGATACCGTTAAAATCTGTAATTATAGGTATGTTTCTTTCCCTGATTTGATCTTTGATTATTTTTGTAAGTACCGCGCGGTAATTGCTTTCGCTTTTAAAAAGATCGGCTAACTGGTAGACCTGGCCGGTCGCCAGATTCACGGTCAGGGATTTTTGTACGTCCAGGCCGTTGGCGGCATGTTTTCTGTATGTATAGACAGTGGTGGTCAAACTTAAGATACCCTTTTCATTAACCTTGATTTCTGAGCTTCCGGCAATAACCTGGTATTCCTCACATCCTTCTTGGGGAATCATGCTGTATACCTGCTGTTTGATTAATTCATTTATTTTTTCCTGAACAACGGCGTTTTTTAACCCTTGGACCCGGGGATAGCCTACATTTGTGCATTGATTGGATATCTTTTCGCCGATAATTGCGGCGGAGTATGTTTCCGGCATTAATTAACAACCCCTTTCACTTGTATAATATTCAATATCGGTCAGACTGCGCACGTGTTAGTTAACCCGGCAGGAAATTCTTTGACATTTTTTGCCGAAAAAGTTAAGCTTCCAAAGTACCGGCATTGATGCCAGACATCTTTCTTGATTGATAACTAATTTTAGAAAAATATTTTCAAGGTTATATTTATTGTATTGGCGGGATAAGCATGCATTGAACGGGGCCGTCGCCTCGGGAAAGGAAAAAGGGGAACTTAAGTTGCTGGTTTTTTTGGGAGCCGTCGCAATGGTTGTTCTGGCGGAAATGGGGGATAAGACGCAATTGCTGGCCATGGCTTTTGCCGTCCGCTTTCCGGCCGGAAGTGTTATGCTGGGAGTTTTTATAGCTACATTACTAAACCATGCGCTGGCTGTTGCCCTGGGGACTTATCTGGGGACATCTTTTAACATGGACATTATACAGGCGGTTGCGGCCGGATCTTTTATTTTATTTGGTTTGTGGACATTGCGTGGGGATACTTTAAGCGGCGAGGAGAAAAGAAAGGTATTTTTAGGGCCGGTTATTACTGTCGCCATTGCTTTTTTTATTGCCGAGATGGGTGATAAAACACAACTGGCTACGGTTGCCCTGGCAGCCAGGTACAATTCACCGCTGGAAACACTTTTGGGAACCACAACCGGTATGGTAATTGCCGACGCCCTCGGCGTGTATATAGGGGTCGTTGCCGGGAAAAGAATCCCGGAACGTTTTGTGAAATGGATTTCCGCAATGATCTTTATAATTTTCGGTTTTGCCGGACTGTATAGTTCTTTGCTGCACAGGTTTATCAGCCTTCCCTGGATGGTTGGATTTGCAGGTCTTTCCCTTTTGCTGATCTGGATAGCTTTAAAAGTCAAAGAAAGATAAATCAAAAAGAAATTATTTGCCTATATGTTCCCAGTGTATTTCTAGTTTTCCAATTCTTCAAAAGCCCCCTTTTTGTCCCGGCCAGTAATTGAACCGTCAATCCTGGCTAAATTTATGCCTATTTTCTTTATGTCATCTCTTTTAAGCGCTGAACTGAATCCTTGGGACAACTTTTTCCCATGCCCTGATCTTTAAATCTACAGTCAGCGTCGCTGCTATTGATCCAATGGTAATTCCCGGGATATAATCAAAGTAGGTAAGTTGGCTTATTTGTTGTTTTTCGAGTAAGATAGAACATCCTCATAATATCTGGAAGCCGTAAGTCGCCTAAAGTAATGGGGGGTTTTTAAAGTGAAAAATTTCTTGAGCATCATCGAAGGGTTATATGATTTCGAAGGAGATCCGATAATCTATAAAACAAATGAACTTTATGCTGTGATGTCATTGGAGGATGCTGAAACACTTCCTCACATCAGAGAAGGGGAAGTTATAATTTTTAACACCAGCCCCTTCCGCTTCAGCGGTCTGGTTATGGGCGCCAAAGTTTTTTTGTCCCTGCCTGATTTTTATTATGCAACCCTTTCGGGAATAGGAGTGAAGGATAAACCGGAATCGGTAAAGTTATAGAGCAGTGGAATTTATTAAAAAAGTTTTCCATAGTTATCCTCATTAATGGCCAAGCGGCATTCCTGAGGTTTAATTAGAATCTTGCAGGGAAAAGAATAATATTATCGAAAAATTAAAGTTAATTTTTATTATTTGATGTAACAATATCAATGTTCATGAGAAAGGCAGGGCATAGAGAAACAAAGGATGCGGGAAGAAGTTAAACAAAACAGCGGTTTTCTTGTTAATTTCAAGTTTGCGGCTGAAGGGATATTATATTCTTTCCGCACACAGCGTAACATGCGCATTCATTTTGCAGCCGCTGTTCTAGTTTTGTTTTTAGCTGTTTTTCTTCATTTGAGCAAGTCAGAATTCATTTACCTGCTATTTTCTATTTTCCTGGTCCTGATCGCCGAAATGATCAACTCAGCCATAGAATTGGCAGTTGATCTGTATGGATTGGAGTATCTTCCCCTGGCCAAAGCAGCCAAGGATGTAAGCGCCGGTGCTGTTTTACTGGCGGCGGTTAATTCAGTGATCGTTGGTATTTTAGTTTTTTATCCCTACCTGTTAAAAATAAGCATAAGATAACCTTATGATCAAATAAGAATCCTTTGGTTATTTCATAAGATCAATTAAATACTTGGGGGGAAAGAGGAATGTCCTATAAATGCGAGGTTTCTTTCAGATACATTCAACTTGCCTTAACTGTCCGGACTACAACCAGGCTGCAGGACTTGCCTAAAGTGATGGAAAAATCTTTAAGAGAGATTAAGGAACACCTGGCTAAATTTGAGGAGGAACCAACGGGGCCGCCATTCGCCGCCTATTATGATATGAACATGGAATCGTTTGAAGTCGAAATAGGTTTTCCTGTTTCCAGGGCATTTGCAGAAACCGACAATATGAAAACAAGCGTTATTCCCGGCGGCAAGATTGCCTCCTGTACTCATACAGGGCCTTATCTCGGGATTCCCAAGGCGTACCAGTTTCTATCAAATTGGGTAAAAGAAAACGGTTATGAAACAAAAGAGGTTGTCTACGAAATATACTTTAACGACCCGGCTGTTACACCACCCCAGGAGTTAACCATACAGATATTTTTGCTGCTTAAATAACTGTGCTGCATACCCAGCAGAGTTTGTCCCTCAAAGGTATCACCAGTTTCTTTATTATAGCCGATCAATTCCAAATTATAAAAAATAGCCCCCGGCTATAAAAACGGGGGCTGAACTATAATTCCAGGGAAAACTTTATTTCATTACCATCACTGAAGTTGCCTTTACGAGGGCGCTGACATCGTCGCCCACTTTTAAACCCATTTTTTTCATTGACCCTGTGGTGATTACCGAACACATCTCCTGTCCGCCCACGTCAAGAAGGACCTCGGAAGTAACATCGTTTGACTTAATTTCTTTTACCCGCGCTTTCAACTGGTTCCTTGCGCTTATATCCATTACCAACCACCCTTTTGCTTTTATTATTATATTCTTTACAATAAAAGAAATTTTAAACACGGCGGATGCTTACAGTAATTAAAGAAAAAGAACCCCGAAGGGCCCTTTTTAATACAGGTTTAACGTCGCAAAAAATTAAGCTTTTGCAACGCCGCAGGGGAAGCAACATGAACCTAGCACTAAAAGAATCAGGATCAGGAAAATAAGGAAAGCAAAACCTCCACCGCCACATTCGCCCGGAACTCCGAAAGCCATTATAAATCCCCCTTTCATTTTTCTGTTACATAGTATGGTTTTTATTTGGCAGGCGTTACCAGAGGCTGCAAAAAAATGATTTATTTTGAATTTAAAAAGCCCCCCGAAAGGGACTTTTTAAAGGGAAAAGTCATCTGGCCTTATTGGTGTACAGGAAAGCCTATTTTTTATGGTTCCCGTTTATCCTTAGAAAAAGCACTCTCAAACTTCCTATTTTGAGGAACTCTCTAAGGCTTATATTGGGAATTTCGATCTTTGAAAGGTGCTTTTTGGCAAATGGGACGAATGGATTATTTATGTTTTTCCCCTCCTGTGAGCAGGAGGGGGCGGAAAGCCCCCTCCTACTTGATTCAAATACAGCTTTAACACTGTAATATTTGGTATTAATACTTTGGTGGGTTTTCTTTTTCCTTGAATGAGGGGCAGCGTTTGTCCATGGTATTTTCAATATCGCTGCTTTGGTCAATTCCTTCTGCACTGCATTTTCTGTTTTTATTGCAGGCGCATTCGTCGACACTGCATCTCATAAAGATAACCTGCTTTTTTTTAGAAATTATCTCTTACTTTATACTGGGGCTCCTGCCGTTCGATGTCATTTACCCGGTTTCTGACGCCGGATGTAATCCCTTCCAGCTGTTTGGCATAGTCATTGAACATCTTTTTTGCATTAGTGTCTTTGGTATCGAGGGCAAAACTCTTCAGATCAGCTGTTGCAGTTTCCAGGGAAGAAAGGCACTGATGCATTTTGTCTCCTACAGTCACAGTTAAAACCTCCTTTTTTTTATGAATCTTTTAATAGTGTGCCCTAAAGCCGGATTTATTTTAATAAAAAATTTTGGATTTTTTATTAAAGATTATGCTTTAAATTAAAAAGCCTCCCGCTAATTGAACTGGGTTCAGTTCAAATTGCGTAGAGGCCTTTTTTATAACGTTATTTAATTTATAAATTAAAATAAATTAACTTCCAGCGCCAGGCTTAAGGAGCTTCGCAGTTCCAAAAAGTTAACCCAACTGGATTTAGCCAGGGAAATTGGCGTTTCACAGCGAGCTGTTTCTTATTATGAACTAGGCAAAGACATTCCCACCCTTGATGTCTTAATAAAAATTGCGGACTTCTTTGATGTGAGGCTAGATTACCTTATAGGCCGCCGGGATGAGCAATAAGGTTGTATGCGAACTTTTTCCCGGAGCGGGTTAATCTCCTCCTATAAAATTAATTTGTTTAAAAAAGCCGAAGCTATAAAAATATTTAATAGCCATAATAAAGGATTATTTTTGATAAATGAAGTAATAATGATCAGTCAGTTAAAAAGCTGACTAAAAGATTAATAAGGCTGGAAATGTTTCAAAAATTATTAAGGAGAGGGTTTTTTATGGGTAACGATTACCGCCCGATGTGGGAATCACTTGGTCTCGATTTAGAAGCCCACGACCAACTTTTGAATGTGCTCCCGCCCACTTATGGGGATGTCTATCTTAAGCAGGAAAACAGGCCGGATAAGATGGAATACTTTGATTTTGTTATTAATGAGATTCACGGTTTACGCATTCAGGAACTGCAGGAGCATAAGGCAAAAGGCGGCAAAGTGGTAGGAGCCTACTGTGTTTTTGTTCCCGAGGAAATCGTCCGTGCTGCCGGTGGTATCCTTGTTGGGTTATGCTCAGGTGTTGAAATAGGATCAGCTCAAACCGAAAAAGTGCTGCCCAAAAACATTTGTTCTTTAATTAAATCCTTTATGGGATTTAAACTGGCCAGGGTTTGCCCCTACCTTGAGTCCTGCGACTTGATAGTTGGCGAGACTACATGTGACGGCAAGAAGAAGGCGTTTGAAATTTTAAACGACTATGTTCCCGTCCACGTTCTGGAAATCCCCCAGATGAGACGTGAAAAGGACAGGCAGTTCTGGTTCGGTGAATTACAAGATTTTCTGAAAACGATTGAAGAGTATACGGGAAAAAAGATAACGCCGGAGAGCCTGCGCCGTTCCATTAAAGAGGTAAACGCGAAGCGCAGGGCATTACTGCGTCTTAATGAACTGCGCAAAAATGGCCTTTTGCCCATCAGCGGCAAAGACAGCCTGTTGATTGAACAGATCGCCATGTACGACGATGTGGATCGGTTTACCTCACAGGTGAACGGGCTTTGTGAGGAATTGGAAAGACGGGTCGGGGAAGGCAAAGGGGTAAACAAACCGGATGCGCCGCGAATTATTCTAACCGGCACACCAATGGCTATTCCCAACTGGAAAGTGTCTCACCTTATTGAAAGCAGCGGCGCCGTTATTGTCGCCGAGGAAATGTGCACCGGCCTTCGCTATTTTGAAAACCTGGTCCCTGAAGAGGGCGAAAGTGTGGACCAGATGCTGCGCTTTATAGCTGATCGATACATTAAGACAAACTGCGCCTGCTTTACACCCAATGAAGGCAGAACGGAAGAACTTGTCAGGCTGGCAAAGGACTATAAGGCCAATGGGGTAATTAACTGTTCGCTCATTTTTTGTGACCCCTACATGATCGAAGCGAACCGGGTTGAAAATACGCTTAAAGATCATGGAATACCCCTTCTGAGAATTGAAACCGATTATGGACAAGAGGATTCAGGGCAGTTAAAAACCAGGATTGAAGCATTTATTGAAATGATTAAGGGGTAGCGGCAGATAATTCCTGCCCAATTGAAATAAACAAACGAAAAAGGGTAGGTCCAGTATCCTAGCGGATTATCGCCTACCCTTTTTCAGGAGCGTAGTGCAATTCAGCACGTCCTCCTTTTTTTATTTACCCCTTCTTTTATCTGATCCGCCGGTTCTTCAGGCCGTCTTTTCAGATTAACCGGCTACTTCCTGTAATAGCCGCCGAAAAAACAACTTTGTTAAGCTGCCTCCTCCGCCTATTACAAGTTTTTCGCCCTGGCTTTTAATCCCTGCTTATTTGAAACTTCTACTTCTAAGGGATATTTTCTTACTTTTAGGCTGGTTATGGCTTCCCAATTTCCCTCCGAATTTCAGTTTACCGGTAGATAACTACTCGACTCCCCCAAGTAAAAGCTTTTACCTCAGCAGGTTATTAACGGCCCCGGCTTATTTGCCGGTTATTAAAGGGGTATCCCTCTTACTCGGGCGGCCCCTTTCTGAGGTCAATTTAATAATACTTTATGTTTTTATTTATGTCAATAGTTAATTAAAAATATTATATATAATTTAAAAATTCCGATATATGAAATATGTTGTTACTAAGCTAAAAAGTCCATATGCTGATGCAATTGACTGACCGGGAATTGCTGGATATAATGGTCATATCTTGAGGAAAGGAAAGACGCTTCTTTTTAAAGGCGCTACTGTCCAATCAGAAGCGCCAGAAGCGTCAACCCAACAAGTATGATTATTGTATCAGATTATGAGCTAATAGAAAACCCTGACAAAGGTGTTTTTTGTGAGGAGCTTGGAGCAGATTTTCTGTCCCTGTTGTAGCGGCCAATTTATAGTGATCGGCAGCCGAAAAAGAAGGTGTATCGATAGTCTGGGAGAAAAGATAGACCTTTGTATCCGCAGATTAAGATGTAGTGCGTGTAGAAGAATTCACCACGAACTTCCTGACCTGCTGGTACCGTACAAACGCCATATTGTGGGAAATATTGAGGCTGTGATAACTGGTTCGTCAGGTTTAAGTGTGCCAGTTGATGAATCCACCTTAATACGGTGGCGGAGCTGGTTTCGTAAGATGGCTGATTACTTGCAAGGATGCCTGGAATCAATTCATATCCGCTACGGGAAAGAAACTGTGGAAGAACCTTCCTGCCTTCCCAGGTCCAAGCTCCAAAGGATCTGGCATTATGTCGGCAATGGCTCCGGGTGGCTGAGCAGAATTGTCCGGCCGGTAGTAAATGCAAATTTATGGGTGCATACCCGTTTCGCATTCCTGTCCTGATAACCATCTTATAGACTCATGTTGAATATAGAAAAAAAGGAGGGGGTGGGGGTATTCAACATGAGAGACCAAAAAAAAGCAGACGAGATTGCCACTAAGCGGGTACAACTGTTATTACCATTGCTGGACCAGGGACTGGACACAGCCCGGGCCAAACAGATCAAAGCCGGTATCTGCGCACAAAGTGGCGTCTCCGAACGTACCTTGCGCCGCTATCTGGCACAATATCAAGCAGAGGGATTTAACGGTCTTAAACCAAAAAGCAAAAAACATCAGAGTTCCGGGGAAACTATTCCTCCTTTCCTGCTGGAACAGGCTATTATGTTGCGCCGCCAGGTACCGGGACGCAGCATTGCCCAAATCATAAAGATCCTCGAATGGGAAGGTCTGGCCAAACCCGGCCAGATCAAGCGCAGTACCCTGCAGGAAAAGCTTGTGGAACGAGGCTACAGCGCCAGGCAGATGAGAATGTACGCCGGGACCGGGGTAGCTGCCCGGCGATTTCTTAAAGCGGTACCGCAACCAGCTTGTTCATTCGGATTATCCCGAGTTTTGTGTTATCCCGACTTTCAGATGCGGGATGTGAATAATCGCCTTAAACCCGGGCGTTTTTGTAATTGTGCGCACCCAAAAGTCGGGATAAAAATTCTTGCTCCGCCATTAATCAACTCCAATAATAAAAATACAGACTTCGGTCTGAATTTCAATATTGGAGGGTTGTTGATATGCAAATTCCGTTGGAACGAATCATCGAGCGTGTACTAGAAGAACTTGAAAAGCTATGCATGGCGGAATCTACCATCAAGTCTTATGCGGGCAGCGCTTATAGCCCCATAAGAAACTATTGCGCCAGAAACGGAACCACGTGTTACGAACCCACCACGCTGAATGCCTTCCTATGTTCCCAGAAAGAGCGTCTTGAAAACTCCGAAATATCGGAGAGGCATTTCAGGAAATTACGCAGAGCCGTACTAATGGTTCATGATCTTTATCAGCATGGAACACTCCAAGGTTACCGGTATGATTCAGGCTCCAAATACGAAACAAGCGAATTTTTCGGTCTTTGCATGAAACAGTTTCTTGAAGCCCAGCATCTAAGCAAAGGGACCATCTCCAACCTAAGATCAAACATACAACAATTTCTTTGCCAAATGGAGCAGGCCGGGCACCGTGATTTCAGCACCATATCGTCAGAGGACGTTAAGGACTATCTCTTGGCGGCCGCTGAAAAAAACAAGGCAGGAATGACAAACGTTCTTTACGCTCTACGAATCTTTCTGGACCATTTGAGATCGAATTCTCTTGTATCAAAAGATTTTCAATCTGTACTGAACAAACCTGCACGGCGAAAGAAGAGAGTTCTGCCATGCCTTACTCGTGAGGAAGTTGAAGCCATTCTCGGGCAGATAGACACCACTACAAAACAAGGAAAAAGGGATTACGCCATCCTTTTGCTGGCATCCCATACAGGACTGCGCTCCATCGACATCGTCAATTTGCGCCTTTCTGATCTCGATTGGCTGAACGACAGCATCCATATCGTTCAAAGAAAAACGGGCCGGCCATTGGTGCTTCCTTTGGAAATAGACACAGGCAATGCAATTGCTAAATACATATTGGAAGCGAGGCCCGAATCTACTTCGGAGTATGTCTTTCTAAGAACATCTGCACCCTACAGGAAATTAGCCGATTGTGGATCCATGGATAACATCCTGGAGAAATACCTGAATAGCGCTGGTATCTTACGTCAACCAGGCGATGGGAAGAGCTTCCATGCCTTACGCCGTTCCATGGGAACTTGGATGTTGGAATCCGGCGTCCCCTTGACAACAATTTCACAGGTGCTTGGCCACAAAGAGCAGGATTCAGCAAAGCAATACCTTTCCATGGATTATGAGAAACTTGCGTTGTGTGCGCTGGATTTTCAGGAGATCCCCGTAGGAAGGGGGATCTTCGAGTGATAAATTCTTTTAAAAGTTGCTTTGCGTCGCAAATGGAGGATTTCATCCAGCACAAAAAGGCCTTGGGCTATTCCAAAAGCAGTTATGAGAAATTTCTTGCCCTCTTCGATCGCTTCTGCCTGAGTGCTTTTCCTGAAGAAAGATCATTAACGCAACAACTCGTGATGCAATGGGTACGTCTTCGTCCCAACGAAACCGCAAACGGAGTAAGAAGGCGAATGGTAGCCATTCGCGAATTTGGGAAATACCTCAATGCCATCGGACTTGATGCGTACGTGCTTCCCCCGGAAATGATCGGTCCATTTAAACCATTTTTTCCATACCTCTTCAGTGATGAGGAGTTGACTGCCTTTTTCGCGGCGGCAGACCGCATGGCCTCGCATAAGCTCTCACCATACAGGCAGTTTATCGTGCCTGTGCTTTTTCGCCTTCTCTACTGCTGCGGTCTACGACCGCACGAGGTGCGGCTGATCCGCTGTACTGATATTAATCTGGAAACCGGAAGCATCTATATCAGCGATACCAAGGTTCACCGGGATCGAATAGTCATGATGTCCCCTGATATGCAGTCTCTGTGCCGTAAATATGATACAAGGATGCGTACCATTCTGAAAAACCGGGAGTATTTTTTTTCGAATCCGAATGGAGCCGCTTACTCCGTAACATGGGTGCAGAAGCAGTTCCGGAATTGCTGGAAAAAAGCCGGCATTAGAAACTTTCGGGGAGCAACCGCGCCGCGCGTATATGATTTTCGGCATAATTACGCCACGCGGACTTTAATGAAATGGATGGATGAAGGCAGAGATCTATACACGTGGCTTCCCTACTTGAGTGCATACATGGGACATTCACAATTTTCCCACACTGCCTACTACATTCATCTTCTCCCGGAAAGATTGGTGAAAACATCTGCTATTGATTGGGCCAGGTTTTCCAACCTGATCCCGGAGGTGGCGACATGAAAAAGCTGAAGGACAACACTTTATTCCGATTAATTCGTGATTACTTGTCTGTATATCTTCCAGATCAACGGTGCTGCAGTCCCAATACAATCAAATCATATCGGGAAACCTTGAACCAGCTTTTTGATTTTGTGACTGCTGAAAAGAATATTTCACTAACAGACGTAACATTTGATATCCTCAACAGCCAAATGATTTCTGATTATCTGAACTGGCTGGAAAAGGCGTGCCGTTGCAGCGTCTCTACGCGGAACCAGCGGTTGGCCGGAATCCGCTCATTTTTCAAATATGCCGGAAGAATGGAGCTGGTAGTTACGGTATTCCAAAAGGATCTTGAAAAAGTTCCCTTCAAGAAAACAGGTTCAAAAACAGTTGATTTCATGACAGAAGAGGCTTTAAAAACTGTTCTGGCGCAACCGGATACAAGCACGAAAGCGGGAATCAGGGACCTGTTTTTTATGATCCTGATGTATGATACCGGTGCCAGAAATCGAGAAATCCTGGATTTAAGGGTCAAAGACTTTGATGCTAATTCAAAAACACCGTGCGTGCATCTGACTGGAAAAGGCAACAAAAAACGCATTGTTCCGGTGATGGCTAAGACAGTTGAACATTTTCGGCATTATGTCTCGCTCTATCATCCGGGAGACAGTTCGGAGCGGTACCTTTTCTACACCGTTAGGAACGGCATTCTTCAGCCGATGTCAGATGATAACGTCTCCCGTTTTATGAAGAAGTACGGGAGGGCGGCAAAAGGGAGCTGTCCAGAAGTTCCGGACAACCTTCACCCTCATCTTTTTCGCCATAGCAGGTCGATTCATCTTTACCGTTCAGGAATGCCTTTAGCATTGTTGTCCGAATGGCTCGGCCATGCACAATTGGAAACAACAATGATTTATGCGTATGCCGATACAGAGATGAAACGGGATGCCATACAAAAGGCTACCGGCAACCACAATCCTTTAATGGGTAATGATCAGATCCCTATATGGAAAGGAGATGATCAAATAATCCGAAAGCTTTACGGACTGAAGTAAAACTATTATCCCGACTTTTGGGTGCGCACAGTAACAAAAACGCCCGGGTTTAAGGCGATTATTCACATCCCACATCTGAAAGTCGGGATAACACAAAACTCGGGATAATCCGAATTATTCCGATATCGGAATAATTCGGATATCAAATACGGCCCATATCTACCCATTGGTAAAGACGGCGCCATGAAACAGGTCTATCTGGTAACCTTCATTGATGACGCAACGCGTTATGTTTTACACGGACAGTTCTATAATAATCTGGAACAGGGTATCGTCCAGGACTGTTTCCGCCAGGTTATCCAGAAGTACGGAGCGCCTAAGGCGCTTTACTTCGATAATGGGCGGCAATACCGCACCAAATGGATGGCCCGTGCCTGCGCAAAACTGGGTGTCCGGCTACTTTACACCAAGCCCTTTTCTCCAGAAGCCCACGGTAAATCAGAACGTCTGAACCGGGTGGTAGACAGCTTCCTGGCAGAAGCCGCCCTGGAGAAACCTTCAACTGAAGGATAAGCTTAACCAGTTGTTCCGGGTCTGGTTAGAAGAGTGCTACAATAACCGCCCTCATTCCGGACTGGCGGACGGGCTAAGTCCGGCTGTCGCCTATCGCAGCGACAAACAGCCCTTGCGCTTCCTGCCTCCCGAGATCGTCGCCGATGCTTTTCTAAACTGTGAGGAAAGAAAAATCGACAAGTCAGGCTGTATCAGCTTCGCCGGTAAAAAGTACGAAGCAGGACTGCTCTTTATCGGTTGTACTGTAAATGTTATCTATGATCCCGCGGATATTACCGAACTGACTATTGAATACGAAGGACACTCTCCCTGGAAAGCGAAACAGCTAATCATCGGCGAACGCTCCGGTCAAAGGCCCCCGTTACCGGAACACTTGCTGATGACTAAACCAGCGGAATCTTCAAGGCTGCTCAATGCCGCGGCCAAACAATTTAAGCTACGCAAAGAACAAACGGCGCCCGCCGTATCCTACCGTAAGGTGGAAAAGGAGGATGCCGGTCGTGTTTGAAAGCTTCTATGGTATGACCCGGACTCCCTTTTCAAGGGATATTCCGGCAGACCATTTATACCAGTCAACCATGCTGGAAGAAACCCTTGGGCGGTTGAATTATGCGGCGCAGCGGCAGATGTTCGCGGTGGTAACCGGGGATTGCGGCACTGGAAAGACCACCGCCATCCGCTATTTTAAAGAATCCCTGGATGAAGCTAAATTCACAGTAATGTACCTGGCAGATTCCAAGCTGACCCCGCGTCATTTTTACAAAGGTCTTCTGGAACAATTAGGCTGTGAAGCCAAGTTCTATCGTGGAGACGCCAAACGCCAACTGCATAAAGAGATTGAACTTATGCAAGGTATTCACCACCTGCAGCCGGTTGTAATTGTAGATGAGGCTCACCTGTTGGACAGAGAAATGCTGGAGGAAGTCAGATTCTTACTCAATACCAAAATGGATGCCCGGAGTCCTATGTCCCTGATCCTGGTGGGTCAAAGTGAACTCTGGGAAAGATTTCAGCTACAGACATACGCCGCCATCCGTCAACGCATCGACATCCAATGCAAACTGCCACATATGGACCGCGCCCAGATGGGCGAGTATGTAAAAAAGCACCTGACATATGCCGGTGTTGAACAGGATATCTTTTCAGACAATGCGGTTGATGAAATTTTTCGGTATTCCAGCGGAACTGCACGTTTGGTAAACAAGGTCTGTACTCATTCGCTGATTTATGGATCTCAAAATAAGCGTCGGATTATTGACGATCATATGGTTAAGCTTGTTGTTCAGGGAGAATTGAGCTAAATTCTCCCTTCCCCTTAAAGGGGATTTTGGCAGCAATTCCGTCAAGTTATGGACATTTAATACCGTCTATCGCTGGACATTATGTTCTGGTAGTAACAGAAATATGCAGATACTGATTCCGGGTTGCAGCCAAAGGCGAAGAACCCTCATGAGATGGATCATTCGAATTTTAAGTTATTTTTTTGAACTATTATAGTATTAATAAATCCTTTCTCCTTCTAAAAATAAAATGAAGCTCCTGTCAGAGCAACAGGAGCTCATTTGTTAAGTTCCTTTTGATTGTAAAGATTACATTAATTACATGTATGTGTGTTTCTGTCAAATTATTTTATTGATTTTCGATCCCCGCCATAACATAATTAATGCTGTCTAAAGTAATGCTTATACTTAAAAGAAAGGCTCGGGTTTTCTTTATTCTTCCAGTTTCTTAAATAGCAATCTATAATACTCATTCAAAGCTTCATCTAGTCGCTCGACTGGCCGCTAAGATTTCCGGATCCGCCAAGCCCTTTGTTTCCTCTAACTGATGCAGCTTCTGCCGCAGTTCTTCTATCCTTTCTAGTATCTCTTTTAACTCGGTAGTCAATCTTTTTCCCCCTCGTTTTTGTCTTAGTTTTTCACGGGAGGAGAAAAATAACCGGGTAAAAAAGATTTAAGCCGCCTTTCACGGGCGGCATTTTCTCATGATAAAAGCATAACACATGTTAAGCAGATTTTGGTACGCTCATGATTTCTGTTGCACGCCGCTTTTGCTCGAAAACGTTATATTGCCTGCTTTTATAAATAATATAACAGCCAATACAGTAAACGGCAGTCCTCCGACAAAACCGGTAATAGCCGGACCGAGCAGCGTACTATGCCCGCCTTTTGCCAGAAAATATGGGAGCCTGACGCCGGCGTTTACAGCCGAATGGATCATGGCGGCAGGAATTACGCTCTTGGAAGCAGATACCCTCTCCAGCCAAGTTCTTCCCCCATTGTCGGAATAATATTGGCGACTGGTCCGATAATTATGACCTGCAAAACAGAGATGAGAAGGAGTTTGTTCACAGAGAGTCCCACCGTACCTTTGGCATCTGCGGCTTCTTTCAAAGCTTTAAGCTCCGGGTCAAACGAGCCGGGAAAATCAGGAAATAAACCGCACCGCTCAAAAGCAATAGGGCCGAAGGTCCGAAATAAACAAGCAGATAATGTTTCATATGCTTCTTGAAGTGCGGGCGCAGATACATATTTTGAAAGCCTTCCTTTGTAATAAGCCTTGTCAATACGTTGCCCAGCGCGGGGACAAACATGGCCGCCATAATGATTATAAGTGACCAACCGCTGCCATAGGTCAGACCGCAGATTGGTATCAGCATAAAAACTATCTATCACATATGATTTCTTGTTTTCATACTATACCATTAAATACCAGAGAGGGGGGGTTGCAAATGATCAAATTAATTATCGACCCTGGGCACGGGGGAAAGGACAGCGGGGCCGTCGGCAATGGCCTGAAAGAAAAAAATCTGAACCTTGATATCAGCAAGAAAGTAGTTGATAATCTGTCCGCATATGAAGTTAACGCCAGTTTAACAAGATCTTCTGACATATACTTACTCCTCAAGGAAAGATGTGATATTGCCAATAAACTGCAAGCAGATTATTTTTGTTCCATACATATAAATGCAGGCGGCGGAACGGGCTTCGAAAGTTATGTCTATACTAAAGCTTCTCAGCAGACTGAAAAGCTGCGGCAGGTTATTCATAATACCGTCGCTGGTTATTATAAAAAGGCCGGCTTTCCGGACAGGGGTGAAAAAAGAGCCAACTTTGCGGTCCTGCGTGATACCAAGATGCCTGCTATCATACTCGAAAACCTTTTTATCGATAGCCCGAATGACTCAATAAAGCTTAAAGATGCCGGTTTTATCGACGGCCTGGCCAAATCTATAGCCAACGGGCTGGTATCTGCTTTAGGAATACCCTTAAAACCTTTGTTGAACAAAACTCCTGTAAAAGTTAAGGCCAAAGCAACTGTGGATCAGGCACGTTCTTTTTTGCACTCAAAAAATGTCCATGCGCCTGATTATATAGACATTTATATAAACACTGGGGAAAGGTACGGATTGCGTTGGGACGCCGTATTTGCCCAATCCTGCAAAGAAACGGCATTTTGGAGATTCGGCGGCGATGTGTCGCCTAACCAGAATAACTTTTGCGGACTTGGAACATTCGACGGAAAACCCGGTGCTTCCTTTTCAAGTCCCTGTGACGGTATTGAAGCCCAATTCCAACACTGGCACGTATATTATTACGGCGGCGATTTGCCGGCAGGGGTTAAAGAGTTAGACCCGCGCAGGAATGCAGTACTTAGTTCCGGTAATGCGGGCACACTGCAATATGTCGAGGATTTGGGCGGCCATTGGGCTCCTTCGAAAGATTATGGCGCCAGTATTGTCAATGATTATTTAGCGCCTATGCTAAAATAGTAAACTATGCTTTGATTAGTGAAACATCTCCTAAAAATAAAAGGACTGCAGATTTTCTACAGTCCTAATTTTATTTCTGTAAAGAGTAGTTAATGAACATCTATATCAAACTCAAACTACCTACCCAGATTTCCGTCCACGGGAACATCCGGATTTTGATAGTTGGCATACAAGTGGGGTATGGGGAAATGAAAGCCCTGTTTCAGCAGAAGAAATTTTAGGAAAAGATCCCACGATAGAAATTGATTGGCTAATTAATTATAATGAAAAAAACTGGATGGGACCTTCAAGGGAAGGACTTTTGGACGTTATTTCTCAGGCTGTTAGTCGTAATTTTGAGTGGAGTTGGAAATTGGTTGATGCTCTTGTTTTTAAAATTAGCCCAATTCTGGCTTCATGCTTTATCAATTAGAAGAAAGAATACAGAAGAATGGACAGGCATTCCTAATGAATATAGAAGCAATTTGACGGCGGGAAAACTGCCTGTCCCTGGCGGGTATTTACAAGCCGAAAAAGAACATGGAGGAAAGCACCCCGCCCGCCGCTTTGATGCAGTACCTCAAGGACTACCCGCAAATAACCGAAATTGCCCTGCATCTGGACAACGACGCCGCCGGGCGGCTGGCGGCGGAGACCATCAAGGCCCTCCTTCCCTCCACCTGTACCATTTCTGACGAGCCACCCAAGCGCGGAAAGGATTACAACGACTATTTAAGGATTGTATTAAGGACACGGCAGCCAAATAGGATGGAAAAATGATTGCTTTAGCTGTTTTACAAAAAATACAAATTCCTTGATTTGTGTTATCGTATATGATAACATTATGGTGAGGTGGAGCATATACTAAGATTAGAGGTGTATCATGGATTGGCAGGTGGAATACTATAAAAAGGAAAACGGAGATATTCCCGTGCTGGATTTTCTGCTGTCGTTGGAAACAAAAATGCGGGCGAAAGCCTTTAGCGAAATAGAACTGCTTGAAAAGCATGAGCCTGATTTAAGGGTACCTTACGTAAAGCCCGTAAAAGGTAAAGGTCTTTTTGAATTGAGAATCAAGTTCGCCTCGGATATTAGCAGGATTTTCTATTTCACATACCGTCAGAAAACTTTTGTGCTGCTTCATGGTTTCACCAAAAAAACTCAAAAAACTCCGCAAAGAGAGATTGAACGGGCACTGCGTTATAAAGAAGATTATGAAAGAAGGTGTGACAATGAGTAAGGCAGGAGCAAAGTTTTCCGAAGTGAAAGAGCTTTTGATGAAGGACGAAGAATTCAAAGCGGAATACGAAAAGCTGAAACCGCGCTATGATGTGATTTCGCAAATCATTGAAGCACGCACCAGCCAAAATATTACCCAGGAAGAATTGGCGCTTCGGGTTGGGACCCAGAAATCCAATATCAGCCGCCTGGAAAGCGGAACGTACAATCCATCACTGGATTTTCTGGCGAAGGTTGCCCGCTCCCTCGGCAAAGAGGTACATGTTACGTTGAAATAAAAAATACGAGAAAATCATAAAGAAGTTTGTGATAGCACAGATGATTAATAATTAAGGCACTGAGAGATCAGCGCCTTTTTCTATTATGTTGAGAAAATGTTAGTAATAAGGACTGTAATTCGTTGATTCGGGGGAAGAAGTATAATATGATTAGATTGTTATTATAAGGAAAATAAGATTGAAACTATTGAGTATTCGACAGAATTACAATGGGTTTGCGCCTTTCCGTAAAGTCCGCTGGGATGGTATTATATTACAAAAATGGTGCGGGAGATCTTGTGCTCATGAGTATAGAGGCGTTTACCCTCCGTAAAAAGGAAGATCGTTTGGCTAGCAGCCTGTCTGAATATTAACATTTAGAAGGATAACTAGCATATGATGGCGAAATATACAATATTATGATCAAAGGATACAAACATTACGACCCTAATGAATCATACCTTTTCCCTCCGTCACCGCACGACTGGCTGCCTAAAAACAACCTCATCCACTTCATTAACGATCTTGTTGACAATCTTGATTTATCAATAATTCATAAAGACTATGAAAAGGAGCTAAGAGGATAACCGCCATATCATCCGGCGCTGATGAAAAAAATCATGTTCTATGCATACTGCCGGGGTATCTTTACTTCCAGAAAGATTGCCAACCACCTTATTAAGGACGCAGCCTTTATTGCCTTGGCCGGGGGAAACAAACCAAACTTTCGAACAATCAACGAATTCAGGCGGCGGCACATCAAATTATTGCCCTGTGTTTTTGTCCTGATTTTAAAAATGTGTGAAAAAGCCGGATTAGTTGGTTTAAAACACGCCTGTTTAGACGGAA
>DMZI01000059.1:18575-19311 GCA_003485325.1 Desulfotomaculum sp.
AAGACTGGAAAAAGAAATCAAGAAACTTTTAGAAAAAGCAAACCGCCTCGATTTAAGAGAAGATAAACAATTCGGTCGTGACCGTCTCGGCAACGAAGTCCCTGAAGAACTAACCCATCATAAGACCAGACTGGCTAAAATAAAAGAAGCTAAAGCAGCTTTGGAAGCTGAAGCGAGAGCAAATAAACAAGAAGATAAAAACGAAGAAAACAACAAAGATAAAAATGACCCTCCCCTTCCCCGTGGAAAGGTTAAATACAATAAAAAAACTGGAAGACCTGCAGGCAAAGCACAGCGTAACTTTACAGATCCGAAGTCAAGAATTATGAAAAACGCCGACAAAGCTTTTGTACAGGCATATAACGCCCAGGCAATAGTAGACTCTAAAAAACAGATCATTCTTTCAGCAGATCTAAGTAATCAAGCCGGCGACAGCCAGTATCTTCCGTCAATGGTAAAAAAGCTAAAAGAAAATCCCGGCCGTTATCCTAAAGAACTTTCAGCCGATGCCGGATACTTTAGCGAAACGAACCTTAAATGGTTAAGAAACAAAATAGACGCCTACATACCGGGTGAGAGAATAAAACACAACCAAAAACCTGAACCGGCGCCCAAAGGCAGAATACCGGTTGACCTGCCACTGCCTGACCTAATGAAGCGCAAACTACGAAGGCAAACTTGGATGGGCTAAATATGCTCTTAGAAAACAGGGAGTTGAACCCGTATTCGGTCAGAA
>DMZI01000021.1:0-1619 GCA_003485325.1 Desulfotomaculum sp.
CTTCACTTTTCAATAATTATACTCTTTGTTAAATTCGCCGGCTGGATTAGATGTGTTCTAATGTCTAAACAAGGCAATTATATTCAGAAAAAGCGCTGTTAATCCGGCAGCCATCAACGGACCTACCGGAATTCCGCCAAAGAATGTAATTCCGATAATAGATCCGATAACTATGCCGAAAATTATCTCGGGATCAATTTGCAGCAGCTTTAAACCGTCACCGTTTAAATAAGTGGCCAGCGCTCCTCCCAGAGTTGCCAGGATCCCGGGCAGGCTGAAGAAGCTGTATAAGATCTCGTTCCTGGTAATTTTTTCTGTGGCAACGGGAACTAAAATAGAAAGCAATAAAAAAAGCAGCCCTATTTCCAGGCCTCTTTTTTCAAGAAAAGGGAAAAACATATCCAGCCTGGAGAACTTTAAGATAAGCAGTATGCAGGCTGCCGAGGAAATCAAATTTGAGCGGGCGATAATGCCAACTAACAACAATACTACAAGCATATAAACGCCGGACATATATTTTCACTTCTTCCTTAAAGACAGGTTATCTAAAATATATGCCCGGCGGTTAACGGGTATGGCAGGCAGTTCCAAGTCAATTAATGGTTAACTAATTATGGTATTATGGTAATTAATGAGATATTATTTATGGATTTCCAGCCAGGATCCTGATATCCTCAATCCGTACGTGCAGGCCGCATCTTTTTTCCAGGATCATGTTGATTATGCCGGTGTGGTTCAAGTTCATCATGCAGAAACCCGGCAGGAAAGTAGCCCGGCAGCCGAAAACCGGCTCCTTGGCAAAATCGGCCGCAATACCTTCAAAACCAATCATATGATAGGCGGTCACGTCTTTTACCTCACCGTTCCTGGAGTAATTGGGCCCAACCACCCAGGTGCAAAGCAAACCGGTGACTTGATCCGCATGAATTACAGAAAGGACATGCGGAATCGGGCAGCCGGCTCCCATAGGCCTGCCCAGAACTAGGTCTCCTTTTTTAATCATTAATTTCTCAACAAGGTCACTCCGGAAAGGAAGGACAATTTTACGTGCGGAAATTTCTCCCGGCAGGGGTTTTAGCACAAACTCATAATTGTTCCCAAGCACATCCGCGCCGGAATAGACAGCTTCACTTACCTGACTGGTTTTTTTAACAGAATTAAAATACGGGCAGTCCTCATATTCTTTTTGCCCAGACTTGATTAACTTCAGAAAGCTTCTACAGCTGTCCAGGCCGCACAGGCCGCAATTTTTTCCAGGAGGGACCCAGGGCTGTGTCAACCGCATATTATTCACCTCTGTAAAGGTTATCGGCCACATTACCACCTAATTTTTTAATTATTCCAAAGTGGTGCTTCCAGCCGATTTCTTTTTTTCCGATGCAGATCGTGCAGGCGCCAAGGGGCGGGCTGCCCTTTAAAGACAAATTTTCCTTATCAATTTCGGGGGAATTTTTGATGAGTTCATAAAGGCGCTGCAGTGAAGTGCCCTGAAGAGCATTTGTCTCCATGAGGATAATATTGGGGTGCGCCTCTTTTATTTTTTGGATCATAACTTCCCGTTCCGCCTGACTGACCAGGTCAATCTTGGTGATCATCGCTATATCAGCCAGGCTTACCAT
>DMZI01000021.1:1820-2663 GCA_003485325.1 Desulfotomaculum sp.
CTATGCGCATTTCGTCTTTGAATCTTTTAACTATTTGTTTGGTCAAGGAGGTCTTTCCCGCCGACGGCGGGCCGGCTATTACTACAAGTTTCATCATTTCACCGTCCGTATTTATGTTATTTTTCAGGCAAAATTTACGGCCAACTCGTTTGTCAGGATATTGCCGGATCTTAGATTTTCCCGGAGAATACTTACTTTTTTATCCAGTTCCAAAAGTTTATGGGCGGTTTTCACTTCCAGTTCGTTTTGGTTGATAACCCTTATCACGCCACCGTTTTTCATAATGATTCTTTTTTTGGTCAGCAGCGTAATCACCGGGTCATGGGTCACAAAGACAACAATTTTCCCTGAACTCTGGATCATTTCAAGAACTTCCTGTTTAAAAATACCCGCGTTTTCAATCTCGTCCAGCAGTATTACGGGGGCCAGGCCTATTAGAACAGCATCGGCTATTAAAAGCGACCTGGTCTGCCCGCCCGACAAAATTGTAACTTTGGTTTCTTTGAGGATCTTTTCCCCGGTGAAATTATTAGCCAGTTCGATGGTATCACTGATAATTTTCCGGCCTTTAATCCCGCGCGCCCGCGCATGAATCTGCAAAAAATCTTCCGCTGTCAGATCGGCAAAACATTTTGTGTTTTGAGTAATCATGGAAATAGGTTTCATGGAAGGGTTGTATCTGAACTCGTCTGAAGGCTCTTCTCCGTTAATAAAGATTTTACGGCCGGTAGAAGTATCCCCCTGCGCTAAAAGTTCAATATCGGTGATTAGGGCCGTTTTTCCGCTGCCCGTAGGCCCTATGATAGAAACAGTTTCACCGGTTTTTAAGGTCAATTCCGAAAA
>DMZI01000021.1:2923-3960 GCA_003485325.1 Desulfotomaculum sp.
CAGAATCCGCCAAAGTATCCGAACGAAGGCCTACCCTCAGCGCTTCCAATGAAAAAACCTCCTGCGGGGGGATATTGCCCAGGCTGACATTCGGGCCAAACCGTTTAATTAATTCCTGATGCTGGCTTTTAAGAGGAGCTTCCCAGATAATCTTTTTCTGATCACCCAGACTCAAAAGCAACTCTTCAAGCTCATCCTGTCTGAACTGCCCCTCGCGGTCATAAAGGCCGGCGTTGATACCGGAATCCCTCCCTTCAACAATCACAAAAAGGGCCCCGTTTTTCAGGTCTTTTTTTATTTGGTCAGCCAACTGGCCGGGATTTAAACGTTTTGAAGAATCTTTTTTACCAACTTCGGTTAAAATTTTAAAATCCAAACCCGCTGCAAAAGAGATTGCCCCCTGCCGGGTTTCTTCACTCATCCGGATTGTTCCGTCGGAAATCTCTATGGCTGTAAAACCAATATTTTTGATTCTGTTTAGGTATTGTTCCATTTTGCCCTGCAGGATTGCCGCCTCCAGAAAGGTCCCTCCCGGATAAACATCAACACCAAAGGATTTGATCAAACGGACCTTCTCTTCAAGAATTTCGGGCGGATATAAGGCCGGCGTGCCAAAAGCAAACTTTATGAAATCGATATAAGGGGAGCATATTCCAAGCAGGTCTGCCGTTTCGTCAAGACCCATACCTTTGTCAATAACCATCGTGATTCCGGTATCTCTCGGCTTTTGGATCCTGTCTTTTGCAGGAAAGCAAATTATGCCTTCCCAAGTATTCTTTATTTTTTCTCCCAAAAAACAGACACCTCCTGACGCAAAATAAATACAAGGGTAAATACAGGGGACGGTTCTTGTGTATTTTACAAGCCTTGATCGGGATACATATTTTAGCTTAAAACTCATTACAATAACGTATTCTTGAAATAATTGGCCGGTTACTCAACAATACAAGTTATAATCAGGATATATTGCCTTATTAAACTATATTTGCCTATTTATTACCTGCGCTATTTTGGCCCCCGATTGTTATTTCTTTGGT
>DMZI01000010.1 GCA_003485325.1 Desulfotomaculum sp.
CCGTATATATGTAATGTCAATACTAAAATGTAAAGTGCTTAATCCTCCTATAGTTTTTGACCTTCATCCGTATATATGTAATGTCAATACCCCAAACGTGATCAGGCTGTTCAGCCTTGACATCCCGCAGCAATTATGGATAGGTATGGTGCTGATGGTTTCGCTTGCTGAGATTTGGTCCCGGGCAAATCCCATAAATTCCCATCCTGCGCATCAGCCGTAACACCCGTTTCCTATTCATCGGGATGTTTTGATCCTGAAGTTCTTTTGTAATCCGGCGGTATCCATAGTGAGGCCACCGGGTGTATATTTCGTCGATCCGATGCATCAACTCGATGTCAGTGTCTTCCTTTTTCCTGGGACGGTAATAGGCACTGGTTTGGTTTACATCCAATAGCCGGGCCTGTTTCTTCAATGGGATTTTCCGGTAGTCCCTGTTCAGTATTTCACGTCTTTCTTCGACACTGGTGGACTTCTGCAGATTTTTTTTGAGCCAGTTGACCTCAATAGTCAGCTGACCGATCTGCCTTGTCAGTTCTTCTTTCTCGGCTTCGTACTGTTTGCGCATTTTCTCTGTCTCACTGGCGCCCCGGGTAAAGAGACTGGGTAGATTATCAATGGCCTCTGCCTTCCAGCGGGCCAGCACCGTCGGGTGAATCCCTGTTTCGGCGGCTATCTGCGAGGTGGTTCTTTCCTCTCTCAACAATTGCAGTACAATATTGGCTTTTTCTTCCGCTGAGTAAGTTCTTCTCTTTTCCATGTCTCTCATTATAGCTTAAATTTTTTGTTTTTGTGTCAAACTGACGGGTCCATTATAGATTGACGTTCTAAAAATAATCATTAATTCCATACTGTATACATACACAAATAATTTGACAAACAAGGGCTTGATGATAAAATAGCATTTATAAAAACTGATCCTGCGTCTTCTTTAAGGCGCCAGAGGAGGTTGGTAATATGATACCCGTAAATATAAAGGGCGTTGCATACGACGCATCCGGCAATCCAATTATATTACTCACCGATCAGGAAGATAAAAAGGTTCTTCCTATATGGGTTGGCGCACTGGAAGCCCATGCTATCGTTGTAGCTCTTGAAAACATTACAATGTCCCGGCCATTGACACACGATCTTCTTAAAAATATCTGTACAAATTTAGGAGCAATAATCACACATATAGTAATTACGGATCTGCATGAAAATACATTTTACGCTGAAATACATATATGCATAAGTGATAAGGAAATGGTCATTGACTCGCGCCCGAGTGACGCCATTGCTTTAGCTTTACGCGCCTCAGCGCCAGTTTTTCTCCTGAAAAAATTAAGCGAACACATGCTCCAGATAAAGGATATAGTAGAAGAAGAAATAGAGGACGAATTGCTGCAAATAACAAATACTTTCCTCAAGGATAATAAAAAAACTGTTCACTAAAGGGTTTTTAAAAAATGATTTATCAAGTTCACTGCGCTTTAATATAAGTAAATGTTAAGAACAAAAAGAAATAGATAGATTAACTGTAATTTTACTTATTATGTTTTATGTTAAAAATATTATCAAATACTATTCTTTAAAAAGTACATAGTGGTTTAATTATTGTTATAAAATACAAACTATAAGAAAAGGGAGGTTGTTTCAATGGGTACGCCAGTTAATCCAAAACTAGTAGGTACGATTGTGTCCATCGACGTCAAGGTAGGTGATCAGGTAAAAAAGAATGATGTGTTAGGTTCCATGGAAGCAATGAAGATGAATATAAAAATTTTTGCTCCTAAAGAAGGAATAATTCAAGAAATTCATGTCAAACCCGGAGACCACGTCAATCTTAAGACTCCCATACTAACACTGGATTAAAACAATAAGCCTGATTTTTTATAGGGCTTCACAATATTTTAGAGATACCCGGCCCTCCAAAGCAGCACATTATGAGTAAGCTATTTTAAATTATCACATACCAGTTACTAAAGAAAAATTCCTTTGAAAGTCCATACTCTGCATAATTTAATCCTATGAGCTACTAACAGCGGCTATCTATATGCATAGCCTCTTCCGAGATATGCAAAAAGCAACCACAAAAAAATTGTGTAAGTCATCCCTAATTATATTTGAAATGTATCAAATTGCATTAAGGATAACCAAACAGGAAGGGGAATATAAGTGGTTGAAGAACTTAAAAGACCGGTAAAAATTACTGACACAACTCTGCGGGACGGGCATCAATCTCTGCTGGCAACCAGGATGAAGACCGAGCACATGGTACCTATTCTTGAAAAGATAGATAATATAGGCTATCATTCTCTGGAAGTATGGGGCGGAGCTACGTTTGACACTTGTCTTCGTTACTGCAACGAAGACCCCTGGGAAAGGTTAAGAACGATTAGAAAGCACTGTAAAAAAACAAAGTTACAGATGCTCTTAAGGGGACAAAATATTGTCGGTTATAAAAATTACCCTGATGATGTTCTAACTGAGTTTATCAAAAGGACCGTATATAATGGTTTAGACATTTTTCGTATTTTTGACGCATTAAATGATGTTCGAAACCTGCAAAAAGCCATGGAAGCAGCAAAAAAAGAAGGGGCGCACGTCCAGGCGACAGCCAGCTATACAATTAGTCCCGTGCATGATATTAATTACTTCGTAAAGCTTGCTAAAACTCTGGAAGAAATGGGAGCTGACTCTATTTGCCTAAAAGACATGGCAGGTATTATTTCTCCCGAAGCAGCTTACCAAATTATGAAAAGCTGGAAAGAAACTGTAAAGGTACCAATTCAGCTTCATTGCCACTATACCAGCGGCATGGCTTCGATGGCCTATTTAAGGGCTTGCCAGGCAGGAGTCGATATTATTGACTGCTCTATTTCAACCATGGCCTTGCAAACATCTCAACCTGCAGTAGAGCCTATGGTTGTTACTCTTAAAGAAACGCCATGGGATACAGGATTAGAATTAGAACCCTTGGTGGAGATCGCAAGGTACTTCGTTGAAGTACGCAAAACACATTACGCCGATTTCGATCTTTCGCCAAAGAACGTAGACGTAAACGTGCTTCTGTACCAGGTTCCCGGCGGTATGATGTCCAACTTTTTCTCCCAGTTAAGGGAACAGGACGCTCTTGACAGGCTTCCGGAAGTATTAGAGGAGCTTCCTAATACCAGGGCGGATCTTGGTTATCCGCCGCTTGTCACACCAACAAGCCAAATAGTGGGTATACAGGCTGTGTTAAATGTTTTGTTCGGACGCTGGGTATTCAATACTGAGGAAATCGTTAATTATGTACGCGGTCAGTATGGCAACCCCCCGGCGCCAATTAATAAAGAAGCCAAGGAAATGATCATTGGTGATGAAGAGCCAATAACCTGCAGGCCCGCAGATCTAATTCCACCCGGCTTGGAAGAGGCCCGTAAACTGGCGGAACCGTACATGCGTCAGGAAGAAGATGTACTTTCGGTGGCTATTTTTCCGGAAGTAGCGTTAGACTTTTTAAAAAAAAGAAATGAAGGATTAAACAAAAAATAGGTTAAACGCTTCAAATAGAGTAGTCGTTACTTTTAAGCCGATTCATCTTCCTGACAAGTGTAGACTGGTCTATTCTGAGCGCTTTAGCTGCCTTATAAGTGCTTCCAAACTCCTGCAAGGCATTTTTAATGAGCTGTTTTTCAAGTTCTAAAAGCGCAGTCCTGATGGGCAGCACACCTTTAACTAAAACACCCGGTGAAGAATCGTTATGCTCAAAAAGGTAATCAGGCAAATCCGATAAAGAAACCAGGATACCTGGAGAAGTCACGATTAACCTTTCCACAAGGTTCTCTAATTCACGTACGTTACCAGGCCAGTTATATTCAAGGAAAACTTCAAATACTTCCGGCGCAAAATCCTTTTTAATATTGTAAGCTTTACAAAACTTATCCCTAAATGCATATACCATCGGGATAATCTCTTGCTTCCGCTCCCTAAGAGGCCAAACATAAAGCGGTATCACGTTCAAACGGAAGAAAAGGTCTTCCCGGAATAAACCTTTATGAACCAATTCTTCCAGTATACGGTTGGTAGCGGCTAAAATTCGAACATTTACAGATCGAGGCTTTTTACCCCCAACCGGCATGATTTCTTTTACCTGAATTACTCTTAACAATTTCACCTGAAACGGGAGGGGAAGCTCACTTATTTCATCCAAAAACAGAGTCCCGTTGTTGGCCATTTCAATTAAACCAACCTTCCCTTCCCTGTTTGCTCCTGTGAAGGCCCCTCTCTCATAGCCAAAAAGTTCTGACTCAAGAAGGTTTTCCGGAATAGCGCCGCAGTTTACAACTACAAATGATTCCTTAGCTCGTTTGCTATGTTTATGAATAGTTTTTGCTATAACCTCCTTGCCGACGCCCGACTCTCCGCTAATGAGCACTGTGGAATCAACCTGCGCCAACCTGAGAGCCATGGCCAATAAATCCTGCATCTTCGGAGAAGTAAGGATTATACCATCCTGACTTAAAAGCCTCATTCTTAATTGTTTCAGCTCATCATAATACTTTTCGCTTAATCTTTGGCTTTGCTCCAACTGGTTGCGCAGATCATTCAATTCCGTAAGGTCACGAATATTGATAACAACGTGTGTTAATTCGCTGTCCTGATTTATAATCGGGTTCCCCGTAATCAATAACTGATTTTTATCTTTGTTTACCACTAAATTCACCGGCTGCCCTTTTTTCTTGACAGCTTCTACTATTGAACTTGAGTAGACATTGGCGGTAACAAGATCCTTAAAGTTTTTTCCTTTGATGCTTTCACCGGGAAAACCTGTAATCCTCTCATGGGCATGGTTTGCCTTAATTATTTCACCATCTGGTTTGGTAACCAGAATTCCGTCATAAGAAGACTCTATAATACATTCGAGTTCTTTATATAATTGCTTGACTGACTGCAACTCTTCGGAAATAAATTCTATTTCTGATATATCCTGAAAGACACCTACCGCACCGACTACCTTGCCATTTTCTACCACCCTGCTGCGATTAGTCAGATATATATGTTTTCCTTTTGAATAGTCTACATATATCTTGCACTGAGGCTGGAATTGATCTTCTTTCAAAGCTTCCAGTAATTCTTGGGGAATTATAACCTCAGAAAGATGTTTTCCTAAAGCATAGCTTTTTTTCCGCCTTGTAATTTCTTCAGCGGCTTTATTAAAAAGTGTAATTATACCCTCAGTATTTATGGCAATAATTCCATTGTGAGCCGAATCAAGAAGTGTTTCTATCTCCGCAAACATCCTGGTAGCCATTCCGAACAAGGCTGATCCTGCCTTTTCCTTGGATAAAATTCCAGCAAACTTACCTTCTTCATCAATAACAGGAAATATTTTCTGAGGCAAGGACCATGCTTCAACAAGGGGAGTATTTTCAGTAAGTGTAAAAAAGTCCTTGTTCATGATCTGATTTACTTTAAGTAAATCATCGAAAAGTTCCGGTTTTAAATAGAATAACTCATCCTTTGTAACAAGTGCAGTTATAACGCCCTTGTCATCTATTACTGGAAGGCCGTCAACTTCCAACTGCCTGATCAGATTCCACGCTTCCACAAGTGACTGTTCTTGAACGAGGCCTTTTTGAACTTTTGTCATTACGTCTTTTACGAACATTAAACCACCCGGTTTCTATGTTGATTAAATTGATTTTACTATAAAGTTGCCAATGGCTCAACCCATCCCGTATAATGAGTTAGTTCACCTTATAAAAATTATATTTTAAAAGCATTTAAAAGCATGTTTAAAAAAGACTTGACATAACCGGAAAGCTGTTATTAAATATTTATAATAATTAAATAGTGCTCTTATCCAGAGAGGTGGAGGGACTGGCCCGATGAAACCCGGCAACCGCCTTTAACAAAAGGAATGGTGCCAATTCCTGCAGAGGAGAATTTCTTCTGACAGATAAGAGGGAGTTGAAAATACAAGCCTCTTCTATGTTGGAAGGGGCTTTATAATATCTGGAGCGAGCACTGTAATGGAGGAATAATAATGAGCACAGAAAAAACCTACGCTGAGATCAATGAAAAAATTAAGAACGGCAAAGCAGTAGTCATGACCGCTGAAGAACTTATCGCGCTTGTCGAAGAAAAAGGATTCTCACGCGCAACGCAGGAAGTTGATGTTGTTACAACCGGAACTTTTAGCCCGATGTGTTCTTCGGGAGCATTTCTTAACTTCGGGCATTCCGAACCGCGTATAAGAATGCAGCGCGTCTTGTTAAACGATATCGAGGCTTATGCAGGCCTTGCAGCTGTTGATGCATATATCGGGGCCACCCAGGTTCCTGAACATGATCCACTGAACAGCAATTACCCGGGAGAATTTAAATACGGCGGCGGGCATCTGATCCAAGAACTGGTTGAACGAAAGCGAATCAGGCTGAAGGCCGTATCTTACGGAACCGACTGCTATCCCCGACAGGAAATAGAGACCTCCTTTACCATAAATGAGATCAACGAGGCGATATTGTTTAACCCGCGCAACGCCTACCAGAACTATAACTGTGCTGTGAACCTGAGTTCGCGTACAATTTACACATATATGGGCGTCCTAAAGCCCAACCTGGCGAATGCGCATTATTGCAGCGCGGGGCAACTTAGCCCTCTGCTTAAAGATCCTTATTTTAAGACAATTGGAATCGGCACAAGAATCTTCCTGGGCGGGGGTGTAGGTTATGTGGCCTGGAACGGCACACAACACTTCCCTTCCATTCAAAAGGATTCAACCGGCCGTGAACTGGGACCTGCGGGAGGAACCTTAGCTCTTATCGGCGATTTAAAACAGATGAATTCTCAATGGCTCAGAGGGGCCAGTTTCCTTGGTTACGGAGCAACTTTAGCTGTAGGAATCGGTTTGCCCATTCCTATCCTAAACGAAGAGATAACAGGTTTTGCGGCGGCAAAAGACAAAGATTTATATGCGCCAATTGTTGATTACAGTGACGCATACCCGAATAGAAAACCCGGAAACCTGGGCTTGGTCAGTTATGCTGAACTAAAAACAGGCCAAATTGTTGTTAATGGCAAACAGGTCCCAACAGCTCCATTATCCAGCTACCCCGGGGCTAAAAAAATTGCCGGTATACTTAAGCAGTGGATTTCTGATGGAACCTTTTTAATTACCGAACCTGTAAAACTGCTTCCTAATTTTAATGATCAAATAACAGCCAATGTGCTTAAGAGTTAATCTGAAAGGAGAGTCGTTAAATGGCGCCTGAAAGGATTGTTTTACGTTTTACCCCTGATACTACTGAAAGGCCGATTATCTACCGTTTGGTCAAGGATTACGATTTGGTGATTAATATATTAAAAGCCAATATCAACCCTCAAAAGGAGGGGACTTTGGTTTTGGAATTGACGGGAGAGAAATACCTGCAGGGACTTGAATACCTGCGTCAGGAGGGAGTATTGGTCCAGCCTCTGATTGAGGGAATAACTCGAAATGAACAGCTTTGTACAATGTGCGGCGGCTGTACCGATATTTGCCCTACCAAGGCATTGTACATAGAGCGGCCTGGTATGGAAGTGTTTTTCAATGACGACAAGTGCATTGTCTGTCAGCTTTGCGTAAAAGCTTGTCCCATGCATGCTATGGAGGTCAGGTTCTAATTGCAATACCAAAAACGCACTTACCGTGAACTTCACAGGCAGGATGATCTCGTGCATTTCAAGGTCTCTGTAAAGGAAACAGATCTGGATGTTGGTGTCCGCAGGGATCAGTACTTCGCAGAACTGGTTGAGAAAACCCGGCAAATAATAAAACGATGCCGGGAACCCCTGGAAAAGTACATCAGAGAGGATCCTGGGTTTTTCACGGCTCTGACTCCCTATGAACCAACTCCGCATGCGCCGCAGATAGTTATCGAAATGGCAAAGGCAGCAAGTCTTGCCGGTGTGGGGCCCATGGCTTCGGTTGCGGGGACAATAGCGCAGAATGTGGGAAATTCCCTGGCGAAATATTCGAGGGATGTAATTGTAGAAAACGGCGGGGATATTTATCTTCGGACAGGACGGATAAGATATATAGGCATTTTTGCCGGCAAATCTATACTGGGTCAAAAACTGGCCCTTGAGATACGGCCACGGCAAAGCCCCCTTGGAATCTGCACTTCATCCGGCACAGTCGGACATTCTTTAAGCTTCGGCGTTGCAGACGCCGTAATTATACTTTCCAGATCCGCCGCTTTAGCAGATGCTGTAGCCACGGCATCCGCCAACCTGGTCCATAATAAAGATGATCTTGCTGCGGCAGTCGATTTTGCACTAAGCATAAATGGAGTTGACGGCGCCCTGGCGATTATGGGCGATATGCTCGCTTTTCGCGGGCATGTTAAGCTCGTGCCGCTTAACGCATAGATAGATTAATTTAGTTCTATATTCTCAAACGATTTCTTTTGAATACCAATACTAAAATACTTAGCACAAGCAAACCGCCGGCGAGAACAGGCAGCCAGAAATGGGTTAAATACAACATGTATTTCCAGTTATGGCCAAAGAAAATACCTATACCAAGATTAAAGAGCGACCATATAGTCGCAAAGATTAAATTCAAACCTATAAATTTTATTATACCAAGACCGCTTATACCCGCCAAATAAGGTGTAATGTTGCTGACAGTCGGTATAAAGCGACCGAAAATAATAAAAGCGGCAGAGGACTGTTCCATCCATACTTGAGCGCTTTTTAAACGTTGAGGCGTAATCCGGAGAAGCTTTCCAAACCTGAACAGGAAAGGCTCGCCAATCCTTAAACCAATTAAGTATGCGGTAACAGAGCCTATATTGAAACCCAGAAATGTGATTAGAAAAACCTGAAACAGGGGGAATTTACCCTGTCCGGATAAGAAACCGGCAAGGATGACCATTATACCGCCCGGGAAAAAGGGTATGCCCATCGACTCAATAATAACCCCCAGAAAAATCCCGCCCAATCCAAGAGCAACAATATAATTCATTACCCATTCTGTCATTTAAAAAGCCTCCTGTACATTTAGAATGTCCAGGAGGCTAAACTATATATCTTTTTGTTGAATTTTTTATGAGCTTTTAAATTTTATCCTTGTCTGCAGGCATCGGGTTGACATTTAAGAAACAAAAGTTTAACATACTAAATAGAAAATTTTTTGTCCCAGTAGCTCAGCTGGATAGAGCAACGGACTTCTAATCCGTTGGCCGGGGGTTCGAATCCCTCCTGGGACGCCAAAGAATGTAGAAATGGCAAGGGTTCCAGGGATGGGATTCCTTGCCAGGTAAATTTTATAGGCCTTTTTCTGCGTTTGATTCTAAACTCCAGAAATTCTTTAATGAATTAATTATTTAACAAGTATACAGCACGGTTGCGGCAGAAGAGGCAGAAACCGCTCCCGGACAGTTTTGAAAAACCGCTCGACCTTCCCCTTACTAGCCGCGTCGTACACTTGAGCATGAGCAATAGTAATGCCAAGGCGTGCAGAAGCCTCGTGAAAAAGTTTGGACCGGTAGACTTTAGCATTATCAAGATACACAATTTGAGGAATTCCCCGGCGCACCAGGGCCTCAATAAATACGGACTTCATAGTATTGAAATTCTGACTGGTGTCAAAGCGGGCAAAAGGAATTATGCGGGAGCAATCATCGATGAAGGCAAAAAGGTAAGTAGCCTTTTTCTTGCCTTCAAAGTATAGATACGGCCCGGACATCATATCTCCCTTATTCCGATATCGGAATAACTCGGATATCAAATACGGCCCATATCTACCCATTGGTAAAGACGGCGCCATGAAACAGGTCTATCTGGTAACCTTCATTGATGACGCAACGCGTTATGTTTTACACGGACAGTTCTATAATAATCTGGAACAGGGTATCGTCCAGGACTGTTTTCGCCAGGTTATCCAGAAGTACGGAGCGCCCAGAGCTCTGTATTTTGACAATGGGCGGCAGTACCGCACCAAATGGACTGCGCCAAGCTGGGCGTCCGGTTGCTTTACACCAAACCCTTTTCTCCAGAAGCCCACGGTAAATCAGAACGTCGCTGATTTATGGATCTCAAAATAAGCGTCGGATTATTGATGATCATATGGTCAAGTTTGTTGTTCAGGGAGAATTGAGCTAAATTCTCCCTTCCCCTTAAAGGGGATTTTGGCAGCGATTCCGTCAAGTTAGGAACATTTAATACCGTCTATCGCTGGACATTATGTTCTGGCAGTAACAACATCTATTTTAATTGTTTCCAGCAGAATATAGTCACCCGGAATCCTTAAGTATCTATCTATCCGACAGGCATTACGGAATTGGCGGTGATTGGATTGTGCTGATCTGTCCTACAGATCGAGCCGATGCTAAAATTCAGATGTTTAATTTAGATGGCAGCGAAGGGAAAATGAGCGGCAATGTGCTCACTTGTATAGGAAAATATATATACGAGAATAAGATAAAAGTTAAAGATCAGATTTCCATAGAAACCTCAAGCGGGATTAAAAAGCTCAAACTCTATATCCAAAATGATAAGGTGGATTCAGTCTGTGTGGACATGGGACCAGCTGAGCTTAACCCTAAGAAGATTCCAGTAAAATTACCCGGGCAGGAGATTGTGAATCAGCCTGTAATAATGGATGGCAAAGGTTATCATATAACCTTTGTATCAATGGGTAATCCGCATTGTGTTATCTTCAGCGATAGCTTGGAAAGCATCAACATTGATTTAATAGGCCCGGCTTTCGAATATTCGCCTTTATTCCCTGAAAGAGTGAACGTTGAATTCGTGACGGTTATTGACCAGAATACACTCAAAATGCGGGTGTGGGAACGGGGAAACCCTGGCGGCCGCACCGGCGCCTGTGCCGGTGTTTAACTTACATACTCTCAAATGAGGCAAACTGCAACTAATAGGTTGCCTCTTGATCTCGTGACTTAAAGCAGGTCTGGGTTTTCTGTATTATGTGAGTATATAGTGCCCGGTGGTTTGTTTAACCTTAAATCCAGGTCCAGGGATTTAAGCATAAATAGCAAAGTGTGCTCTCTTGATTCTGCGTGAATATCTATATTGAGTTTGTCCAACAGGCTTGGTATTAGTGGTTCTAGTTTTTGAAATAATCTAAGTGTGACATACTGCTTTTGCATGTCAGGCAGCATAAATTCAAAAGCGTGAATTAATTCATGCAGTAATGTAAGATTAAAATTTTCCCCAACGGAAGTTTGGGAAGGATCAATTGTTATTGTCCTTTTAGCGCCAACACACTGACCACAACAGTCTTCAATTTCTTCCAGTTTAAAGATCCATGTGTCCAAAATGTGACTATAGTCTGAAATATATTCTTTAACTTCCTGCCAGGTGCCATCCTCCATTTCTGCAGAACACACAGACTGTCCTTTATCCTCATTTAATAGCATGTCTTGAAAATACTCTTCTTCGTATTTATAAGCCTTATCAGCTAATTCTTTTTCCTCTTTTGTTCTGTCGCGCCACCATTCAGAAAAAATATTTTTATTCCAGGTATATTCTAAGGCAATTAGTTTTTCTGCCGCGTCTAAAAACTTATTCTCAGCGATTAAAGAAACTATTTTATCTTTACTTTTTTCTAGTTCTTCGTCTTTCAAAGGTGTATTTGCCCCTTTTTAATAGATTTATTAAATAATAGATGGTAATAAACTTCTACATAATACCTGTATATTCCTTTAACCAAAGATTACCTTTTATAAGATAGCTCTTCCTCAACTGGTAATTTCCCTCCTTATAAATTAAAGCTCACACAGAGTTAGTCCAGGGTGCCAAGGACAATTCTTTTTGTATTTCCTTTCCACAAACGGGTTTAATGTGATTCATCTTATGCCTGATTGTTACAGATGATACCATAATAGCCATTATATTGCACCCGAATTCCACTTTGTATTGTTTGATACCCATATTAAAACAACAATTTAAAAATAATTAAAAATGAGTTATAATTCTTTAGTAGAAAATATGAAAAAGGGAACAGGAGGAATATAAATGCCTACTTACGAATACCTGTGTAAAAACTGTGGCTGTAAATTCGAGAGATTTCAGATGATGACTGATGAGCCAATTAAAATTTGTCCGGAATGTGGAGGCAATCCAACACGTTTAATCGGCAGCGGAATGGGCTTGATCTTCAAAGGACATGGGTTTTATGCAACGGATTATAAAAAAGGTCCTTCTTCATATCTGCCCTGCAGTGAAAAGGAACCTAATTCTGAATCACCCTCACCGGATTGCAATACATGCAAAGAAAAGGCGGGCTGTGAATTTAACAGTTAGGCATTAAATATGCCCTCTTTCGGATGGAGTTTCTTCACCAAAACAAACAAGCGCACCTTTCGGTGCCGCTTTTGTCTTTGGCTAAAAACGCCTTCATAATTGCGATTTAAGCAGGGTTTTATTTAATAATAGGCCAAAGTTATACTCCGTTTAATTTAAGCTAGATAACGCCAGCCCTAAGCCCTAGCGATAATTTCCCGATACACCTTATTCGTCAGTATTATTGTTTTTAGTAATTTCCTCATCCGTCTCTTTTCCCTCACTAATTCCTATCTCTTTATTTTCATTATTAATTGAAGCAATTAAATAAGAAAGTTTTTGATTAATTGCACCGGCGCAAAATAAAACAGCGGCGATACCCCAATAAATAGCTACTGGTTCAAATATACCGGGTAGTAATTGACCTGGTAATAATTGTTTAATAACTTCAGCGGACGGATACCCCTGGGCTACATAATGGGCGACAGTATCTTTAAATAAGAAAATATTGTCTGCCAGAAATGCAATCCCAATTAGAAATACCAGGATAGCAGCGGTATAGATTATTTTTGTACTGGTAAGCAATTTGTTATTTTCCGGTTTCATAGATTATATTTCCCCTTCCGCCAATAAATGGCTATAATTTTTATCTATAAAAGATTCTATCACTAATCATGGGGAATAATACTTAAATTTAACTGAAAAGAAGAAAAAATAATTCAGACTTGCATAAAATTAAAAACAATGCTTATGGCAGATTATAATAATAATGGTTATATATGTAATGATATATTTGACAATTCGTTAATTCCATATATAAAATGTATAATGAGCAGTTTGTTACCGGCAACGGGACTTTGAGTCATACATAAAGGAGAGTTTAGCGTGAAAAATAATACGGCA
>DMZI01000017.1 GCA_003485325.1 Desulfotomaculum sp.
ATAGTTATTTTACAGCAACTAACAGTTAATAGAAATCACCGCTTGAAAATGATGGGGGTTGAATTTCGGAGCTGTTCCCGGCATATCTCTCGCACACGTTTGAAGTAAGCCACGTATTCCTCGCTGCGGTAGTCGGGATACGTCCAGGGTAAAGGTTTGAAACTGCCCTTCGAATGCGAATAAATCAAGGTGAGGTCGCCGTAGATACCCCTGCCCAGGTAGACCCTGTGGGCGTGATCCTTGGTCGTGGCCAGGATCAGCCTTGCCGGGGTGATGTAGCCGGGATCTATATTCGCCCTGCGCCGGCCGTTAACTGACAGTTTGTTTTCAATATAATTCGTAAACAGCTTCATTTCCGGAAGACGGCCGGGATCGGCAAGTCCGGCAAAGCTTATAAACAAACGTTTGAGGTCACTGCCCAACTCTTGTTCGTAATACCGGGTAAGGTTAAACTCCATCAGCTCACTTTGCTGGTCAACCGGCCCCCACTCTCTTTCCAGTTCCAATTTAACAGTTTCAAATAAGGCAACATTCCGGGTAAGCAACCCTGCCAGAATCTTTACAGGCCATACTTCCTTTACTTGACCCATCTAAGCGCTTCCTTTCTTAAAAAAGCTTCTTTTTTTCCAAAAAATAATACCACTGTTTAATTTAGAAGGATTCCAGAATAAAATATAGAATATTATGTCGAATATTAAACTTTTATCCTTTTTTATATGGAGGTACTCTTTTGTTATCTCTGTCAACAGATATAGGAATAGATCTCGGCACCGCCAACACGCTTATCTACATGAAGGACAAAGGGATCGTGCTCCGCGAACCCTCGGTTGTTGCCATAAAAAAGGATAACGGTCAAGTCGTTGCCGTAGGCAATAAAGCACGCCGGATGATTGGACGCACCCCGGGAAATATAGTAGCCATCCGGCCCCTTCGCGAAGGCGTAATCGCAGACTACAGCGTCACTGAAAGAATGCTCCGTTATTTCATTCCCAAACCCAAGGGGATCGGCCTTTTATTCCGCCCCCGGGTTATGATCTGCATACCCGCCCAGATAACCAATGTTGAAGAAAGGTCCATACGGCAGGCAGCAATGCAGGCCGGCGCGGGTCGAACATACATTATCAAAGAACCTGTCGCGGCGGCCCTTGGCGCAGGCTTAAACATATCAGCGCCGTCCGGAACTATGGTAGTGGATATCGGTGGGGGCACAACTGACATCGCCGTGCTTTCCCTGAATGGAATTGTTTGCAGCAGAAGCCTGCGCGTAGGCGGCGATAAATTTGATGAAGCAATTGCCAGGTATATACGTAAACGTTTAAACCTGTATGTGGGAGAACGCACCAGCGAAAAAATCAAGATGGAAATAGGCGTCGCTGATCAGGAACTAATTGCCAACAGATATTTGGAAGTACACGGAAGAAGCTTGATCAACGGTCTCCCAAGAGCAATGACGATATACGATTATCATACTCATGAAGCCATTCAGGAACTACTGGAGGCGATTATAGGGGCTGTCAAGGAAGTTCTGGAGAAAACGCCGCCGGAACTGGCCGCAGATGTTGTTGAAAAAGGGATTACCTTAACAGGCGGCGGTTCCCTGCTCAAAGGTATAGACAGCCTATTGAGCAGTCATACCGGAATCAAAGTTTTTATTGCCGAAGACCCGCTTTCATGCGTGGCCCTGGGCGCCGGCAAAGCGTTGAATATGCTGGATGTTTTATCAGCCAACGGCAAGAAAAAGCGGCCTGTTCCCTTTGTCCAGAAGTTAGTCCATAAACCTGTTTAACTCGTCCAGCAATCCTTCCATCTCTTCATGGGTAAGCTCCATTTTATTCTCCAGCTTGGTCATCTGCTGATCAAAAAATGAATTATTTTTTCTTATTCTTTCTATTTTCCGGTCCTGAATCTCAATCTCGCGGTCAAGGACGCTAAGGTCCATACCCAGCCTGAATCTTAAATTGAGGAATTCCAAAACGGCTTTGCTTGCCCTGGGATCAACCCTGTCGGCCAGATAAAAAGGCACATTTACCAGAAAACCAGCCGCCGGAAGATCCCTTTTTTCAGCCACCCATAAAAGAAACCCGTTCATTGAGGGCGTCCCCCGGTAATCAAGATCCGTCTTCAGATCATAAGCGGCGAGATCAGCTTTTAAACGGGGCGAGTTGAACACAGCAACGACTTTTCTCGGACTTGTTGTATGGGGCATCATGGAAAGCATCCCGCCCACCGTATAAACTCCCCGTACATTGAAACTTTTGGCGACATCAAGAGCAAGGTTTAAAAACTGATAGCCCTTTAAGGACGGGGAATTGCTTTTAAAAAAAATGAGGTCTTTCCCCTCGGAAGAAAAAAATCTGCTTTCGGGAAACATACAAACGTTTTCTTTTATATCAACCCCACTCAAACTGAAAAACCCGGTTGGCTCAATATCGGCAAATTCTCTGGCAGCAAGGCGTTTATTAATAAAATCAATTACCTGCCAACCTGTCTCACCGGCATCGGGGCTCCAGCCGGAAATTAAAAAAGGTGCTTTATGTTTGGGGAATGCTTTCATCTTAACCATGTTTTCCCCCCTCCCTGAAAAAGTCTTCCACTTCCTTGATAATTTTTTCCGTTTCGTCTTCGGTTATCGGACCGGGATCAGCCCGCTTGATATAATTTACATGTTTTAACTTATCCAGTTCGCTTCGGATAGGCAGTGACAGTTCGTTATAAAGATGATTTATTTCTTTCTCAACATTTTTTGAATAAAGGTCAATATTTGTCCGATCGAATTCAACCTTCAAACTAAAGGATAAAACATCAAGAATAGATTTTGAGGCTTTCGGATAAAGAATTATGTGTCCGGGGAAATGCGCTATATAGATAGGGACCTCACCCAGCAGGCAGATGCCGTCAAGGTTTCTTCTTTTCGCCACGCCGATTAATACGCCATTAAGCCCGGTAATATTCCCCCTCCCTTCCCGCTCCCCGATATCACTCATTGCAATCGCGTTAGGATAACTCCTTGCCTGTTCGACAAGTTCCTCTTTATTGGGAATAGCCCAAACCCTGGGAACGGAGGTATGATGTACCGGCGCAACCGCTGCTCCCGCCGTGTAAAGCATTTTACACCCGAATTCTTCTGCAGCGTCAATTACCAGGTTCGCCATTTCGTAGATCTCGTCTTCCCCGGAAGGTTGAGTTTCACCCAGGAAAAAAATCAGGTCTCTTCCGGCTTTTTTATGGTAAAACTTATTTGCCGGAAAATCCATCCCCTGGACAATGCCGTCTTTAACCAGAATCTCTTTGGGGTAGAAATGGTGCCAGGATTCAATTTCACCGATCTCCTCGGCTTCCAGCTTGTTTTTTAAGTAATTCACCGCAATTAAGCCGATGTTGCCGATTCCAGGCCAGGCAGCAATCATATACGGCTCGCTGACCTTGGGGGTTTTTGAAAATCTTAGCTTATCCGTAATTTTAATCCCTTCTTTCCCCTGCTTAATTTTTTTTCGCGGTTAAGTTGCGGCCGACGATGATCCTTTTTATATCGCTTGTACCGTCTGCGGATATCAAAAGCTGCGCATCGCGGTAATATCTCTCCACCGGGTATTCTTTTATACAACCGTAAGATCCGTATATGTCCATCGTCCTGCGCGTGCAGCGTAACGCAGCCTCTGTGGTAAAAAACTTGGTTGCCGCAGTCTGGGTATCCGCCCTTTTACTGCCATGCTCGATAAGCCAGGCGGTATAATATGACATGAGCCTGCTTGCTTCCAGTTCAGCATATATTTCAGCAATCTTAAACTGGATTGGAGCGAGATTGCTGATCGCCCTCCCGTAAAGTGTTCTTTCCTGCGCAAATTTTACGGCAGCCTCCAAAGAGGCCTGCATCAAGCCCAATGCGGAACCCGCCATGCCAGTCCTGCCGTAATTGCTTATTCCTCTTAAAGCTACGGCCAACCCCCTGCCCTGATCACCAAACAGATTTTCTTTTGGCGCCTGGCAGTTATCTAAAATTATCTCACCGTTATAACAGCCAAACAGCCCAATTTTTTTCTCAACCCGTCCCGGACGAAATCCTTTTTCTCCCTTCTCAACCAGAAAAGCTCCAAACTTTTTTGTACCCTCATACCTGGCTATGATGATTGCGACATCCGCAATATGAGAGTTTGTAATAAATACTTTACGCCCATCTATACTATAGTATTCACCTTTATCGACAACCTTTGTGGACATGCCTTCCAGGTCCGATCCCCCGCTGGATTCCGTAATTGCCGGGGTTATTAAAATTTTACCCTGGGCAAGAGCCGGGGAATATCTGTTTTTTTGTTCGCTGTTCCCCATTTCCATCATCATACCCACGCCAATCTGCAGCACCTGCAGAGACATGGCTATTGCCGCGGAAATCCGCGCAATCTCTTCCAGCATAATCACCCGGTCAACGTGTCCCATACCTGTGCCACCATATTCCAAAGGCACGGTAACACCGAAAAACCCCTGTTCTCCCATTTTTCTGACCAGTTCCGGGGGGGTCTGATCATTTATTTCCATTTCATCAACCAGCGGAGCAATTTCTTCTTCCGCAAATTGCCGGACAGTTTTTTTGAGCATCTCCTGCTGGGCATTGAGCTTAAAATCCAACTTTATGTCTTCCCCTCTTTCGTAAATCAACCATCTATCCTGAAAATCAACTTGCATTAGGGAGGTCAACTGCCTACGTGCTCATGTTCGCCTCTTATACTTGTACGAACTCGTTCACCCTTGGGCTTAAGTCAAACTCGGCGCTTACACGCCTCAAACAGTTCCCTCGCTTAACCTCAGGTTCACTCGTTCATTGAATAAAATTGCGCTTAAGGCATTGACCTCCCTTGTTGATGAATTTTCATCATTCTGATGGTGCCGCTTTAGCGGCATGGATGTCTACTCATGTTATT
>DMZI01000011.1 GCA_003485325.1 Desulfotomaculum sp.
CGTATATATGTAATGTCAATACCCCAAACGTGATCAGGCTGTTCAGCCTTGACATCCCGCAGCAATTATGGATAGGTATGGTGCTGATGGTTTCGCTTGCTGAGATTTGGTCCCGGGCAAATCCCATAAAATCCCATCCTGCGCATCAGCCGTAACACCCGTTTCCTATTCATCGGGATGTTTTGATCCTGAAGTTCTTTTGTAATCCGGCGGTATCCATAGTGAGGCCACCGGGTGTATATTTCGTCGATCCGATGCATCAACTCGATGTCAGTGTCTTCCTTTTTCCTGGGACGGTAATAGGCACTGGTTTGGTTTACATCCAATAGCCGGGCCTGTTTCTTCAATGGGATTTTCCGGTAGTCCCTGTTCAGCATTTCACGTCTTTCTTCGACACTGGTGGACTTCTGCAGATTTTTTTTGAGCCAGTTGACCTCAATAGTCAGCTGACCGATCTGCCTTGTCAGTTCTTCTTTCTCGGCTTCGTGCTGTTTGCGCATTTTCTCTGTCTCACTGGCACCCCGGGTAAAGAGACTGGGTAGATTATCAATGGCCTCTGCCTTCCAGCGGGCCAGCACCGTCGGGTGAATCCCTGTTTCGGCGGCTATCTGCGAGGTGGTTCTTTCCTCTCTCAACAATTGCAGTACAATATTGGCTTTTTCTTCCGCTGAGTAAGTTCTTCTCTTTTCCATGTCTCTCATTATAGCTTAAATTTTTTGTTTTTGTGTCAAACTGACGGGTCCATTATACAAAGGCATAACCACCGCCTAATCCAATGATTCCCGTCATAAAACTAATCACAGAACCCAGTATGGTCTTGCTCGTCGGCGATCACGGCATTCCGGCGAGCGGCGGTACCTGAACTATATTGCGTTCCCTGTCCCCCTTGGGTAGCAACCATTCTGGCCTGAGCAGGCATCAGTATCAGTCCTTCGTATAAAGAATTATTTAAGCTGACCTTATAGCTTTAGAATATTGCTTTTGCTTATACTCTTTATAAAAGTCAATTTGGGCTTTAAGCTGAACAGATATCAGATCCTCAAGAATCTTGAGGATCTGAAAGATTTCATCGTATTTGACCCTGTAAATAACCTTGGATCCATCTTTCCTAGACGTGAGGATATCCGCCTTTCTCAATATGGCAAGGTGCTGTGAGATGTTTGACTGTTCAATATCCGCTAGGACGTTGATTTCACAAACGCATCGCTCACCCTCCTTGAGCATCTCGATAATCTTAAGCCTGGTCGGATGGGCTAATGCTTTCAGTACTTCTACCTTGTTCATCATCATTTTTTCGTTGGACATCTTTATCCTCCTTAAAATATTCCATGATTTATTGATAAGTTTTTTTTCGAATCAGGTGGTAATTGCATAGGATACAATATTAGTATATTACATATTGTTAATATTACAAGACCATGTTATACTGTGAAAGATTGCTGACTTAAACTTTTAGGAGGAGTGGGAAAAGTGGAAATTAAGATCCTGGGCACAGGATGCGCTAAATGCAACGCCCTGTTTAAGGCGGTTAACGAAACTGTGCAAGAAATGGGTGTTAGTGCCGATGTTGTAAAAGTTGAGACTATGGATGAGATTGTTGAGGCCGGTGTTCTAATCACTCCCGGACTTATGATTAATGGTAAATTAAAAGTCATGGGCAAGGTACCAGGCAAGGGAGATCTTAAACGTTACATTCTGCAAGAAATCTAAATATTATATTTTATGGAGGTTATAAAAATGGCCGATGAATGTTGCTTTTCCGATACTCCCGTACTTATTTTTGCCTGCTCAGGTGGCTCTAATGTTGGACAGGTAGCTAATCAAGCGGCAGTTAAGCTTGATGTAGAAAATGTTGGTAAAATATTTTGCCTTGCCGGTTTGGGCGGGCATGTGGAAAGTTTTATTGAATCCTCCAGGGGAAGCCGCAATGTAGTCATTGACGGTTGTCAGGTTGCATGCGCCAAAAAATTATTGGAGCATGCAGATATTCCAATAAGCGAATATATCGTGGTTACTGATTTAGGTATAAAGAAAAGTCATGATTTTAATTTGGCTCAACAAGACATTGCAAGAGTGTGTGACGAGGTAAAAAACCGTTTGAGTTAACATCTTTATATAGCGTTAGCTATGGAGACCTTAGTATCTTTTTTGCCGGGATAACTCCGGCGTTATTGTTTTATACAAACATTATTAATAATAAAGTGAACATCATACCGTGTAAGGATGTGTTTTGTTGAAAGAACGCGACAAGTTTATTTTATTAGTTGGTATTTTTTTGTTATCCTTTTACATTCCGCTTCAAAATCCGAGAGTACAAACGGCAATTTTAGATGCTTTTTTTATGCTCCAGGATTACGCGCAGAAACATATTTTAACCTGTTTGGTGCCAGCGTTTTTTATCGCCGGTGCTATGGCAGTCTTTATATCACAAGCATCAGTACTTAAATATTTTGGAGCAGGAGCAAACAAGATCCTATCCTACGGTGTTGCCTCTGTTTCCGGTACTATTCTAGCAGTATGTTCGTGTACAGTACTCCCCCTATTCGCAGGTGTGTACAAACGCGGTGCAGGTATTGGACCGGCAGTGGCTTTTTTGTATTCCGGACCAGCCATAAATGTGCTAGCTATAATTCTTACTGCACGGGTACTGGGATTTGAACTGGGGGTAGCACGAGCATTAGGTGCGGTTATTTTTTCTATCGTCATCGGACTGCTCATGCATATATTCTTCATTAAAGAAGAAGAGGAAAAGGAATCAGCGCTAATTAACCTGCCAGTAGAAGATGGTAAGTCTTTAGGCCAGTACATCACGTTCTTTGGAACAATGGTGCTTATTTTAATCTTTGCAACCTGGGGCAGACCACAGCAGCCCTGGGGATTTTTATATGCTGTCTATCAGGTGCATTGGTACCTGGTAGTTCTGCTGCTGGCAGTGCTGGCAACTATATTAAGATCGTGGTTTAACAAGGATGAGTTATACACCTGGGTGGATTCTACATGGGGGTTTGCCAAGCAGATTTTTCCGCTGCTCCTGGGAGGCGTGCTGGTAGCAGGCTTTCTGATGGGACGGCCTGGTTCGGATACTGGGATTATCCCAGCCGAGTACATTATCTCGCTGGTTGGGGGCAACTCGCTAGCGGCTAATTTTATAGCCTCGGTTGTAGGTGCTTTTATGTATTTTGCCACGTTAACGGAAGTTCCAATCTTACAGGGACTGTTGGGCAGCGGTATGGGAAAAGGGCCGGCACTCGCCCTTCTATTAGCAGGACCTGCTTTAAGCCTACCCAACATAATTGTGATAAGACAAATTCTTGGAAATAAGAAAACAGCAATTTTTGTTTTGCTTGTTATTGCTCTTTCAACCATTGCCGGTATTATCTTTGGATCAATATACGGGTAAATTTCGATTTTATAAATGTATTAGGTGGGGTGTAGTTGTTGAGAATTTCTAATAAAATATTTTTACTAATAGCTCTAATTTTTTTTATAGCCATCTTCTCTTCCTGTTCCATTAAACAAACCCCACAAGGAAAGTCTGCTAATGTTCCGACCAATAGCCAGCTAACCCTTCCTCCTGCAGAGGTTATCGTGTTTACTTATAATGCAGATTGTTGTGAAGGGACCAGGATCCTTTTTGAAACTCACCGAGACTCAGTCAAAGAATTAGAAAACAAATATGGTCAGCGTGTCAAATTTACTTGGTATGATATTGCTGTAGAGGATAAGGATTACCAGGAGAGTATGATGAATATGGCTAAAAAATTTAATGTAGATAGAATTCCTGCCCTTGTAGTTACTGATATTGAAAGTAGAGTTCTTGTAAAACAGACAGGTCAACTGCAAATGGAGGAAATAAACAGGATCTTCAAGGAGTTGGATAAATAATGATCCCTTTTGTGAATGAACTGTCTTTCAGTGCCGCTATCTTAGCTGGTTTGGTTGCGGGCTTCAGCCCGTGCTCTTTGCCTACTGCAACCCTAATGATTGGTTATGTGGGCGGCTCCAGAGATACTACCAAATTCAGATGTTTTTTATTGTCCCTTTCTTTTGTCTTGGGACTCTCGCTTACCCTTGCTATATTCGGTATACTGGCCTCTGTCTTGGGTCTGGCGCTTTCTAATCTGTCATATTTGTATTTTTTTATAGGAATTTTAATGATAATAATGGGACTTGTAATTTTGGATATCTTTCCCTGGCAATTTGGCATGGGACAAGAAATACTAAAAACTTTTTCCGGCAGAGAAGGAATGATAGGCGCTTTTTTATTGGGCATACCTTTTGCCTTAATTGCTTCACCTTGCACCATCCCCATTACGACCGCTATGCTGGCTGTAGCTATTACCAGGGCAGACCTTTTTTTAAGCTTCTGGTTTTTGTTCCTTTATGCGTTAGGTAGAAGCATTCCCCTTCTAGCTTTGGGAACTTTTACTGGATTGTTGAAATCCCTTTTAAAGAAACAATCGCTTCTTATGGGCCTACAAAAATGTAGCGCAGTAGTTCTCATCGGCCTGGGAATTTTCTTTATTGTGTCAGAAATGCTTTAAATGATTCCGGTGCAAAAACCTCAAAAAAATCTCTAAAAAATTAACTTTTCCAGGAGTAATTTTTCCCATGGGGTAGAATTATAAAGGTAGTGAAAGATATATAAAGCTAATGCAATATAAGTTATCCCCAGGGGTCATACAGTGTTTAGGAAGAACAATTCACATCTCCAACCCGAATTATTTAACACAGCTACCTACATGAATCCCAGAACGAGGGCCATGTTGGAGAAAAGCTGGGCTCCTTTATACTACGAACACGTCTTTTGTAAAATCGACGAAAAGATGTTTGCGCCCCTTTATCGTACAGATAACGGCTCTCCCAACTCCCCCGTCCCGGCGTACTGCACGCCCAGGAGTCGCCCGTCTTTGGCGTAGTTGGCCATATGAGAGAACCGGCAGCTTCTACGCGCGGGTTGTCGGTGAAAAGGGCCGGCCTGCCCGCCGACAGGCAAGTTTGGAGCATGGGGCTCACCTCCTTTTGGAAATAATACAACCTTGCCAAGAGTTTCATTCGCCTCGGAGCCGGCCGTTACCATTCTTTCACGCATGTAGACGTCAGGCCCGACGGGCCGGCGAGGCGGATTGACGTTAGACAACCCGGTCAACTGCCGGGTTTTTCTTGCCGCCATAAAAAAAGGTAAATTATGCTTTTTGTAGAAATGAGATTCTAATTGGAGACGAAATTGATAGGGTGGAGATTGTTTCAGTAGTTTAGAAAATGCTCGCATCTATCGTAACGTTGGGGGATTTAATAAGTGAGAAAGGGTCAAGAAAAGACAACCACCGGCGTATAATAATGCGCTCCACCTGACCATTATTCCGCTGCGCTCCATAGCGGCAGGTGAGCTTTGGCGTTAGACGCTATGACCTGACTGCACCAAGAGACAGGAGGAAGAACAAATGAAGGTCCGTGAACTTCAGGAACATCTCAGCAAAACTGATCCGGAACTGGACGTGGTGTGTTACAGCGAGGACGAAAGGCTTCTAGTTGAAAATCGTGGCTTTATTCTGTTCGATATTTTGGCTGTTAGCACGGTCGATGCGGAACGACTTCGCCTTGATGATGGAACTCCATATCTAAAGTTCGAGCGGGGGCTGGCATCAGTTGCCATGGCTACCTTGGAAGTTACATCGGACTTTTAGGCTGAGAGGAAGGGGGATCAAACCATGAACTTCGTTTCCATCGACGTAGAAACAGCGAATGCCGATATGGCATCGATTTGCCAGATCGGTCTGGTGAAGTATGAAAATGATGCTTTTTCAGATGAATGGAAAACCTATGTCGATCCAGAGGATTACTTCGATTGCATCAATATATCTATCCACGGAATCAATGAGTCTGTTGTTAAGGGTGCTCCAAAATTCCCAGAATTAGCCGATACGCTACATTCATATCTCAAAGGTACGGTAGTTGTCTGCCACACGCACTTTGATCGGGTAGCGATGTACCAAGCAACTCGGCGGTATGGCATTAGCATGATAGAATGTACTTGGCTTGATTCGGCGCGGGTGGCGCGTCGGACATGGAAGGAGTGCGCATGGAAAGGGTATGGGCTTTATAATGTATGTAAGCTCCTCGGATATGACTTCAAACACCATGATGCCTTGGAAGACGCAAAGGTAGCAGCGCATATCCTTCTTGCCGCAACCAATGAAAGCGGACTAGACATAAATGGATGGCTTAAGCGGATACGCCAGCCAATCGACCCCATAGCAAGCAGTTCTGGTTCTGTTATAAGGCGTGAAGGGAATCCAGAAGGTGCCCTTTATGGCGAGGTTCTTGTTTTTACTGGGACCCTAGAAATACCGCGCCGAGAAGCTATCGATCTAGCGGCCACCATTGGTTGCCAAGTATCATCAGGAGTAACAAAGAAAACCACATTGCTGGTGGTAGGTGACCAAGACATAAAGAAACTCGCAGGTCACGAGAAGAGTTCCAAGCACAGAAAGGCGGAGGAACTCATTGAGAAAGGCGTTCCAATACGAATTCTTAAAGAAAGCGATTTCAAAGAGTTGGCGAAATTATCGAATGAGATTGCTTTCAATGCCTGAAAGCGTTTTACAAGAGATGATTAATGATTTTATTTCCTATCTGCCTGCGTTTTTAAAGACCAGGCTTCGATTTTCAACCTGCGAAAAGAGTATGTAAGTTATTTTGTGTAAATGGTTAATACTAACAATAAAGGAGATGACCATTTATGCAAGACTTACAGGACAAAACCATCAAGGAATTAGCAAAGGATTGCCGCACCGTTGAAGACGTACATGAGATGCTTAAGAACCTGTTCAAGGACACACTGCAACAAATATTCGAGGCTGAAATAGAAGAACACCTCGGGTACAAAAAACACAGCATTGAAGGAAACAACACCGGAAACAGCCGTAACGG
>DMZI01000006.1 GCA_003485325.1 Desulfotomaculum sp.
AGAAAGCGAACATTTAGACGATCTAACTTACGACACGTTAGTTTTATAGTTTTAATACTGCGTTAAAATGTGGATAAGGACTACCTTTAAGTGGTTTTCTTCTTGCGTTAGATAAAAGAAACCTATTGGGTGTATACACCATATATGGCATGTGCTGGTATGTATAAATTTACTAAATTTATGCTTGAAATCGTAATCAAAGTTTTATGCAACGCTAGTGATTTGGAGGGGAAAATATGGCCGGTCAAAAGCAAAAAGTAAATTTAGTTGTTGATTTAACCGGTAAAACAGTATTGGTAACAGGGGCCTGTTCCGGTATTGGATATGGTGTTGCGGAAGTCATGAGTCAGGCCGGGGCAAATGTGCTGGTTAACGATCTCCTGCCCGGGCGTACCCTGGAAGTAGCGCGGCAACTGCAGGGAGAGTCTTTTCCCGGGGATATTACCGACCCTGATTTTGTCCGGCTGGTTCGAGAAAAGCAGGTGGATATTTTAATTAATAATGCTGGTTTTCAGCATGTATCTCCACTGGAAAGTTTCACGCCCGAAATTTACCGCCGGATGCTGGAGGTGCTGTTGGTGGGACCCTTTATGTTAAGCCAGGCGGTAGTGCCGGGGATGAAGGAAAGAGGTTTTGGGCGGATTATTAATATCGCTTCCGTGCACGCCAAAATAGCATCGGCATTCAAAGCCGGTTATGTTTCCGCAAAACACGGTTTGCTGGGTTTAACCCGGGTCATAGCCCTGGAGACGGCCACCCATGGCATTACTGTCAATGCCATCTGCCCTGGATATGTGGACACCCCCCTGGTGCGTAACCAACTGAAAGATCTGGCTGCAGGCCATAACCTTCCGGAGGAAGATGTCTTAAACCAGGTTATTTTACGTCCAGTGCCCATGAAACGGCTTCTGACACCCGGCGAAGTCGGCTTTTTGGCGCTGTTCTTGTGTTCGAACGCGGCCGATGCCATAACCGCTCAAGGATATACCATCGACGGGGGCTGGATTCAGATATAATTTCCTGCTGTTTACGGTTCTGAGGGTTTTGCTTATTCAAAATTTCAAATGGACTTTTAAGAAGTAAAATAATTATGTTAAATAAAAACAATTTAACCATTTAAAGGTTGTATTTTTAACGGTTTAGATGTATATTTATTTTTGTGAGTTTATTCACGTAAAAAAAATTAGGAGGTCATGTTTAATGGACAAAAACATGGAAACGTTGCTGCAAATGAATAGCAACGCGGTTGACAAAGTGTGGGATATTTGGTTGGCAACGGTGGGCAGCTTTTCGTGGGGTCAGGAATACATAGAAAAATTCGCCAAAGACTACATAGAACGAAGGAAGGTTACCCGCGATGAATCTGTCAAAATCGTTGAAGGACTGATGGAACAGGCCAGAAAGAATCATAATGAATTTCGGAATATTGTCCAGGAAGCCGTAAAAACCACTTTCAGTTCTATAAAAGCACCCTATTTCTTTAAATTCAACGAACTCTCCAAAAAGATCGATGACCTCTCGGAAAAGGTTCAAAATGCCACAAATTAATTGAAGAAACTTATTCTTAAAATATAGGTTAAAAATGTGTTCTTGTGAAAACTAAATAAAGAATTGAAACCTATTTTTTACCTAAAGTTGTATGCATTTTTTCATAATTTTACGAGGTTTTGGCCGCTTCCGTAATTTTTTCATGGAGTGCGGCCTGTGTGAGCCTTTTTAGGCAGGAGGCCATAAACCAAATCGGTTGCCTCCGTTTGGCTTCAGGTACACATAGGCCGAGATGCTCCATGTCAAGGGCGGTAAAAATCAAATAACCCCTTTCAATGCATCCGTTCCTTTTGCGTTTATCAGTAAAAAGTTGTGTCAACCCTTCATCTTAAGACCCCCTGTTTTTGTGTCTGAAATTTGGTCCATTATAAAATGGGCAGGGGTTAATTTTGCCACTGTTAGCAGTTAGAGGTGAAAATGTGGATTCAAATAACGGGAATAAAGAACAATCGGTTATGCCTAACCTTTTAGAAATATGGAAAAAGTTTTACTATATGAATGAAAGTTCGATGGCTGAGTTTTTAAAATATACTATATCCACGGATAGTTTTGCCGGAGAGATAAACCAGTTTCTCGGCCAATACCTCGACTTTGAAAAAATGTTTAGAAAAAGCCTTGACCGCTATTTTGAAACCGTTCAGGCGCCATCCAAAAAAGATATAGCCAGGGTAGCTAAACTGGTAATCGGAGTGGAGGATAAACTGGACGGCATGGAAGCCGGCCTGGAAAGAAATCTTAACCGTCTAGTGACGAATCTCATGATCATTGTAGATAGAATGGCTGCTGAGAAGGAGAAGAAGGAAGAGAATATACCGGAGATTGTCTTAATAGAAGAAAGACTGGATATGCTCGCAACAAAAATTGAAGGACTGACAGTACAGATACGTGTTCTTCACGACACTTTTAGCCGGGGAATTCAAGACCGGACAAGGAAGGGCGGCGCTTCCAGGAAGGTCTCTCTACTATTTGAGGGAGCTCCGGAGGGGAATCAGAAGGTTGCGAGTACTGCTTCGGCCTCCGGGAAAGACCCGCAGCAGATACGGGAAACCGCTGGGAAAATAAAAGAAGAAGGAGATTTAATATAAACCTGGAAAATGATGTTGATTCATTGATTAATAAAATCCTTTAAGTGAGGTGCTGGTTGATGAGGGGAAAGACTATCGAAGAGTTAAATGTCGGAGACAGTGATTATTTTGAGAAAACAGTTAATGATGCGGATAATCTACTTATTTGCCGGAATTACAGGGGATTTTAGCTGATTCTACATCAACGATGTGGAATCAGCTAAAACCATGTTCGGGGGCAGGATAGCACACGGCATCCTGACGGCCGGTTTGCTTTCTGCTGCAATCGGGACCAAGCTGCCCGGTTCCGGCACCATTTACCTGGAGCAAAAATTAAGGTATTTAAAGCCGGTGCGGCCGCAGGATACCGTACGGGCGGCTGTGGAAATTGTTGAAATCATTGAAGAGAGAAACAGGGTTCACTTAAAGACAACCTGTACGAACCAGAAGGGCGAAGTTGTACTGAATGGTGAAGCCCTGGTTATGCCGCCAAGGGCTTAATGGAAGTTATATTTAACCGAGGGGGTGAGTAAAATTTGAGATCTTCCCTTTTTTATAGCGGGTCCGCGAAAGATGCGGGGGAAAAACTCCAGGAGGGGTTTGACCAGTTTTACCATACCACCCAGAAATGGATGGACATCATTGCCAGCGCCCCAAGTCCTCAAACCGGTTTGACGCCTAAAGACGTGATCTGGAGAAAAAATAAAGCTGAGCTTTACCGCTACCGCGCAGTTAAGGATAAAGTTCACCCGGTGCCGGTGCTGATGCTGTATGCTTTAATCAATAAACCATACATTCTCGACCTTTATCCCGGTAACAGTCTGGTGGAATACCTGGTTAACAACGGTTTCGACGTATATATGCTGGATTGGGGCACCCCGTCATGGGAAGACAAGGACCTGTCTTTCAATGAACTGATTCTGGACTATATTCTGCGGGCAGTGGAAAAGGTGGCGCAGACTTCCGGCACAAAGGAATTGACTCTGCTCGGTTACTGTATGGGTGGCACGATGTCGGTCATATACACTGCGCTGCAGCGGGAACCTATTGTCAGGAATATGGTGCTGATTGCCGCTCCCATTGACTTCACCGATGCAGGGATTTGCGGGATCTGGGTTAAAAGGCCCGATTTCAACCTGGAGAAGGTGGTTGATACTTATGGCCTAATCCCCTCTGATTTCATCGATAACGGGACAAAAATATTAAATCCGGTCAACAACTACCTGGGCACCTATACCAGGTTATGGAAAATGATCTATAATGATATTCCTGTCCAGTCCTGGATGGCACTAAACAAATGGGTGAACGATGGTGTTCCCTTTCCGGGTGGGGCATATCGCCAGTGGATCGGCCTTTACAAAGAAAATTCCCTGGTTAAGAAGGAGTTTACCCTGCGGGGTTACCGGGTGGACCTGGCGCATATTGAAAGCTCCGTCCTGGCGCTGGCTGGCGGCAATGATCATATTGTGCTGCCGGGTCAGGTAAAAGCCATTTTAGAGCATATATCCGCGCAGGACAAAACCTACCTGGAGTTTCCCGTAGGGCATGGCGGCCTGGTTTTCGGCAGCCTGGCCGTAAAAAAAGTCTTCCCCGCCATAAAGCAATGGCTTGAGGAAAGGTCGCTATATGTTTAGCCTGCTTAAAGCAATCTCCACAGGTTTAAAATGGCCTGTGGAGATTTCCACCTCCCCGGCATGGTTTTTTAGAAAAAATTTCTTTTCCGGACAGGAGAACCGTTGGGCTGAAGTGAAACGCTGCCAACTTGCGCAAGCCGGCGATCTATCGGAACTGTTCTGTGAACGCAGCGAACACACTGATCAGCTTATTATCCGGAACTTTGGCACTGCGCGGCCTTCCTCGTGCTATTTTCTTTTGCACTACGCGCCTTTATGGGACAGCAACCCGCGGCCGGTTCCCGTGCTATTGGTACACGGCGCCGGACTTAACGCCAATGTCTGGTCATCGTTCCTCCCGGGAGACGCTGGCTTAATGCAATTTTTAGTGGCAAAAGGTTACAGGGTGTTTGCCATTACCTTTTCCCACCCTCATGGGGATAATTACCTTCAAGCCGGGCAACTGGCAGAGGCCATAGAACTGATCAGAATGGAAACAGGTGCTCCCCAGGTGGATATTGTGGCGCACAGCAAAGGGGGAATGCCGGCGCGGATATACCTTTCCGGCCTTTTAGAAAACCGAAAAATCAGTTACAGAGGTGGCGTCAGAAGGTATATCATGCTGGGGACGCCAAACCTGGGGCTGGATTTTTCTTTTCGATATCCATTTTTAAATTTCGGGGCGGATGGAGTGCTCTCCTGGGACAGGATACTGTTCAGAGGGGAAATGCTTGATACGACACTTTATTCTATTTATGAGGGAGGCGCGTTTCCCGGGCAGCGCCAGATGCTGTTTTCATGGGATGGCATTTACCCGCTGGAGCTCGGTCAGCCGGACTACTGGACTACTTATCACGGGGGAACGGGATTGTATGGCCGCTCCCAGGGCATTTGCCGGGCAATTGAGCAGGGAGGTAATCTGATTGAGAAGTTGGAGGAAACCGGCGTGGCGGCCGGGTTGGAGTTAGCCATACTGGCAGGCTGTAAAAATGATTTTCCCGTTCCATGTTCAGGAGTAGATGGAGATGGTATATTATTTACAAAAAGTGTTTTACATACCAGCGGCTTAACCAGGAATAGGGCAAAATTACTGGCGAAACATGTGTTGCCGGTTAATCACCTTGAGCTGCTGTTTAGTCCACTGGTCTGGAAATGGATAAACTACCAACTTGGACAGGTGAATTAATTGTTTCAAATCAATATAAACATGTGGGGTAATAAATAATGCCTAAAATGCTATGGAAGCCTTCTGAAGAAAGAAAAAGAAATACAAATATGTTTAAGTTTATTGAATATATAAATAATAAATTTACTGAAAAAATAACTAGCTATAGTGAGTTATATGAATGGTCTGTCTGTAATGCTGTTGATTTCTGGGTTGCCGTGTGGGCATTTTGCGGCATTAAGGCTTCCCGCCCGTATGAAAATGTTGTCCTTGATCAGGAGGACATGATCAAATCACAGTGGTTTCCCGAGGCACAGATGAATTTTGCGGAGAATCTGCTACGATATCGTGATGAACAGGATGCATTAGTTTTTATAGGTGAAAACCAGGCGCCGGTGCATATTTCTTACGCCGAGCTTTACGACCGGGTTGCGAGGCTGGCCAAAACCCTGCGTGAAATAGGTATAGGAATAGGTGATCGCGTAGCTGGTTTCATGCCCAATATGCCTGAAACTGTGATAGCTATGCTGGCGGCAAGCAGCATTGGCGCGATCTGGTCCTCATGCTCACCTGATTTTGGCATCAAGGGTGTTCTGGACAGGTTCGGACAAATCCAGCCCAGGGTGCTGTTTACAGTCAACGGCTACTATTATAACGGTAAAGCGCACGATTCTTTAGTAAAGGTAACCGAAATACTCAAACAAATACCCTCAGTGGAAAAAGTCGTAGTGGTGCCCTATACTGATAAAGACATTGATTTATCAGGAATTCCCAGGGCAGTTTTGTTTTCTGACTTCCTGTCAAGGGATAGTGGCCTGAAGGTTGAATTTACGCAATTACCTTTTAATCACCCGCTGTATATCATGTATTCATCGGGAACCACCGGTGTGCCTAAATGTATTGTCCACGGGGCAGGAGGCACCTTAATACAACATTTGAAGGAACTAATACTGCATACCGACCTCAAACGGGAAGATAAAATTTTTTATTATACTACCTGCGGGTGGATGATGTGGAACTGGTTGGTTAGCTCATTGGCTGTAGGAGCAACAGTGTTGCTTTATGATGGTTCTCCTTTTTACCCGGGTCCCGAAACGCTTATTAAGATGGCGCAGGATGAAAAGGTCACCATATTTGGCACAAGCGCAAAGTACCTGACGGCCATTGAAAAGGAAGGAGTAAAACCGGGAAAATTATTTGAGTTAAGTGTGCTTAAGACCATCCTGTCTACGGGTTCCCCACTATCAGCGGAGAGCTTTGAATATGTTTACCGCGATATTAAGCAGGACGTTTGCTTGTCTTCCATTTCCGGAGGGACTGATATAATTTCCTGTTTTGCTTTGGGAAACCCGATTGGCCCCGTATATGCCGGAGAATTACAATGCCGGGGGTTGGGCATGAAAGTGCAGGCATTCAATTCAAAAGGTAAAGCAGTGCTTAACCAAAAAGGTGAGCTTGTATGTACTTTGACTTTCACGTCAATGCCCATATTTTTCTGGGATGACCCGGATGGGGAAAAATATAAAAGGGCTTATTTCAACGTCTACCCAAATATATGGCACCATGGTGACTTTATCGAAATTACGGATACCGGTGGGCTTATCATTTATGGGCGTTCGGATGCGACCTTAAACCCCGGGGGAATTCGTATAGGTACTGCGGAAATCTACCGGCAGGTGGAGTCGCTGGAAGAGATTAGGGATAGTTTGGTAGTAGGTCAGAACTGGGACAATGACGTGCGTGTAATACTGTTTGTAAAAATGGCCGAGGGCGTGGAATTAAACGAGGAATTGATCAAAAAAATAAAGGATACTATTCGAGTAAATACAACTCCCAGGCACGTGCCGGCAAAAGTAATTAGTATAGAAGATATTCCATATACAATTAGTGGTAAAAAAGTGGAATTGGCGGTGCGTAACGTTATCCACAATGAACAGGTGGAAAACAGTGATGCGCTTGCTAACCCCAAAGTTCTTGAATTGTTTAAGGACATAAAGGAATTAAGTTATTAAAAGTTTTTCATTCACTTTATAGCTTAAAAATAATACCGGCTTTCTTTTTACAGGAGAGCCGGTAAATTTTTTTTAAAACTGGTGATGAACACCCTGGTTAAGTTTCAGACGTTTTACCTTTGGATACTACTGCCGAAGCGCCACTTTAACAAGAAAGAAACTACAAATAAAATAAACAAAAGCCGGAACATTTGATATGCGGTCACCATGGAAACATTAGCATTGACCAGGACTGCCGTCAATCCCATTTCTCCCATGCCGTCAGGGGATGTACCCAGGAATGCGCTAATTAAATCCAAAGAGTACAGGCGCGTCAATAAAAAACCAATCCCAAGACAAAAGAATACCACTAAAATACTTCCTCCAAGGGTGTACGGCAACAGTTTCTTCCGGTTTTTTAGACTGGATGACTCGATTGTTAACCCCAAATACGCTCCAAGAAAAGTTGAACCATTTTATTGTGAACACTGCAGGGACTACTGCCAGTATAAAAAGGAGGCATTAAAAAATGGCCAAAAAGAAAAGAAATAGTAACGGTGAAGGTGGCATAACCCAATTAAAAAACGGCCAATGGCAGGCCCGAATGAGCGTTAAGGACCCTGTAACCGGCGAAACTAAAAGATATGCTTATTACGGCAAGACAAAGATTGAGGCCCATGATAAACTTGTCAAAGCACAGAATGAAGTTAGAACAGGTAGTTTTGTTGTTCCCCAAAAGGATCACTTCGGGACCTGGCTTACAATTTGGCTGACACAGTATAAAAAGACCAAGCTGAGAGCAGTTTTCATTCCCTGCGGCACACTGTAGCGGTCCTGCTCCTTCAAGCGGGCGAGACAGTAAAGAACGTTCAGGATCTATTAGGTCATGAGCGGTTCAGTACTGTAGCGGCGATGGATATTTACACTGAGTTTATGCCGGAAGAAGAGAAAGACAAAACCGCTGAAAAGATAGATGCTTTGCTTGATGAATTAATGTAAAAAGCCCTACCAAAAATAGCAGGGTATCACAGAAAAACTACCAGGGGAGTTCCGCCCCCTGGTTTTTCATTCTAAGCTTTAAAAAACTCTACTGGCATAATTACTGGCATAAAGTCCATTTTGATATAAAACAAAAAGCCCCGGAGGGCTTGATTTCTCTGGCGTGCCTGGAGGGACTTGAACCCCCAACCTTCTGATCCGTAGTCAGATGCTCTATCCATTGAGCCACAGGCACATATTTACTTTAATCTTATTCTACAAAAATTCACTAAGTGAGTCAAGCAATATAAAGGGCTTGATGCTGTCAAGTTAAAATGGGTCGT
>DMZI01000054.1 GCA_003485325.1 Desulfotomaculum sp.
TAGCTTCAAATCATAAATTCCCGCTTCGGTGGACTCAATTTTAAATCCGGCCTTTTCAAAAACCCACAGCATTGGCTTGTTTTCCTCTAAAACTTCGGCTGACAGGCTTAAAAGGCCTCCTTTTCTGGCCAACTGAATAAGATAGGAAAGCAGGGTTGTGCCAAGACCTTTGTTCTGGTAATCATCACGAACTACGAAAGCTGCTTCCGCCGTATGCATGATCTCGTCGATCTCATACTGTCCGAAACCCAGCAGTTTTTCCTTTTCATCTTCCTGGATCACTGCTAAAATAATCATTTCCTTCGTATGATCGATTACGGAAAATTGCTGCAGGCGCTCGTGGGGCATATCCTTGCGCATAGAGATAAACCGTTTGTACATGCTGTTATCCGAAAGAGAATAAAAGAAATCTTTCAAAAGCGGCTCATCATTTATTCTGACAGGCCTCAAAAAGACTTCGACGCCTTTTTGAGTAGTCCTGAATGTTTCCAATTCCTCCTGGTATACACCTTTTTCTCCGGGAATAAAAGCCTGGTCCTGGTAGATCAAGTTCATTTTCTTAGCCTCTTCAATGAGCCAGGGTCTGAATTTCGGATGGGCTATAGAAATTAAGCTCATCGCCCTTTCTCTTATATTTTTGCCGTGCAGGTAGGCAATGCCGAACTCAGTTACCACGTAATTAACATCGCCCCTGTGCAGTGTGACGCCCGCGCCCTCTCCCAGGAAAGGAACAATCCGTGATACTTCTCCATTTAGGGCTGTTGATTTGACAGCCAGGATTGTCTTGCCGTTTCTGGCCATGACTGCGCCTCTCATAAAGTCGATCTGTCCCCCAATCCCGCTATAAAAAACTTTCCCCAGGGATTCGGCCGTCGCCTGCCCGGTCAAGTCAATTTCCAGTGCTGCGTTGATGGCCGTCATGTTTTCATGCCGGGCAATAATAAGGGGGTTGTTGGTATAGTCGATCGTCCTGAATTCAATGGATGGATTATCGTTAATAAATTCATAGGTTTCGCTGCTTGCCATGCAGAAGGAAGCGATAGTTTTTCCCCTGTTGATAGTTTTTTTAGAATTATCAACGACGCCTTTTTTAATCAGTTCCACAATACCGTCTGATAAAAGCCCGGTGTGCACTCCCAGGTTTTTTTTATCAACCAGGTTAGCCAAAATTGCGTTTGGAATATTTCCATATCCTACCTGGATAGTATCCCCGTTTCTGACAAGCCGCGCGACATTATTACCGATTTTTTGCGCAACCCCGCTTTCCACCTCAGACCTGTACTCCAGAATAGGTTCATCAAAAGGAACTATAAAATCAACTTTGTTGATGTGGATAAATCCATCCCCGTGCACCCGCGGCATGTTTTTATTGACCTGGGCGATAACGAGCCGCGAGTTTTCAACAGCCGCCTTAACAATGTCCACGCTCACACCCAGGCTAAGGTAACCGTGGCTGTCCGGGGGTGATGTCTGAATCAGGGCCACATCAAGGGGAACAACTCTGCGGTAAAAAAGATCCGGAATCTTAGATAAAAATACAGGCGTATAATCAGCAGCGCCTGTGTTTACGGCCTCCCTGGTCTTGGCCCCGATAAACAAAGAGTTGTGTCTGAAATTTGACTTAAATTCCCCCTGAGTATAAGGGGCGATATCTATGGTCCAAACGTGAAGTACCTCCGCATCAAAAAAGGCCTTCGGATAAGACTTTACGTAATCGGCAAGAGAGTGCACAAGAAACCTGGGTTCCCCGCAGCCTGTTCCTATAAATATCCTGTCTCCCCGGTGAATTTTGCCGAATATATAGTTCAACTGCGCACATTTCTTTTTATATTCCTCGACCCAGGAGTTAATCCCCCGTTCCATAGAAGATCGCCTCCAAATTAAGTTAGTTAACCATATTATGACACGTAAACTTCATTTTGACAATAAAACTAAACTAATGATTACAAATATTTATACAATTCAGTTATAGATTTTATAAAGTCTTTAAAAGGATTTAGCATTCCTACAGCAAATAATATTAGATGGATTCGCCCGGAAGAAGTGTTTTATTTTATACTAAAAAGCGGGGGTTAAAAAAATGAACAAAATTGAGATTGGAGCGCTTAACTTTTCTTATCCGATGCCCACATTGCTAGTCGGATCTAAAGTCGGCGGCAGGCCGAACTTTATTACGGTGGCCTTTTGCACCGCTGTCCAGATGAAACCTCCCGTACTTGCCATTTCCTTGAGCAAGAAACGTTATACAAACGCCGGAATCAAAGAAAACGGAACCTTCAGCGTATGTGTTCCCTCTACCGATCTGCTCGGAGCTGCGGATTACTGCGGTATTTATTCCGGAAAAGAGGTAGACAAGTCGGACGTCTTCGAAATTTTCTACGGAAAGCTGGAAACCGCTCCGATGATTAAGAATTGCCCGATCTGCATTGAATGCAAATTGACAAACGTAATAGACATACTTGCGGAAGACGAGATCTTTCTCGGGGATGTTGTTGAAACCTATACCGAGGAACAGTACCTTACCAACGGTGTTCCCGATCTGCTCAAAGTTAAACCTTTTATCCTGTCTGTACGCGACAAAAGATACCTGAGCTTAGGTGAAAACATCGGAACATCCTGGGAAGAAGGTAAAAAATTTAAATAAAGAGATATAAACAGGATCTGTTTTGAACAGAATAAAGTATGCCCTGCAAGTACTTGCAACGCATGAAGGAGGCGCCTTAAAACGGAGAAGGACTCTATTATAATCATCGGGGCGGGACTGGCCGGTCTCTCAGCAGGCTGCTATGCACAGATGAACGGATACAAAAGCAGGATCTTTGAATATCACAGCAAACCCGGCGGGGTTGCGGCCTCCTGGGAGCGCAGCGGATACCTTATTGACGGCGGCATCCATTTTCTGATGGGACACCGGCCGGGACAAAACACTTTTAACCTGTACCGGGAACTTGGAGTCGATTTTTCAGAAATTAAGGATATGGGAACCTATTGCCGCTTTATTGATCAAAACAGCGGTTACAGTTTGGAAGTCACCCGCGACCTCGATCTCCTGGCCGGACAATTAAAATCACTTTCCGCAGATGACGCAGTAATTGTAGATGATTTAATCTCAATTGCCAGGGATGGGCGCGGTGTGCAAATGTTCGGGATCAGGGACGCAAAAACATTTCACACCTCAATACCATGACCAGATTAGCTTTGCAATGTTTTCAATGCCCGTACCGGGTTGATACGGGCATTATTGATTATGCTATTAGCGAAACATTTCACAATTATAAAATATTTTATTATTTCTAAAAATACTATTGACTTATTTTTATTTACTGAATATAATAATCCTACCAGGGAAACAGCCAGGCTAGTTGCTTGGGATTACCCTAAAAAACCCGATCGGCGTTGGAACAGCAGACTCTGGAAGGGTAGGTCTAACATAGAATCAAAGAATGGTTTGAAAAACCGTTAAGGTTTCAGAAAAATTCTTAAAAAAGGTTCTTAGTTATTCGTTATTTTTGAAGGGAAAGCTATCAGCCAGCACTTAATCCGGACGGCGGTGAGGTTGTATAAAAACAACTTTGTGGCCTAAGGAGTCGGGTCAGTAGGAAGGGATTGATCGACTTTCCGAAATTTTAGGGTAAAGAAGGAGGGACGTGCCTAGTTGCACTACCTAGAAGGAAGAGCAGGAAATCCCGAAATGGATTAAATCCTGCTCTTTCTTTTTCATTTAAAATAAACGTTTAACTATTTCGCGCACTTCCTCCAGCCATTTCCTGCGTTCTTCAAATGTGCTTGTCATGACCATGCTGAAATTTTTGCGGAAAAAATTCTTTACCCCGCAAAATTCGAAGATACAGGTCTTCCAGATAGCCTCCAGGGGATCGCCGAAAACTTCCCTTTCCCTCTGTTCAGGAGTGTTTGAAGTATTGAATATCACGGCTATTTTGGCTTTTAACAGACCGTCGGGAATTCCTTCGCCTGAGCCTCCTTCTTTAAATTCATAAGCCACACCCGGCCTGAAAACCCTGTCCACCCATCCCTTTAAAATGGCAGGCGGCTGGCCCCACCAGTTGGGGTGAACAATCACTATGCCTTCCGCGCTGCTTAACTCAGAGCAGTGTTCTTCAATTTTTTGTTCCAGTTCCGTATGCCGGAGAAGTTCGTTTTTAGGCAAAAGGGGATCAAAAATTTCTTCGTACAGGTCGTGGAAAAAGATCTGATGGCCTTTTTCCTGCAAGGCGCCGACAACTGCTGCGGCAATAGCGCTGCTAAAACTTCTCTTTCGCGGATGACCCAGAATTACAGATACTTTCATAATTTGCCCTTTCCGGTAATCAGATGTATCAGCTAGAAACAGCTAGGTAAATTATATTTGGCCGGCTAAACAAGATCAAGACAGTTGGCGGGCTTAAGAGTTTTTTTCTTCACTTTTTAAAAGTTGTTCTGTAATTTCTTTAATTTTTCTTTCTTCCCATTTCGTGCTTGAGATAAATACGGAAAAACCGTTGATCACAACTCCTATCCCCCAGCCGAACAGGGCCAGTAAAACCACCAGACCCCCGGTGAAGTTGTATAATTGATAAAGAAAAGGAATAGGTTCACGACCAGATAAACAAAAAGGTGGGTGTAAAAACCCTTGATCTTTTACACCCGTTTCCTTGCCTCCTGAATAGCTTCCGCTTCATTCATTTAAAAAACCCCCCTAAAGTTTTTACCGGACCGTCAAAAATAAATTCGATCAGATTAATTACTCCCGCCCAAAAACTTCACTATCTTTTTCTCTGTCGACCCATCGATTATGATAATTATCCCCTTTGCCAACTATATGGATTAAAGAAATACTTTTCTTTTCTATATATTACACTTAAAATTATACAAGTAAAAGTAAAATCTGGCAAAAATCATCTGGCACAGATTTTATCCCTGCGGTGTTATAATTCATAAAGGATCCTTTTTAGGGGGAATTATCATTTTCCCGCATTCAACCGGCCAAAGAACAATTGCAACCGGGGAATTCGAACAGACATACAGGTCCCATTACGGCGCAGTCCGGGGAAGGGCTTCCTATATCCTGGGGGATTATTCCCAGGCGGCGGATGATCTGGCGCAGGAAACCTTTCTCAGGCTATACCAGACTCCCCCGGCGGGGGAAAAGAAGCTTTTGAACTGGCTGACTACCGTGGTTACAAATCTGGCCTACAACCACCTGCGCGGTGAACGGAACAGGTCCAGAAGGGAAACCGCTCTTTACTTCAAGGAATCAGTTGAGAAGCCTCTTTCCGCCGAGGAAACATTCCTTGCTCAAGAGGAAGTCCGCCTTGTGGACGGAGTACTGTTAAAGCTGCCGTCGCTTGACAGGACCTGCCTGCTGTTAAAGTATGCGGGCGCAGACTACCGTGAAATCGCAGCCAAAACAGGAATTAAACCCGGTTCCGTTGGTTCTGTGCTGGCCAGGGCAAGGGACAAATTCAAAAGAGAATATGAGCTTTCTAAGAAGGGTTGAAGATGTGTTATAAAGAAGGGGTCCTCCAAAGTTACCTGGATGGTGAACTACCATCCTTTCAGGCCAATGAGATAAGAAACCACCTTGAGGCATGCCCGGCCTGCCGTGCAGAACTGATCAGGCTGCAGGAAACCGGCGATTTTGTCAACCAGAAGTTAAAAGCCGGCGCAGTTGAAATAAGTTTGAGCACGGGCGCCGTTAAAGAAAAAATGAAACAGAAAGGAGCTGCTGGTGTGTTCAGCAAATATAGAAAACAATTTGCCGCATGTTTTATTATTGCTGCTTTTGCTGCAGCATTCAGTTTCAGTTCGGTACGCGTTCTTGCCGGAAACCTGCTCAACATTTTCCGGGTAGAAAGAATTCAGACTATTAATATCAGTTCCCAGGATTTTGCCCAACTTGACAAAGCGATCCGCACGGGGGCAGGTCAGGTAGACATCAATAATCTGGGCAAATTCGAAGTTACAGGAAAACAAGAAACAATTGCATCCATCTCCTTAAACAAAGCGCAGGAGGCTGTTGATTTTCCCATCAGGCTTCCCGGTAATCCGCCGGATGGCATAAAACCCTCGCTTTCCCTTAATACGGGTGCAAAGCTGTGCATAACGCCGGATACGGATCAAGTCAACCAGCTGCTAAAGGAGTTGGGTAGCACAAAATTAATGCCGGAAGGGCTAGATGGACGTAAATTTGAAATTGACATACCCACTATTGTGACTGCACAATATTCGGCGGAAAACTATAAACTGATGATCTCGCAGGGACGAAGCCCTGAACTGAGAGCTCCCGAAGGGGTCGACGTGGAAGCAATCAGGGAAGCGCTGCTCGCCATCCCCGTCCTGCCTGAAAGCCTGCGCTCACAACTGGAGGCAATCAAAGACTGGCAGCATACCGTGCCCGTTCCCAACATTGAGGGCACTGCAACGGAAGTAACAATAAACGGAAACAGCGGGGTTTTCATAAAGCCTTCAGATACACTTGGCAATGGGGAAAGCAAAGACTCAGCCCTGATCTGGAAGGACGGCGGGATTATTTACTGCATCGCCGGGGATAGGCTTGAACTTAACCAGGCAGTCATCCTGGCTGAACAGATGAGGTAGCATGGAAGAAGCAATTGTTACTGACGGCCTGACCAAATATTATAACTCAAAAGTTGGCTGTGAACAGATTTGCCTCTCGGTAAACGGTGGGCAAATCTATGGATTTCTGGGACCGAACGGCGCCGGGAAAAGCACTTTCGTAAAAATGCTGGTCGGCCTTTTATTTCCCACTTCCGGAAAGGCCTGGCTGTTCGGCAAGCCCTTAGGCAACCTTGCCGTAAAGAAAAAGATTGGCTTTTTGCCGGAAAACTTTCATTACCAGGACTGGCTTACCGGCCTGGAGGTCCTCAACCTCCATTCTTCTTTGGGCCGCCTTGACCGTTCGGCAAGGCATTCGAGAATCGCCCGGGTCCTGGAATTTACAGGCATGACAGGCAGGGAAAGACAGCGGGTCCGCACTTACAGCAAGGGCATGCAGCAGCGTCTCGGCCTGGCCTGCGCCCTGCTCACCGATCCCGATCTTCTCTTCCTGGACGAGCCTACGTCGGCGCTTGATCCACTGGGCCGCAAAGAAGTCAGGGAAATCATCCTGGAACTGAAGCAGAAAGGGAAAACAGTTTTTTTAAACAGCCACCTGCTGAGCGAAGTGGAAATGATCTGCGACAGAGTGGCCATAATCAGCAAAGGAAGGATCATTGAAGAAGGACCGCTTGATCTTTTGACCGGCAGGACAGTCGAAGTGGGAGTGGAAATCAGCGGGCGTACTCCTGATCTGGATGCGGCGCTGGAAGAAGCTTCTTTCTCAATTACCTGGTCAGGGGAGAGAGGAAAGGTGCTTTTGAGCAATAAGGAAGACAGGGCGCGCCTGGCTGAAGTAATCGTCAAAAACGGCGGAAAGCTGTATGAGCTTGTTGGGCGCCAAAATTCCCTGGAAGATCTTTTTGTCAACCTGGTCCAGGAAGGGAGAGAAAAGGATTGCTGACCGTAGCCGTCTTAACCTGGCGTGAAGTCCTGCGGCGCAAATTGTTGGCCGCAGCCATCCTGCTGACCATTCTTTTTTTGGGTCTTTATGGTCTGGGGTTGTACTATGCGAACAAAGAAACGCTTGCCAATGCCAGTTCCCTGACACAACTGCAAAGCAAGGTCCTCATCAGCCAGCTTGTCTCTGTCGGCATTTATTTCGGCAGCTTTATAGTGTCTTTGCTAGCTGTTTTTTCCTCCGCTGGAACGGTCTCGTCTGAAATAGAGGGAGGCACTGTATGTGCTATGCTGGCCAGGCCGATTAAAAGAGTGGATTTTATTCTTGGCAAACTGCTCGGGCACGGCTGCCTGCTGGTTTTGTTCGCCGCAGTCTTCCTGACCGCTCTTTCTGCAATTGTTTATTTCGTAACAGGTTTTATGGTCAACGGTATCTACCCCGCCCTCGGCCTTTTCTGCCTGCAGCCGCTGGTCCTGCTCAGTGTGGCCACCCTCGGCTCAGTCCTTTTCCCTACCCTGGCCAACGGGATTATTGTATTTACGATTTATGCTATGTCTATTGTAGGTGGGATGGTTGAACAGTTCGGCTGGCTAATCGGAAGCATGAAGATGGTCAGAATAGGAATTGTTTCCAGCTTGATTATGCCTGCAGACGCGCTTTACCGCAAGATAGTCCATATCCTTCTGTCTTTTTCCGGCGGGTCCTCCCTGTCTTTTACCCAGATGGGCCCTTTCGGCTGCATGTCCGAACCAAGCGCACAGATGCTTGTTTACACGGTCCTGTATATTATAGCCGCCATAATCCTGGCCGCCTGCCTTTTCCGAAAAAAGGACATACCTTAAATACAGGGGGACGGTTCTTGAAGGG
>DMZI01000023.1 GCA_003485325.1 Desulfotomaculum sp.
CAAAGGGCACGGTGTTGTCAACAGCGAACGACTTGCGAAGCGCCGGTAACAGCAGCCGGCGAAGCGATGGTAACCGGACAGCGGTGCGAAACCAGCGGCTCTCCAAAGCTGATAGAAAAAGCAGTCTTAATGCCAAAGTTAAAAGAGCAATGATGTGAATTATTTATATGCCGCCTTTGCAGCGCCGCTAGTCCGGTCCGAAGCAAGCCGTACTGCTGTCGGTGCGGAGCATCTGAGTGAGCGGTGACAATGCCGTATCTACATGAAGGTATTATTTTTAGGATAGACACCCATGCTGCCAATGCAGCGCCAGCAGAAGGATGAAAATTCATCAGCAAAGGAAGGGCAATGCCTTAAGTGCGATTTTGAGCCTTCATTCAAAGAACGAGTGAACCCGAGGATAAGCGAGGTAACTGTTTGAGGCGCATGGCGCCGAGTTTTACCGAGCCCGAGGGTGAACGAGTTCGTACAAGTATAAGAGGCGAACATGAGTACGCAGGCAGTTGACCTCCCTAATGCAAGTTGATTTTCAGGATAGTTACACATGTTTAGCGAGGTTCCCACAGATTGGAAATTATAACCACGCACAATAAGACAGACCTGGATGCTTTTGCCTCAATGGTAGCGGCGCAAAAGATCTATCCCATGGCCCTGCCTGTCTTTTCCGGTAAGCATTCACCCAACGTGGAGGAATTTATCTCGCTGCATAAGGACGTTCTGAATTTTTACACGGTCAGAGATATAGATCTATCAAGGGTAAGCCGGGTAATTATTGTAGACACGAAGAACCCCAGGCGGCTGGACAGGCTGGCTGATGCGCTTAGCAAGCCCGGGGTCGAGATCCATATTTACGACCATCACCCCTGGGTAAGCGGTGACCTTCACGGAGATCTGGAAGTGGTTGAAATGGTCGGCGCCACAACAACCCTGCTGATCGAAAAAATACGCCGGCAGGGCGTGCCGATCACTGCGCTTGAAGCCACTATTCTTGCCCTTGGCATATATGAGGATACCGGTTCGCTGACTTTCACAAGCACCACGGCCAGGGATGTGCTGGCAGTGGCTTTTTTACTGGAAAAGGGCGCCAACCTTGGAGTGGTGGCCGGTTTTCTGGGCCAGCCGTTTACGCAGGAACAAAAAAACTTGCTCAAGAAACTATTACTATCGGCTGATCATCACCGGGTAAACGGTTTTAACATCTTAATCTACAACGCTGAAGCGCCTGAATTTATCATCGGCCTGGATATCCTGACCCATACCCTTTCCAAGATCGAACAGCCCGACGCGATTTTCACGGTTGTCAAGATGGAAGATCGCGTTTACGTGGTGGGCAGAAGCAATGTATCCCAGGTCAATGTGGGGGAAATACTTGCCTGCCTGGGCGGAGGCGGTCATGAAGGGGCGGCCTCGGCGGCTTTAAAAGGCACTGAAATAAGCGAAGTCATGGAAAAGCTGCTGGCCGTTGTCAGGGAGAAAGTTCACCCGCCCCTTACCTGCCGCGGGATCATGTCCAGTCCGGTCAAGACTGTTGGCCCGAATACGCCGATCAGCGAGGCCGGCCAGGTGATGCTCCGGTACGGTCACAGCGGCCTTCCGGTGGTCAGGGAAAAACAGCTTCTGGGTGTTATTTCCCGCCGTGATGTTGAAAAAGCCATTCACCATGGCCTTGGCCATGCTCCTGTAAAGGGTTTTATGACTAACAGGGTAATTTCGGCTCACCCGGATATGCCGGTAGCAGAAATAAGGGAATTGATGATTGAACACGATATTGGCAGGGTCCCTGTAGTAGAAGGCGGTTTTTTGGTTGGAATTGTTTCACGTTCCGATGTGCTGCAGACCGTGCATGGTAAAATGCCATCCCGGTATCAGGTGATTTATTCCTCCCCCCTGCCGGCCCACCCGGTAAACCTGAAGGGGTTTCTTGATGCGTTCTTAACCCCTTTTATCCGGGAACTGTTATACAAGTCCGGTGAACTCGGCAACAAGCTCGGCTGTCAGGTTTATGCAGCCGGGGGTGTTGTACGCGATATTTTGCTTAAAGCTGAAAACCTTGACGTTGATCTGGTGGTTGAGGGAGACGGTATTGCGCTGGCTTATTCGCTGGGGGAGTTCTACGGTGTGCGGGTCAGGGCGCACAGACAGTTTGGGACAGCCCAGTTAATCTTTTCCGAGGATTTTAAAGTGGATGTGGCAACGGCAAGGGTGGAATATTACGAATATCCCGCCGCGCTGCCCAAAGTGGAAAGCTCGTCGCTGCACCAGGACCTTTACCGCCGGGATTTTACCGTTAACGCCATGGCAATGTCCCTTGACGAGGGGCGTTTCGGGGATTTAATAGACTTTTTCGGAGGCCGGCAGGATCTTCAGGACGGCCAGATCCGCGTCCTGTATAACTTGAGCTTTATTGAGGACCCAACACGCATCTTAAGGGCAGTGAGGTTCGAGCAGCGCTATAATTTCTCCATTGAATCCCAGACTTTGAGGTTTCTTAAGGAAGCAGTGGATCAACAGGTGTTAAAAATGGTATCCTGGGAGCGTATTTGGGAGGAACTAAAGCATATCCTTGCCGAACCGCGATCGGGTGAGATGCTGGCCCGCCTGGATAACCTGCAGGTCTGGCCTTTTATTTTTCCGGAAGTGTCCTACCGGGAGGTTGAACCCGCCCTTAAAAATATAGGGTATTCCCTGGAAAAACTTCAGGAATGGGATATTTACGTTCCTTCCAAGAGATGGCTCTGCTATCTGATTGCCGTTATGCACAGGCTTGACCCGGGGACTGCCCGGATTATCTGCGAAAGGTATCATTTTAAGAAGCGCCTGACGGATAACGTTGTAGCCTCTATTACCGGCTATCCGGCTATTCTGTCAGGGGTCAAGGATACGTATAACAGGGAGAATGTTGGCGAACTTGCCAAGTTGATTTTGGAAATACCCCGCGAGTCTTATCCTCTGCTCATCGCTCTTACGGACGGGGAGAAAATGCGCGATCGCCTGCGCTGTCTTCTCGAATTCGTTCTCAAAAGCCGTCCGAGTATAGACGGAAAATTTATCAAGAGTTTGGGGTGCCGCCCCGGACCGATCTTTCGCCGTACAATTGACGCTGTATGGCAGGCCCGCCTGGAAGGCAGTGTAAAAAGCAGGGAGGACGAAGAGGCTTTTGTTCGTCAATACCTGAATCAATAGGGGGTTATAATGTTTAATTTTCCGACTCTTTATGACATAGCCATTATGCTTCCTGCCGTTGTCATCGGCCTTACTTTTCATGAGTATGCCCACGGCTGGACTGCCGACCGGCTCGGCGACAGAACGGCCCGCTATCATGGCCGCCTGACCTTAAACCCCGTTGCTCATGTTGATGTGGTCGGGTTGATTATGCTGTTTATTGCCGGGTTCGGTTGGGCAAAGCCCGTACCGGTCAACCCTCTGAACCTGTTGGGTGATATGCGACGGAGCTTGATGCTGGTTTCACTGGCGGGACCTGCCGCCAACCTGCTGGTGGCTGTATTGGGAGCTGTCCTCCTCGGACTGGGAGGCTGGAAAATTTCCTACGGCAGTGAAATCTTTAACAAAATTATTATACTCAACCTCCTTCTGGCAATTTTTAACCTTATTCCGGTTCCGCCCCTGGATGGTTCGAAGATACTGGCCGGGATTTTGCCAGGACGGCAGGAATGGCTTTCCGTCCTCGAAAATTACGGAACGCTGATTTTGATTCTGCTTCTGTTTACCGGGGTGGTCGGTTTTGTGATCAGGCCGATAATTACACCGTTGTATAAATTGTTAATCATACTGGCGCAGGGACTGTCACACGTGGTAAAGTAAAAAAGATTTTTAAACTTGGGAAAGGAGATATCTATGCAGAGCAAGGGAAGGATTTTAAGCGGAATGAGGCCAACCGGCCGGCTGCATATCGGCCACTTAAACGTGCTGGAATACTGGGTTAATCTTCAGAATGAATACGACTGCTTCTTTTTTGTCGCTGATTTACATGCCCTGACGACCTCTTTTGATGAAACCGGCTCTATCCGGGAGAATACGAAGGAGATGGTTGCGGACTGGCTGGCGGCGGGCCTTGATCCCGAAAAGAGCGTGCTCTTCGTGCAATCCGGCGTTCCCGAGCACTGCGAACTCCACCTGTTATTTTCGATGTTCACGCCGCTTAGCTGGCTGGAACGGGTGCCGACATATAAAGACCAGATCAATCAGTTTAAAGAGCAGGGTAAAGATATTATGACCTACGGCTTTTTAGGCTACCCCCTGCTGCAGGCGGCAGATATTTTAATGTACCGGGCCAATGCGGTGCCTGTCGGTGAGGACCAGGCGCCCCACGTTGAATTTACCAGGGAAGTGGCCAGGCGGTTTAACTATCTGTACAGGCCTGTTTTCCCCGAGCCGCAGACTAAGTTGGCCAGAATACCGACCCTCCCCGGAACAGACGGCAGGAAAATGAGCAAGAGTTATGCCAATGATATCGGCATGACGGCAACCGTCGATGAATTAAAAGGGAAAGTAAACGGCATGATTACCGATCCCGCGCGGATCCATAAAACCGATCCCGGGCACCCGGAGGTCTGTACCGTCCACAAGTACCATGGTTTTTACAGCATGGATAAAATTGCTTCAATAGAGGAAGACTGCCTGGCCGGAAAAATCGGCTGTGTGGCCTGCAAGCGTTCCCTGATTGACAATATTGAGGCCAGGCTGGCGCCGATCAGAGAAAGGCGGTCTGAAATCATGGGCAGAAAAGGCTATCTTGAAGATGTGATCAGGGAGGGGAATGAAAAAGCAAAAGTTCAGGCTGCCGAAACAATGAGCCTTGTGCGGGAAGCGATTGGAATTTAGTATTTGCCCGGATTTTTCTTGCCGCGGGTAATTTGTCCATGGTATACTGTTTTATGTCAGGCCGATGATAAAAACGGCCGGGCCTTATCAGGCAGCGGGTTTGTCCGCAGGACTTCATCTTGGCCATACAAGATGACGGCCCTGCGGAATATTTATTTTTTTTACGGGGCTGACCATTATTGACCCTTTAATCGCTCTGACAGTAACTCTTTTAATTTTCAAGGCGGCTTATGATCTTTTAAAGGATTCGGTGGGAAGTATTTTGGACGTCCGCCTGTCCGACCAGGAAGAAAGGTTGATCAGGAATGTTATTTGACCGGTATTCAAACCGGTTTGTTGAATTTCATAACCTGCGCACACGCCGCTCCGGACCGGAAAGGCATGTTGACCTGCGCCTGGTGGCGCCCCCCAATCATCCGATCAGCCTGGTCCATGATCTCTGCGAGAGGATTGAAGAAGATTTGGCAGGAAGTTTTCTGGAAATCAAGGTCCTGATCCATACCGAGCCATGCCTGCCTGAAAAGGGTCATTGCGAATCGTGCAACATGAGAAACGGCCAGATTGTCGCGGGACAGGAACTGATCTTCTGCGATCAGTTCTGGGAACACCATAAATAAACCTGCAATCTGACTTTAGAAAGCTGATCAAATAAAAACCTGCCGGGTTATTCCTCCGGCAGGTTTTTATTTGCTTATTAGTTTTTAGAACCCAGCTTCTCAAAGCGTTCCTTCAGTTTTTTGCTGACCAGCGGCATCGTTGTGTATTCCATCTCATCCAGGTGCAGCCGGTGAGGTTCGAAGGGCCCGAGTGTTCTTAGATAGTTGGCCAGATTGTTGGCCAGCTTGCGGGCTTCATCAAAAGCCGTGTCGGCGAAGAAATCCTGCGGTCCGATCAGCTTTCCGCCACTAAGCTGGAAACCGAGGGCGACAACCCTGGGCGGGCCGTCGAAGCGGGTTGGTGTCGACTGATCGACGCTGACAGGCATCAGCGGTCCGCAGTGGGAGCCGCGCATCCAGCCGCTGACCAGGTGCGGGTGGGCGAAAGGCTCCAGCGCCTCGCCAACTGCGGGCATACCGCTCTGGCAGCGCACGATGCAGACCGGGTCGTCCTTGCCGATATAGCGACCGGCCATCAGGTTAAGCCTCTGGATGCTTGAGGCGGCCGCTATTTCACCTGACTGCTTGTGGAAGATCCTCTTGATACAGTAACGGCCGGGCGCGCCGATAAAGACAAGCATGTCGTAGATCTCTTCGGGCGCGGAGAAGGTTACCCGTTTATGTTCGATTAAATCGCGGACCTCAAAGAGAAAGCCGTCATGCATGTTCGGGTCGATGACCAGGCCCGCAGTGTTGAAGGGATCGGCAAAAATTTTGTAAAGCGGCAGGTTCCAGGCGCCGGGTTCGGTCTTATCGGCCATAAAGACGACAATCGGCTCGCTTTTGCGTTCCTCGAACTCCATTTCGGCGACTCCCGGTCCAAGGCCCTTGATGTTACCGGAAAAGGCGTCGGCAAGCAGGTCCTGTCCGGCGCCATATAGCTTGAGCTTTTGGGCTACCTCCGTGCAGGCCAAAAAAGTATCCCAGGCCAGCTGGTGAATATCCCCGCTGTTTCTGCCCTGCTCGTGGGTCATGATCAGGTTCAGGTCATCGCCTACGTGGGTTACGTGGCAGTCAATCAGCAGCGAGTTCCCGCTAAGTATGCCCTTCGCTTTTTCCATGACCGCGGGGTGGACGTCGGAGTGCCCAACATAGCTTCCTATATCTGCCTTAATTACGGATACAGTGATTTTTTTACCCATTACCAGTCCTCCTTAATTAAATAATCAACGGCTATTTGTAAAAACCCTTCTAAAAGATTTATTTATGTCAGACAGTAACTATGCCGAATATTCCTTCCAGACGGCGCCAAATATCTGCTGACAATATTAATTTAGCATAACATTATTTAAGATTCAAGTGGAAATATGACATGTTAATTTAAAAAATATCACCTTCAATATCGGAACCTTTAAGAAGCCAGCGGATAAAGAAACCTGAGAGTTTAAAATAAAGGTCGGCCGGATTAGGCAGCCTGACCCCCATGATCAGGGTAATGCTGAGCGCCGCGGCAAACAGCATGAATATCGAAAAAGCAATAAGTTCCCTCCGCTGCCCGCTTTTAATCAGGGGCCGCGCCTGTAGCCAGAATACTATAACAAGGGTTAAGAAAACTGCGACAGCATGAAAAATCGTAATTGCCAAATTTAACCGCCTTCTTTTCTAAGAACCGGCCGTGAGGTTTCAAGACCGGTATTTCTTACCGCTGCGCTGACGTCAAGGTATATTTCCGCGTTGGAGAACATATCGTCCCAGCGGGGGCCGATTTCGGGCCAGGTTTTCTTATACTTTTTGTGGTAAGCTTCCCCGAAGCCGAAAACGTCGGTTCCATACTCGCCCTGCGCTTTACGGATTGCCTCTTGGACAAGTCTTTCAATTTCTCCGTTTATATTTTGCTCGATTCTTTTCAAAGTCTTCATATTGTATATGTTTTCAGTTCCCCGCTGCTCGACGATATTGCCCAGCACATCTGTTTTAACAAAAATTTTTAAATTATTTTTCTCCTGTACGGGATCAATCCGGATTGTCCACCGGAGAGGTTCATAGGAGAGTTCCTTTCCAGCCTGTAATCCCGGTGCGGCAATGACCATTCCTTTTTGTTTTGTGTAGACGCTGCGGAGTAATCTGAACCCTTTGGTTTCTTCCTCGTTCAGGAACCCGACAAGCTTGTCGCCTTTAAAGACGGCCAGTCCTTTCAGATCCGGGACCGGTACTTGCTCACTCTTGCCCGTTGGTCCTATGGTCAGATTTCCTTTCTTCAAAGTGATCTGCGGGACTGCCGCTTCGATGCCCTGTCTGTAAATGTCCCGGACAAAACGGATAAATTGCACGCCGATCCCGTTTTCTATCGTTGTTTTATCTAGGTATTGCGAAATTGTCCTTTCTATCAAGGGCCTGCCCTTTTCAAAGATCTCCCGCGCCTCCCCGGATGAGACGAAAACCCAGGACGCCTCTCTTGTTTGAAAAATACGGTAATTGAAATTGAGAACGTCTCTGAGTCCCTGCTCCGCCGCCCTTTTTCCAAAAATAATCACAAGGTTGTGCCCTAAGGAAATCCTCCTGGAAAGCCGCATGTTTATTTTATTTTGCGCTTCGTAAATAGTTTTCCCTTTTTCCGAGACAACAATGAAATTTCCCATCCCCATGGTAGGACTTGTACCGCCCCCTAAAAGGTTGACGCTGGAGGGAAGGGCTATATCCAGGGTCAGCTCTACCTCGCCGTCAGGCGTCTTATCAATACCGGTTCCCAGGACAATCGCTATGCTATTCAGTTCATTCAGGTCCCAGCAGCCTCCTGTAAACAGCAAAGTCAGCAGCAGGAGGCAAATGACCGCCTTCTTCACGGCTTGCCCCCTTTCCCTGTGATCACGGCCCAGAGGAGGAATAGAAAGGGGCCGAGGGTAAGGTAACCCAGCCCGTGCGGCCCGCCCCAGACAAATCCCATAAAGTTATAGAGATGGGGAATGTTGGGATGCAGAAAAAATGAAAAACAGGCCAGGAAAATGCCGATTGGGATAATCAGGCTTCGGTAATCATCCAGGCCGATCAACTGCGCGGCTCCAAGCGATACCGTCCAGTGGTAGAGGGTGATTTTCAGGATCGAACTGGCAATCCAGATAACCATGATCAGGACTTCCAGCCTTTCAAAAAAGCCGGCCAGGTGAATCATTCTGGCGCCGTATAAAACCGGCGCCAGAGTGTGGGCCGCCAGGTCGGGGCCGAGGATGGCCATTGTTACGAAAGCGACCAGTTCAAATATGAAAAAGCTCAACAGGATGCCTTTTGAAGACGTCCGCAGCGCCTCTTTAGGCTGGTTCAGAAAGGGAAGCAGAACTGATATTTCAATAACCTGGGAGAACCAGAACATCGGAGCCAGTGAACCCTTGAAAATAGGAAGCAGCCCTTTTTCGAAGACCGGAGTCAAGTTGGTCAGATCGAACTCTCTGGTTGAAAGCAGGGAGAGGAGGATTATGATAAATAGAATGAAAGGGAGAAAGATTACGGAAATCCTGGCTATGCACTCCAGTCTGTGATAGGCGATAAATGTGCTGGTGACCGAAAATAAGATTATAAATGCTACCAAAGGTGTTCTGGGCATGAGACCGGAGACCAGCAAAGACGTTATTTCGCGCGTGGTATCGGAGGCGAAGTTGAACCAGCCCCAGGCGTAATAGATTGCCATGATTGTTCCGAAATACCGGCCGAAGATGATCAGAAACACTTCGAAAAGCGTTTTTCCCGGAAAGCGGCTGGTTAAGCTTACCCAGCACCAGGCGCTGAAAAGCCCCCCGGCCAGCGCAACGATATTGGAAATCCAGGCGTCCTGGCGGGCAAGCAGAAATGTTACGCCGGGGGCTAAGAGCAGGCCTTCGGAAATGAAATTGATTACCAGGAGCGACAAAGCCTGCCTGTTGTCGATTTTTTCATCCTTGATCATTTACTCGAAACCTCCCGGTTAGGCGGATCGGCCGGAGGCTGCGGTATCTGACCGGAAGACTCCCGCCTCAGGTTGCCGGATAAAAAGCGCGGCCTTTTCAGCATTGCCCACCAGGGAACGCGGCAGAAGGTATCCTGCTGCCAGTTGTCGCTTAAAGGGGCAACCGGATACAGGTAAGGAACTCCGAAAGAGCGCAGGCTGGCCAGGTGAATGAAAAATAATAAAAGCATGATAATAAACCCCGGCAGGCCCATTACCGAGGCTGCAATGATGATTGGAAAGCGGATCAGGCGAAAAGCGATCGTTGACGAGTAAAGGAAGGAGAAGGAAGCGATTGCTGAGATTGGGACGATGATAACAGTTGCCGCAGATACTATGCCGGCGCGTACGCCCGCCTCGCCCAGCACAACAGCGCCTACTATGCTGACCGCCTGGCCGAGTGTCTGCGGCATCCGCAAACCGGCCTCACGCAGGATTTCAAAAGTTATTTCCATCAGGAAGACCTCCACGAAAAGGGGAAAGGGCACCATCTCCCGCTGGGCAATGAAGCTCAGCAGCAGGGATGTTGGCAGCAGTTCCGAGTGATAGGTGGAAAGGGCGATGTACAGCGCAGACCCTGAAATGGACAGGAAGAAGTTGATAAGACGCAGTATTCTAACCGCGGAGGAAAACATGAAGCGCTGATAGTAGTCCTCCGGGTTCTGAAAGTATTCGATGAAGAGGGCGGGAACGGTCAATACAAAGGGTGTGCCGTCAAGAATAATGGCCACCCGCCCTTCCATCAGCTTGGAGGCGACCTTGTCCACCCGGTCGCTGTGAAAAACCGTCGGAAAGAGGCTGTACGCGCTGTCTTCGATAAATTCCTCGATCTGTCCGCCTTCCAGCGCCCCGTCGATATCAATCCTGCTCAGCCTCTGCCTTGCTTCTTGAAGGATTTTTGGATTAACTATTCCCTCGATATAAATTAAGGCCAGGTCTGTTCTGTTAACCCGCCCGATCTTGGATGTTTCGACTTTCAGAGCCGGGTTTTTAATTCTCCGGCGCAGGAGCGAGGTGTTGGTATACAGGTCTTCCACAAAGGCCTCGCGTGAGCCGCGTATTGACCGGTCGGAGGGGGATTCGCTGATATCCCTTGTTTTATAGCCTCTTGTGTCAAAGATCAGGGCTTTTGAAGAGCCTTCCACGAGCAGGACGGCCTCGCCGGAAAGAATGTGATCGACAATAGTTTGCGCCTGGTTCGCTTCTTCAGTTTCGGTGACATCGGCGCCAATGTTCTTAATATATTCAAATGCTTGTTCGATAGAAATCTTATAATTGGTTGCCGGTTGCCCGAAGTTAGTCTTCAGCGGAATCAGGATCTCCTTACTCAAGCGTTCGCTGCTGGAGAGCGCATCTACGTAGATTAGAGCCAGGCGGATTTCCCTGTTTTGCCCCAGGGTAAATTCGTGGAAAACGACGTCATCGCAGTTTTTAAAAATCGCCTTGAGTATCCGGAGATTTTTTGGCAAAGAACCTGTTAAGGCCAGATTCAGCCAGTCCGGTTGTGTGACAGAGGAACTGATTTCCGGCAGCTGTTCTTCGGCGCCCGTATTTTGTGAGCTGTTCCGCCCGGGATTGCTTGGGACGCCGGGATTTTGCCGCACTGTATTTTTTTGAGCGCCTTTTTTTGGGGGCCGGCTTTTCCAGCGGATTCTAAACAAGGAGTATTTCCTTTCTGTTAAAGAATACCCTGTTAAGTTAGTGTTTGCATTTTATGCTGGAATATGTATTTTAAGGAAGAAATAAACCTAAGGAAGAATTAAAAGTAAAAAGCCTTCCTTCCGGGTTCTCCGGAGAAAGGCTCTGTAAGGAGAAAAAGAGGTTTTAAACTATCCTATCCTGAAAATAAGTATCCGATAGGCACGGCAATATCAACGCTCACTCCGGTGCTTAAGCACCGACAGCAGCACGGCTTTCTTCGGACCGGACTAGCGGCGCTGCAAAGGCGGCATATGAATAATTAACAACATCGCCCAGCAAACGGCGGCACGAAGAACGCAACACCCAACAGCACAGGAGAGCCGCTGGTTTCGCACCTAAAGTCCGGGAACCCCCGCATCGCCGGCTGC
>DMZI01000024.1 GCA_003485325.1 Desulfotomaculum sp.
TTTAAACTTTGGACCAAATTCGGTTTCCAGAATATCTAAAATATAAACAATGGTATCAATACCCACCAAATCCATCAGGGCACAGGGTCCCTGGGGCATATTCGTGCAGTAGACCATGGCGTCATCTACATCTTTAGGGGTATTGCCGTCCATAACTGTGTAAGCCGCTTCATTTAAATAAGCATTTAGGATCCGGCTTGTAATAAAACCGGCATAATCTTCGGCTACAACCGGGAACTTATTGATGCTCCTGACAAATTCGATAGCAGAGTCAATGGTTTCCTGAGATGTAACTCTACCCCTGATCAATTCAACGCCCTTCATAACCGGAACAGGATTCATGAAATGCATACCAACTACTTGTTCGGGGCGCTTTGTTGCTGCCGCAATGGCGGTAATCGGGAGAGAGGACGTGTTAGACGCCAAAATAGCATGACTGGGAGCTAATTTGTCTAATTGCTCAAAGATCTCCGCCTTTAGATCGAGTTTTTCGGGCACGGCCTCAATGACTAAATCAGCATCTGAAACAACATCTAGAGATGTGGCAGAATTAATCCGGCTCAGAATATTCTCTTTTTCCTCTACTCTAATCTTGTTTTTCTCAACAAGTTTAGACAAGCTCTTTTCTATTTTCTGCTGTGCCCGAGACAGTAAGGAATCATTAATGTCCTCCATCGTAACTTGGTAGCCGCTCTGAGCAACAACTTGTATTATACCGTTACCCATGGTACCCGTTCCCAAAACAACAACCTTGCCTATTTTCATCAATTGATACCCTCCTTATATTTTACAGAAGTTTAATACTGGTGTCTCACTCCCCTTTAATTTTAAGGCACCTTTACTTATCGCGTTAGGACAGATCAGGTGTTTTTTCGATCACCACGGACATCCCCATACCTCCGCCGGAACACAGCCCTGCCAGGCCTTTACTCAAATCACGTTTATACATTTCATGAATTAAGGATACTACAATGCGGATCCCCGAACACCCGACAGGATGCCCTAAAGCAATACCACTACCGTTAACGTTAGTGTTCTTACGATCCAGCCCTAATTCTTTTTCAACGGCTAAATACTGAGCCGCAAATGCCTCATTGATTTCAAACAAGTCAATATCTGCAATAGTCAATCCCGCTTTTTTCAATGCCATACGGGTTGATGGTACGGGCCCAATTCCCATGTAGTCGGGATCTACTCCGGCTACCGCGTACGATACCACCCTGGCAAGGGGTTTTATTCCTAATCTGTCTGCCGCACGCTTAGACATTATCAGCACCCCGGCGGAACCGTCGTTTATTCCGGAAGAATTGCCGGCGGTAACTGTGCCACCTTTTACAAAAACCGGCGGCATTTTGGCCAGTTTCTCCAATGTCATATTGTCTTTCGGGTGTTCATCTTTATTTATATATACCGGATCACCTCTGCGCTGCGGTATGCCGACAGGTACAATTTCATCATTGAACCGGCCTTCCTTTATTGCCGCTACAGCCCGTTGCTGGCTTTGCAACGCTATTTCATCCTGTTCCTCACGGCTTATGTTGTACTTTTTAGCAAGATTCTCGGCCGTAACACCCATCCCAACGCCGGTACCCAGTTGCGTAAGGCCGTCCCACATAGCGTCACGCACTTCGATGTGCCCCATTCTCGAGCCCCATCTTAATTCATCAACAGTGTAAGGGACGGTGCTCATGCTCTCGGTTCCCCCGGCCAATATAACTTCCGCGTCTCCACACTTAATTGCCTGAGTTCCCATGACCAAACTTGACATCCCCGCAGTACAGGTCCGGTGAACAGTTATCCCCGGCACTTCGACAGGTATGCCAGCTTGCAATGCCGCCACTCGAGCCAAGTTTGTCTCGTCTTTAGTGCGCTGATAACAATTACCCCAGATAACATCGTCTATTATTGCTGGATCAATTCCAGATCGCCTAATTAATTCCTGCATTACCGGCACAGTCAGAGCGGGCGCTCTTAGATCCTTAAACACCCCTCCATAACTCCCTATCGCAGTACGCACCGCCGCTACAATCACTACATCGTCCAATTTTTCCTGCCCCCTCATCGTACCTTTTTCTACTCCAGCAACTAATCTATCTTTCAATTAATACTAACGCTTCACCTTCTATAACGACCACACCCGTTTGGTTGCAACATATAGTTTTTAACTTAAGTCTACTCTTTTCCACAAGCTTTTCGATAACTTCGACTTCCGCAGATATAGTATCTCCCAAAAAAACCGGCGCTTTAAAGTTAAGAGTTTGAGCCAAATATATTGTGCCGGTACCTGGTAGTTGTGTACCTGCAACATTAGACAGCAGACTCGCGACCAACATTCCATGCACGATGCGCTGTTTAAAACGCGTATTCTTCGCGAAATTATCATCAACATGCACGGGATTATAATCTCCGCTTATCTCTGCAAAACGGTACACATCTTGCTCTGTAAAGGTTTTAGTAGTCGAAGCTTTATCGCCAACTCTTATCTCATCAAAATTCTTGCTTTTTTCTTCTTTCATAATTCCAGGCTCCACTCATAAGAGAAGTTTCACATAATAATATTACCTGTGTACCTGCTATTTATCTGGGTCGTACACCTCTATTTGTACTCCATGAGCTGATTTTGGATGGATAAAATTAGTAGTTCCGAATTTACCTTTCATTGGTTGATCCATGACAAATTTTGCTCCGGCTTCCCGCAATCTGGCCATGTCTTCCTCCACATTGTCAGACCTCAGGGAAATCAAAAATACCCCTTCTCCTTTGGTACTGACAAATTTCGCAATTGATGAGTTCTCTGACTCTGATGCGATAATATTAAAGACAAAACCATTGAGTTCAAAGACCGCGCCCTTTAGCCCAGGAACAGCAAAGTCATCTGATGCCAACATTTTCGTCGGCTTGGACCCCAACAACCCTTCGTATTTTTTGACCGCCTCTTCAAGATCTTTGACTGCAATATTGATCCCGTAAACACCCTTAATCACAAATAGCACCTCCTAAAATAATTAGATACTAATGCCCAAATTAAAACTGATCGGTTATGAAAGTCCTTGTCTTTCAGCCATTTCTACACGTCAACCTTCCCGCTTTAAAAGATCCAATTACAGAAGAATAACATTCCGATACCTCCTTCCCTCTAACGCAGGAAATGCGTCTTAGCCTACTTAACCTTTTAGGATTTTCAGCATGCTCCTTCGGAGTGAACTTCAGCCATCCATACTTTAAAGGCGCTCCCAGCTTTTCTCCTTCATAGGATTTGGTTATAAATGGACTTAAGTGTAGCACACTAAAAATAACGTGCAAGATGTCGAGAAAGGTTTTTTATAAATACATGCCCTATGCACTTAATGTCATTAATTGACAACTCGGATAACAATGGCCAAAAACCATCTTCAAAAATATAAAGCCTGTTTTTCTAAAAGCTCACGCAGCTTCTCGGTAAAAATAATGCTATACTGTCCGCCACCAACACTGCTTGGCAAAATTATTTAAGCAAGGCACTTGCTATAACCTGTCTCTGGATCTGATTGGTACCTTCATAAATCTGAGTAATCTTAGCATCCCGCATCAGCTTTTCCATTGGGTATTCTCTCATATAGCCATAGCCACCAAATATCTGCAAGGCATCAACTGTCACCTTCATTGCTGTATCGCTGGCGACACACTTTGCTGTTGCGCTTAACATACCATCAACCTGGCCTGCGTCGACTTTCGCAGCCGACTGCCAGACCAGTGACCGGGAAGCCAGCACAGCCATGACCATATCCGCCAACATGAACTGTATCGCCTGTTGCTCAGCAATCGGTTTCCCGAACTGCACCCGCTGCTTGGCATATCTTACCGCTTCATCAACCGCCCTCTGGGCAACACCAACAGCAGCCGCGGCAATCGTCGTCCGCGTGATGTCGAGAGTGCGCATCGCAATCTTGAACCCTTCTCCTTCGTTACCCAAGCGGTTTGCGACGGGCACGCGGACATCTTCAAGCAATACTTCAGCGATATGCGACGCCCGGTCTCCCATCTTATCTTCTTTTTTACCCATCGATAACCCGTTAGTGCCGGCCGGTATAATGAAGGCCGTCAATCCCTTGATACCTTTGCTTCTGTCTGTGCTGGCAAAAACCGTATGAAGATCCGCTATGCCGCCATGGGTAATGAAACATTTTACGCCATTGATGGTGTACTCGTCACCAACCTTTTGGGCACGGGTTGATACCGCGCTGGCATCCGACCCCGCGTTTGGTTCTGTCAGGGCAAATGCGGCCAGCTTCGCACTTTTTGTAAAAGCCTTTAAATACTTCTCTTTTTGCTCTTCGGTACCGCTTAGCAGAAGAGGGGTGAGCGCAAGGCCAGTTCCTCCAAATGCTCCAAAGACTCCCAGGCACCCATATGCTATTTCTTCGTAGATTAGCACCTCTGTCAAACAGTCCACACCTTGTCCACCATACTTTTCCGGCACATTTAGGTTCCATAAACCGATATCAAACGCTTTTTGAATGATTGGCCACGGCATTTCGGCTTTTTTGTCATATTCAGAGGCAACAGGAATAATTTCTTTCTTTGCAAAATCTCTCGCCAACTTCTGGATTTCTTTCTGTTCATCGGTAAGTTCAAACATAGCAGTCACTCTCCCTGTTATTTAATCGACTCTCACAATAATGGCGTCACCCTGGGCCAAACCACCGCAAATCGCGGCTGCGCCATACCCGCCCCCTCGCCTTCTCAGCTCATTAATCATAGTCATCACAATTCTGCCGCCGCTGGCGGTATTTGGGTGTCCGATAGCAATAGCTCCTCCGTTGACATTGAGACGTTTCCTAATGTCCTTAAGTTTTCCCGAGTCACCGTCGGCTAGTATTTTGCTGCTGACTAGAGTTACTGCCGCAAAAGCCTCATTGATTTCAAGCAACTTAAGATCATCTACCTTCATCGCGGCCTTCTGCAAGGCAGTCCTCATGGCTTTAGCCGGGGCTTCCACCAAAAGTTGAGGTTCCAACGCTACGCTGACGCATTCAATTACTGTGGCAAGAATGGGTAATCCTAAAGCTAGGGCTTTTTTCTTGTTCATTAACAGGACTGCCGTCGCACCATCATTTAAGCCAGGTGAATTACCTGCTGTGCAGGTCGGACTTCCGTAAATCGGCGCAAGCTTTGCCAGCTTGTCTACGGAAATGTCTGGCCGGTACTGCTCATCAATTTCCAAGGTGACAGGCTCACCTTTCTTCTGGGGAATGGTTAAGGGCAGCATTTCTTCTTTTAGTTTTCCTGCGGCGTGAGCTTCACCATAACGTCTGTGGCTGAGCGCTGCCCATTCATCCTGTTCATCACGACCAATACCATGCTTCAAAGCAACATTCCCGGCATCTACAGCTACAGGCGCAAAGTCTTTATAGCCTAACTCAAACAGTGGATCCTCCATAGCGACAGGCCCCATCCGATGTCCGGCAAACCTCAGGTTCCGAACAACAAGCGGCATCTGACTAAATGTTGTGACACCTCCGGCAATGACTACATCTGCTTCCCCCGCCAAAATGGTCAAGGCGCCCAACCGTATAGCAGACATTGCCGAAACACAGGCCTTGTCAAGCGAGCATGACGGCGTTTCCGGGGACAGCCCCGCCTTTATGAGCGTTTGCCGGGCAATCACTGGGGTATATACGTCTTTAAAGGATGCTGTATCGCCAACACCCCAGAAAATGTCATCAACTAAACCGTCATAACCACACCGGGCCATAACCTCGCGCATGACAATTGCTCCCAGATCAACCGGGTTATATTCTTTCAGGCTGCCACCAAACCTGCCAAAAGGGGTCCTCAATGCACTAACAATAACTATCTCATTCATTTTCAATCCCCCAAATCTAATTTCAATGAATGCTCCAGCCTCCATCAACAATCAAAACCTGACCGTGCATATAATCGGAAGCATCCGAAGCCAGATACGCTACGGCTCCTTTTATATCCTCGTCGTTACCAAAACGACCGGCTGGAATGTATTCGAGAAATTCATTACGGTGCATTTCGAGTATTTTTTCGGCCATGTGCGTTGGAAACCAACCTGGAGCAAGGACATTTATGTTAACTCCGAATGGCGCCCACTTAGCCGCTAAATCCCTGGTCATATTGATAACTGCTCCTTTGCTCGCGTTATAGGCCGCGGCATCCATTATATTGGTCTTGCACCCTACCAAACCCATTACAGACGCGACGTTAATGATTTTCCCCTTACCCTGCTGTTTCATGATTCTAAAAGCTTCTTTCGCTGCCATGAAGGTCCCGGTTAAGTTTACATCAATTACCTGCCGCCATTTATCCATGGGATAATCGGCGGCGGGTGCTCCCCAAGTGATTCCCGCATTATTAACAAGGATATCCAATCGGTCAAAAGTTTCCACGGTCCGATTGACCATATTAACAATGTCTTCCTCCTTGGCCACATCGCATCTAACAGCTAACGCCTTAATCCCAAATAACTGACTTATTTCGGCTGCGACCTTTTCACAACGTTCCCCCCTGCGGGCCGCCAGAACTAAATTGGCGCCGAGCTCGGCTAAGGCACAGGCCATTTGTTTGCCAAGTCCGGTGTACCCGCCGGTTACCACTGCCGTTTTACCGGAAAGATTTAATAAGTCCTTCAAATACACAATAATTCATCACCTTACTTTCCAGAGAACAAATTTTCTTGTATAACTAACTTGATACGTTGCTTTGGCAAACTTCTCTTCCGCTACTTAATAGCCCTTATATATTGGAGATCTCTTTTCTAAGAATGCCTTCATCCCCTCCTTTTGATCCTGGCTAGAAAAGCAATGCGCAAAGCAGTTTATCTCAAATTCCAGCCCGTCGTCGGTATCTGAGCCTATAGCCCGATGAATGCAACGTTTAGCCATGGATAAAGCAACAGGAGCCTTTTGCAATAATTTTTTTGCTAATTGTACTGTCTCAGACATAAGTTGTTCCGCTCCTACTACTTGATTCACTAAACCTATCTGCAACGCTTGTTCGGCTGAAATAATCTCACCAAGCATGATCATCTCTTTGGCTTTGCTCATTCCTACCAGCCTGGTCAAACGTTGCGTACCACCATTTCCCGGGATAATTCCCAAATTAATTTCCGGCTGTCCAAATTTAGCGGTGATTGAGGCCACGCGAAAGTCACAAGCCAGCGCTAATTCACAACCTCCTCCCAGCGCAAGTCCGTTAATGGCGGCAATAACCGGCTTAGATATTTTCTCAATACGTGATACAGCTTCCTTGCCTGCTGCTGCAAAACGCATTGCCTCAATAGAACTCATTTTACTCATAGCTGCAATATCCGCTCCAGCAATAAAAGCTTTATTACCTGCTCCAGTGATAATCAAAGCCTTTACTGCAGAATCAGAAGAAAGTATTATCAAACTTTCTTTTAATTCATGATATACAGCGGGAGTTATAGCGTTGAGTAATTCGGGACGATTAATCGTTATGGTTGCTATCCCATCATCTATGTTTAGAAGGAGATACTCAAAATCCATGCAACACAACCCACCTTTACAAATTAAATTTTGTCTTATTCCAACTAAAATCATATTAGAGCAAATCTCATGCCAGGTTAAAATATAGCCCAATTCTGTAACTCTTGGGTAGAGATGAATTTCCAAATCTACACTTGATTCCGCTGCATGAACGTTAATAAAAATACCTATCTAAACCTTGACAACTTCATACAACAACCATTTTTAGGAATTTTTCAAGGATGCCATACGATTTTGAGCCGGTATTTCCGGTATTTACTTAAATATTACCTACCATAACTGACCTGTTTCCTTGGTTTTTTCACCCCTTTCAGTAAAATGTACACAGGTAACCTGTTTGTTCGGTGGCGCACTGGTATATTTTGACTTGTAACCACCTTGGTAGATATTTGATAAACCGTTTGATGTTCTGCACTGTCACTTTTAATCCACATACCACCGCGCTTTTTAATCTGAATGTCAGTATCCATTGCCTGTATTCGCTCACTGGAACTTTATCCATTTTAAGAATATGTTTCTATATATGTTACTCTATTCCTTTATAAATTTTTCGTTATAATACGACATTTGTCTACTGTTTTTGTTTTTCGATATTTCTGGTTTTTAATATTTTCTTTGTCTTTGAATTAAAAAAAATATGTTAACATAAGAGATAGTCGATAAACCCACGCCAAAAAGCATATTTCCTTCCCCTAACTAACCTTTATTGATTAACCAATATCATTTAGTTGGGATTTAATGGTACATATTATCTTGAAAAACAAGTTCAACTGGTATTCATCTAGAGGAAACCTCCAATTTTCTGGTTTTTTCCTTGAAGAAGGGTAGACTACCCCCTTTATATTGCATGACGAATTTTGGCAGGCTTCAGGCTGACCAGTCTGATGTTAGCCCATCTCCTGATATTGACGACGAGTGCGGTAAACACGGCCAGGAACTCGACTTTGAGACTTCCCAGTAGCGGGCGCCATGATGATATACCAACTCTGCTCCCGTACCTTCAATGGGGCAACGCTTTCTAATTTCCAGCTTGTATTCTTCAGTCTTGTACTCCCTCCCGGATCAACTCGGTTGCTGCTGGAACCGCAACGTTGGCAATAATGTGGAAGGAGTCTGTGCGCTGGTTCTCATTTTGCTTGATTAGACCTGCTTCGGTGATCATTTTCACCAGGATAAAAAGTGCTTCCCGATGTTTTTGGGAGGATAACAGACGATCACTTTAAAAAGCAGGAATATATTATGCACCAGCATCATAATCTGGAAAACGCCTCATTTGCCCAAAAGGATTTCATTTTCAAAGAACCAATGTTTATATCATACTTGGTTTCCTTGATGTGGTTTTCAGAGTTCCTATGCTTTTCGTAAAATTTCACCATATCTGCTAGTTCCCATTCCGCTATCCATTCTGAAAACGATGTTCGTCACTTCATCTCTCAGGGATGAGTGATAAACTGTTTTGGATGATCAAAAAAGCCCGCATCTTTCATCCCCCAGGGACGAAAGCACAGGCTTCGTGGTACCACCCTGATTGGCTGCATATACATATACAGCCCACTCAATTAAAAGTACGGGAACATTGACCCAATTACAGGAAAATAACGTTCCGATACCCCTTCCCTCTAACGCAGGAAATGCGGCTTAGCCTACTTAACCTTTTAGGATTTTCAGCCTGCTCCTCCGGAGTGAACTTCAGCCGTCCATATTTTAAAGGCGCTCACAGCCACGACGCCTTCTCCCTGAAAAACTGGGTCCAGCTATACTTTTCTCCTTCATAGGATTTAAATTGATTTTAAGTATAGCACACTAAAAATAACGATGCAAGATGTCGGGAAAGATTTTTTATAAATATTTTTTCATGTTATACTAATTAGTCGTCTCACTTTAGACTGGATTCTTTAGACATATTCTTGGTGAACCTCTGAGGCTTTTTGGGGCCGGCGCCCCTTATTGTTTTAATACTTTTGGACAATGATTGTAGCGTAAAATTTATGACTTGGTTGAATTGCATTAGGAATTATCGGGAACCACCCACTTTAACTTGACAGCATCGGCTTCACCTGGATGCTTGTAGAAATGTTAAATATCCCATAAAACATACTCGAGCGGAGGTGAAAATCCAATTATGTATTTTCTAGTTGGTATGCTTTTTCCCTTCGAAATTTTTGCGGAAAATTTCAATGAGGAAGACAAAATTTATCAGGTCCTTTCCCATATAAACTGTAGTTTCGCAGGAAAACATTTTCAATATAAAGGGTATGGCCGCAGGGGTTCTGAAAAAACAGCTATTTTCCGGGCGTTAATTTTAAAGAAATTACTGGGCCTTTCTACTACGAAGTCTCTTGTGGCCTGCCTGTCATATTCACCAAAACTGTCATACTGGTGTGGTTTTAAATTATCAAAAACAATTCCTTCACGGAGTACCTTCTCGCGTTTCGAGACCAAAATGACCGGATTAGATTAGTTGAAAGAAATTTCTGAAAACATCACGAAACCCCTTTTGGCTGATTGAAAACTCGTCCAGGAACTAAATGGCCTTTACTTCATAACAATCAAGGCATCGGCTGCACAAGCCCCTCTCCCCTCTTCAAATACTACCAGGGGGTTGATATCAAGTTCCGCTATCTGCGGAAAATCCACCACCAATTGTGACAACTTAAGGATAACATCCACAATTGCTCTTTTATCCACCGGCGGTTTTCCGCGCATACCGTCAAGAATGCTGTGGCCTTTTATTTCCCGCACCATTTCCCATGCGTCATTCTCACAAACCGGCGCCACCCGCAGGGAAACGTCACCCAGTTGCTCAACTAGAATTCCTCCCAGCCCAAACATCACCGTAGAACCAAAAACAGGATCATTACCAATCCCCACAATAATTTCGGTTCCCTCTTTTAGCATTTCCTGCACCAAAACACCTGTTATATTTGCCCCGGGTTTATATTGCCTGGCGTTGGCTAATATTTCCTTAAATGCCTCTTCTACTTGCCCGGCAGAAGCGAGATTTAGCTTAATCCCTCGTGCTTCTGTTTTATGCAAGATATCCTGTGAATCGATTTTTATGACCACCGGATAGCCGAGTTGTTCGGCTGCTGACACAGCCTCCCAGGCAGTTGCAGCGCGTCTTTCCCTGGCAACCGGTATGCCGTAGGCCAGCAGGATTTCCTTGGCCTGCGACTCGGAAAGCCTGCCTCCGGGCGAATAGCCGGCCAGCATCTTCTCAACTTTTTCCTTTTCCAGAAAGCTAACCGGTCTGATTATCTCCTGCCTTGCAGAATTTACTTTAAAAGTGTAATCAACAACCTTTTTTATTGCCTTTACGGCAAAATCTAACCCTGCTATGACTGGAATACCATGTCTTTTGAGGTATACCATATGTTCCAGAGCAGCCCCGGTCATGCCCGCCATAATAATGGCAATTACCGGTTTGGAAGTAGAATTTTTTAATTGAATCAGTTGTTCCCATGTATATTCCTCAATGTTTTTTGGTACCCAGTAAGAAAAAATAAGCATATCCACTCCAGGATCATCTGCTACAATTTCCGCACATGATTTAAAAAGACTCTGCGAAACCAAATCCAGGCCGGTGGAATCAATTGGATTGACAACAGAAGCAAAGGAAGGCAACAATTTTGACATTTTCTGAAGAGTTTCTTCAGACAGGGTAGCCACCTCCAGCCCTGCTTCAACGCATTTATCTGCCATAACTACTCCATGTCCACCTGAAGAAGCAAAAATCGCTACTTTTCCCCCCTGGAGAATTGTTTTTGTTTCTAAAAGAGTAAGTATGGCAAGCAACTCCTCAATACTCTCCGGACGAATGATACCTTTCTGCCGGAAAAAGGAAGAATAAACCATATCAGAACCGGTTAAGGCACCGGTATGAGAAAGGGCAGCCCTGGAGGAAGCTTCATAACGTCCGGTTTTAAAAATAACTACCGGCTTTTTTGCTTCCCTTGCCATATCAGCAACCAAAGCAAGTTTTTTGCCATCCCTGATTCCTTCCATGTAACCTGCTATGATGCTGGTTTGCGGATCATCCACTGAAAAAGCAAGAAAATCGGAAAAATCAGATTCAGCCTCGTTGCCCGTACTGACATAATAAGAAAAACCCAAGCCTTGACTAACTGCCGTAACAGCCACGCTTAGCCCAAAACCACCGCTTTGAGTTAAGAAACATATATTTTTGGATGTCTGGGGAGAATTTACAGGAAAAATGCCAGAATAACTAAAAGCTGCCATCATGTTGTTATTGTAATTTATAATGCCCATGCAGTTAGGCCCGCAGATTCTTATTTTATGCTCGTTAACTATTTTTTTAAGCTCCTCTTGAAGCCTAATCCCTTCACCGCCTACTTCAGCAAATCCCGAGGAAAAAATTATCGCTCCCTTAACACTTTTGGCAATACATTCCTGGAGTACTTCCCTGACCAGGGAAACAGCAACGGCAATAACAGCCATATCAACCTGTTCCGGTATATCCAGCACTGTCGGATAGCACTGCAACCCCTTTATTTCCTTTTTCCGGTGGTTCACAGGAAATACCTTCCCCTGAAAGCCGTCCTCTGAAAAATGGGCCAAAACAATTCCACCCGGTTTGCTTAATTT
>DMZI01000068.1:0-34808 GCA_003485325.1 Desulfotomaculum sp.
AGCGATTTCGTTCTTCTTGTGTATTGTCGGAGCGGAGCATCTTAAGTGAGCGGCGCCAATGCCATGTCTAACAGGTTTACTAAATTGTTACAAGTTGGAGGAAATAAGGCAAAAACTAAAGTAAAAAACCAAATGCAGAACTGCGCAGTTGACCGTTTTCGGAAAAGATATTCGATTATCCGGCGCTATTACAAAGTAATAAATGAAAATAATAAATGAATGAAGAAAGTAGAATTATAGCCGGCGACTTATTTCTTACCCTGGTAGGCAGGGATGCGGACAGCGTTGCAAAGGCTGTCCTGGCCCTGGGAGCTGTTCCTGAAGATGTTGACAAAATTCTTCTGCAGCGTGATATTGAATTGCTTCAGGAAAAATATTATACTACTTCTCTAGACCGGATCAGCTTAAAAGTGGCAATTGGCGATCTTATGGAAGTGATTTTTAAATACCGGGTACGTATTCTGCCCGAATTCATTATGCTTGCAAAGTCGTTGATGACACTGGAAGGAGTGATTCAGGAACTTGCCCCCGGTTTAAACATTGTTTCAATGGCTGAGCCTTTTGCGCGAAAACTTGTTTCTGAAAGATATAAAAAAGGATCTGCCTGAAAAAGCCAGGAAGGCATTACTGGATTTAAGTGAAGCAATTTATAAGTTTCCTAAGCGGATTGAGCAAATATTGGACAATCTTGCTCAGGGGGAAATAAAAATAAACCTAAAAGTGGATCATAGCTATCCAAATGAAAAAAACTCACTGTACAGTACAAATGTATTTGTCACCCAGTTATGGTTGATTATCGCAATACTGCTAATTGGTTCAGTTCTTTTGGCTTTGAACGGGACTTTTGTCCTTGGTGATTTTCCGGTAGTTAAAACGGGTTTTATCGCTTCCGGGTCCATACTGGTTTTTCTTGCGCTATACACATTGCGCAAATGAGCAAAAAGACATCCATCCCGCTGAAGTGACGCCTGCTACAAGGATGAAAATTTATCAATAAAGGGAGGTCAATGCCTTAAGCGCGATCAGGATAGATTTTACATGTTTCTAAAAAATAATTTTTTGCATAAACAGATAATAGTCGATCCTGCTAAAAAGGTTACTAAGATTAAACCGCAAACAGCCAGCAGAAGAGGCAAAAATGTCCACAGGGAAGGATTTAGGGCTTGTTGAGTCAATGCAGCCCGGGCTGCTGGTGAAATAAGGCGAAAAAACAAGTTTGTATAAATTGCTGCAAGAAAGGCATGAGCAAGCCGGGTCAGGATAAAAGGTTTCATTCTGATATCGGTTTCAGAAATCACACTTGCTACCTGGGCGTGAATAGAAATTCCGCTCCACGCCAGAATTATGGCAATCACCATAAGTTGTTGCAGTAAAGGGGCTTCTGACGCTGCAGCAAGTTTTGCTCCAACAGTCATTTCTATTAAACCGCTTGTTAGAGATGGCAATATTGATGAAGAAAAACCCAGCGGGATCAGGATAAGCCCCAACTTGCCGGCGATAAAATTAATAAATCCTGCCTGTTCTAACAACTGGATTAAAACAGCAAATATTGTTATAAATCCGCCGATGTTAAGAAGGCTTGAAATAGAGTTTTTCACGGCGTCACCTATTATTTTTCCCGGGGAACGGTTTTCCAGCCTGTAGATGCGAAACAGTTCGGAAAAAGCTCTGGCCAGGGGAAACCCCTTTTCAGTGGGCGCCGCAATTTTTTCGGGGTCGTTTTTTCCGTAAAAGCGCAGAAAAAGGCCCAGGGTCAGGTTCGCTGTGTAATGGGCTGCAGCAATTACAGGCCCAAGCTCAGGTTTGTTGAGCATGCCGACGGCAACAGCCACGAGCATAAAAAGAGGGCTTGAATTGTTTGTAAACGAAACCAGCCGTTCCGCTTCAATACGCGTACAGAGGCGCTGGGAACGCAAACGGGCTGTTATCATTGCCCCAATAGGGCAGCCGGAAGTATAACCCACTGCAAGTACAAAAGAACCGCTTCCCGGAACGTTGAAGAGAGGCCGCATTAAAGGCTCCATCAATGCGCCAAGGAAATGGACCATGCCGAAACTTAACAGCAAATCAGAGATAACCAGAAAAGGCAGAAGCGAGGGAAAAACTATGTTAAACCATAGATTGACGCCCGTCAAAGCTCCCTGATAGACGGTCTTCGGCTGTATAATCATTCCTGCAGCCAGCGTAATGATACAGATCAACCAAAAAAATTGTTCCCTGCGGCGGTAGTCGGAAGTCAAAAAAATAAGTAAATATCTTTTAAAGACTATTAAGCTGGTTAACAGAAGAAGTAAAATGATCAGAACCCACATGCTGTCAGGCCCCTTTGCTCCAAAGCCTCTTTTCAAATGATATATATGGGTTCCGGTCTTTCAATATGTTGGGATCGTTTTTGCAGATAATCTATTTATTACGCTTTTCACTTTTAAACGTGTTCTTAAGTTGGGAAAAAAGGGTGGTCTTAGGGCAGTTTGAAAATTTATGCTATCAGCGATCTCCACCTTTCTTTTATTAAAACTCCTGATCCGGATAATTGGCAGCCTGAATTACAGTATAAAGCGATGAGTGAAATAAACGGGGAATGGGAATCTCACGCTTTAAGAATTTATCATAACTGGCGCAAGATTATAGGGCCGGATGACGTGGTTTTAGTTCCGGGCGATATTTCATGGGCGATGCGCCTTGATCAGGCGCATCCGGATCTTAATTTTCTCGGGCTTTTGCCGGGACTAATAATTTGTGTCCAGGGAAATCATGATTACTGGTGGCAGAGTATTTCAAAAGCGAGGAAAAGCCTCCCCCCGAACATGCGCCTGATCAGGAATGATCATTTTTCCCTTGGCGACATAGTCGTCTGCGGTACCAGGGGATGGTTGTGTCCCGGAAGTGACTATTTTCAACCGGGGGACATGAAAATCTACTTGCGGGAATTGGGCCGGCTCGAAAAATCACTTGCCAGCGCAGGCGCTTCCGAACAAGAGATTATTGTTATGATGCATTACATGCCGACTAATGAGAAGCACGAATACAGCGGTTTTATTGAACTATTACAAAAGTACGGAGTAAGAAAGGTCGTTTACGGACACCTCCACGCCAAGTCTTGCCGTTTCCGTCTTCCGGATTATGCCTGGGAAATTTCTTTTTACCTGGTTAGCGCAGATTATTTAAATTTTGCTCCCCGTTTGCTTACTTAAAGGCCAACTTCTTTCGCTAAATCAGTAAAGGCGGGCAGGGAATTAATTACCGTTTGCCGGGGGACGCTATAAGAAAGTCGAAAATAACCCCTTAGGCCAAACCCCTTGCCGGGAACGAGTAAAATATTGAATTTTTTTGCTGCCTGCACAAATTCGAGATCATCTGCCAAAGGCGATTCGGGGAACATGTAGAAAGCTCCTTTGGGTTTAACCATTTTGAAACCAAGTTTTGTTAAATGGGTGTATAGAAGATCTCTTTTTTCAAGGTATCCGCTGAGATCCACCTGCTCCTTCTGCAAATGGGCGACAAGTCGCTGCATCAGGGCAGGGGCATTGACAAAGCCCAGCGTACGGTTACAGAAAACCATGCCTTCAATAAGTTGGCCGGCATCGGCGGCTTCCGGGTGTACCGCTATGTAGCCAATCCGTTCACCGGCCAGGCCGAGGTCTTTACTGTGTGAAGTAACCAGAATACTGTTTGCCGCATAATTAAATACAGGAGGCGCCTTTACCCCGTCGTAGACAATCCTGGCATATGGTTCATCTGAAATCAGGTAAATGGTGGTACCCAACTCGGATTCTTTTTGCTTTAAAACAGCTGCTAATCCTTTAAGACAGCCGGAATCATATACAACCCCTGTGGGGTTATTGGGGGAATTAATAATAATTGCTTTTGTTTTTGAGGTAATAGCGGCCCCTATTGCATTTAAGTCAGGTTGGAAATCGGCCTTGGTCGGGACCTCTTTAATAACTCCGTTGTGGTTATCGACGTAGAATTTGTATTCTACGAAATAGGGTACAAGAATAATTACTTCATCCCCGGGATTTAAAATAGTTTTAAATACAACATTTAGTCCGCCGCCGGCGCCGCAGGTCATGATAATGTGTGATGAATCAAGCGGTAAGCCTGTTTTTTCAGCCAGGTTGCTGGCTATTGCTTTCCGGGTTGTTTCGTATCCCGAATTGCTCATGTAACCGTGCATTCCCGGCAAAGGGTTATTGGCCAATTTTTTAAGCATTTCCCGGAAAGCTGGCGGTGGTTCCGTATCTGGGTTGCCGAGGGTGAAATCGTACACTTTTTCCGGACCCAAAATATTTCGCAGACGTTCTCCTTCTTCAAACATTAGTCTTATCCATGAAGCGTTGGCCAGATTTTCGTTTATTTTATTGCTGATCGGCATTAATAATTCTCCTTTGTTGGGATATTCAGTGTTTTCTATGTAAAATCCTGCTATAATACTTAAAATAAAAAAGAGGTTTTTTTGATGACAATTTCGGTAGCACTGTTTGATCTGGACGGGACTTTGGTAGATTCCCTTCCTTTTATCATGAACACTTACAACCTTGTTTTTAAAAAACTGAACCTTCCCTGGACCGAAATAGAGCTGATCAAATGGATTGGCCGGCCGCTTAGGGAAATCGCCTCATTTTTTGCCGGCGAGAAAAAAGACGAGTTTTTAAAGCTCTACGAGAAATATTATAACCTTGACTTTGAAAATAACATAAGCCCTTTTCCAGGCACTATTGAGATGTTGGAATTTCTTAAAATAAACGGATTCCTTTTGGGCATAGTCACATCAAAAGGCAAAGAAGGAGCTATGCGCACTGTTGAAGTAACCGGAATGGATAATTATATGGATGTTGTTATAACCGCTCATGATGTTTATGTGCATAAACCTTTCCCTGATCCGATTCTGAAAGCGCTCGAAATATTGAATGTTCCCCCCGGGCAGTCGCTGTATATAGGTGACAGCTACCATGATATTAAGGCCGGCCTTGAAGCCGGTACGACTACCCTGGCAGTAACCTGGGGCATAAACACCAGGGAAGAACTGGCGGCTTTAAACCCTGACGGTCTGCTCGAAAGCTGGGCTGACCTTAAAAAATTTTTAGTTTAAAATTAAAACGGCGAAAGCGCTTAAACACTTCCGCCGCATTTTTGCCGTAAAAATTATTTGTAATTATAAAAACCTTTGCCTGATTTGCGTCCAAAATGACCTGCACGGACCAGTTTACGCAGCAGAGGGCAAGCGCGGTATTTAGAATCCTGAGTTTCCTGGAAGAGTGTATCAGCTATTAACAGTGTCGTATCCAGGCCAATTAAGTCTGCCAGAGCCAGAGGGCCGATAGGATGGTTTGCGCCCAGCACCATTCCCTTATCGATATCTTCCGCTGACGCTACGCCCTCCGAAAGGACAAACATAGCTTCATTGAGCATTGGGATCAGAATACGGTTGACAACGAAAAGGGGAGCCTCATTAACCATGATCGGTTGCTTGCCCATTTTTTCCGCAAGGTCAAATGTAAGCTTAACTGTTTCCTCAGCAGTGTCTGCTCCCTTGGTCACTTCCACAAGCTTCATTACCGGTACCGGATTGAAGAAATGCATGCCGATGAATTTATCCGGCCGTTTGGTGGCTGAAGCCATTTCGGTGATTGAAAGGCCGGATGTGTTGGAAGCAAAATATGTAGATGGAGGACAGATCTTTTCCAGTTCACCAAAAACAACTTTTTTAAGATCCATTTTTTCTATTATTGCTTCAACGATAAAATCCGCTTCAGCCAAAACGTTCGGGTCTACAGTTCCCTTGACCCGGCCAAAGATAGCGTGAGCTTCTTCTGCGCTGAGTCGGTTTTTCTGTACATCCCTGTCCAGATTTTTGCGGATTGTATTTAAGCCGTTAGAGACAAAATTGTCCGCAATGTCTCGCATAATAACGTTAAATCCTGCCTTTGACGCGACCTGGGCAATACCCGCCCCCATGATACCTGCGCCTAATACTCCAAATGTCTTAATTGCCAATTACTTAAACCTCCCTTAAAACTTTTTATCTGTGCAAAGCTTTAACCATTGGGAAAAACTGTTTTGCATCAGAAATTTTTATGTCTATTATTTTTTCTATATAAAAGGGAATAAGTCCTCTTTTTTATTAAAAATATCAGTCATAATGATATAATATAAAACAAGGTTACAGTTAAAGGACGAATCAATTTGCTGCTTTTTCTTTTAATAGCCCTTTTAGCGGATCAACTGGCCAAGAATATTATCCAGAAAGTAATGTCAGTGGGGCAGTCAGTCTCGGTTTTTCCGTTTTTTTACCTTACATATACACGCAACCCGGGCGCCGCCTTTGGACTCTTTGCGTACCGGACCAACATTTTAATAACAATCACCATTCTTGTAGTTGTTGTTATGGCGGCCATACTGCTTGTACGGCCAATTGCCAGGGAAAAAAAACTGATCAGAATAGGCATGGGGCTGATTATCGGCGGAGCCTTGAGCAATCTGATTGACCGCCTGCAATTTGGGATGGTTATAGATTATCTTGACTTTCGTATGTGGCCGGTTTTTAATCTTGCCGATACGGCAATTTTTATTGGCGCCTGCCTTTTGTTTAAGGAGATTTGGTATGGAGAGACATTACGAGGTAGATGAGTCAGATGCGGGACAACGGCTTGATCTTTACCTCGTTCATCAGAATCCTGCCTTAAGCCGTTCCCATGTCCAAAATTTAATAGCCGGCGGGAATGTATTCGTAAACGGCGATTCAGCAAAACCGGGCAGCCGGTTGAAAGCCGGTGACGAAGTTATCCTGCGTGAAATTCAGCCGAAGGATCCTATTCCTGTACCCGAACCCATTGCCCTGGACATTTATTATGAAGACAGTGATCTTGTCGTAATAAACAAACCAAGAGGCATGGTTGTCCACCCGGCGGCGGGGAATTATTCCGGAACACTGGTAAATGCCCTTTTATTCCACTGCCATAATCTCTCCGGTATTAACGGGGTGTTCCGCCCAGGCATTATCCACAGACTGGATAAAGATACTTCCGGTTTGCTATTAGTAGCTAAGAATGACGCTTCGCACCTTAATCTAAGCAAGCAGCTCCAGGATCGAACGATTGTAAGGCGTTATTTGGCTCTGGTACATGGTGTGGTAAAGGAAAACCAGGGGGTTGTAGAAGCGCCTGTAGGAAGACATCCACGCGACCGTAAGCGCATGGCTGTAACAAAAACAGGCGGGCGGCAGGCGGTTACACACTATGATGTGATCAGTCGTCTTGAGAAAGTTACTTTGCTGAGGGTCAGGCTTGAAACGGGCAGGACCCACCAGATCCGTGTACATATGACCCATCTGGGTTACCCGCTGGTAGGTGATACAAAATATGCCCCGTCAAGAAATCATTTTGGCCTTGAGGGACAGTTTCTTCATGCCCAGGTTTTAGGTTTTAAACATCCATCTTCCGGGGAGTATCTGGAATTTTCTGCCCCGCTGCCTGAAGAATTGGCTGCTTTTCTGGAACAGTTATAAGCTTTTAGCTTATCACAACAAGGTCATATTTTCCGTTTAACCCTTGTATATTGTTAGGGGTGTCTTTTTATGGGAAGGTATGATCTGAATATCAAAAAGAAAATTGTTCCATTGTTGATCATTTTGCTTGCCGCGGCGTTGTTGCTTTATGCTATTTTCGTTTTTTTTGCGGGTCCTAAGATATCTCCAAACAAATTGTTGACTGAAGCAATTCAAAATACTGTCTCCAGTAAGACTTTTCATTACCGTATGGAAGTAAAAACAAGCAGGCAGAGTTTTTTAAGCGTTATCGAAGGTGAAAGGATATCTCCTGACCGGATTCACATTAAAGGCAATATGTTTAACACACCGGTGGAATTTATCCAGATAGGCTCACAAGCATACATGAAAGATATCTGGACGGATAAATGGATAGCCTTAAAAAGCAACAGCCTGGGGCAAACAAGTATGTTTATTGAAGAACTTGGCCCGGTAAACTTTTTAAATTATGGCAGTTTGCTTGATGTCCATTATGCCGGGACGGAAAAAATAAACGGCAAAAAGATGTCTGTAATTGAATTCAACCCGCAGTTGGTGGGTCCGTTTTCGGGTCAGAAATATCAAGGGTATCACTGCAAAACATGGGTGGATCAAAAAGAACGGCTTATTGGGCAGGTTGTTTTGAACGCTGGTTTAAAAAAAAGTGATTTGCCTACGGTTACTTTAAATTTCTGGGGATTTGGGCAGCCGGTAAGTATTAACCCTCCCAGCGCAGATTATTTGCTTAATCCATCGTAAATCCCGTTAATAGGGCAACAGGAAGGATTTTCATAGTACCGGCTATAGGAAGTTCTTTTCGATCAGCCTGATCCTGTTTGACATCTTCAATTTTCTCACCTGTAAGGATATTTTTCCAGGAATCTGGAGCCCGCCCCGGTAAAATAAGAGCGCTGTTGCCCCATACCGCTTTGCCTGTCGGAGGTTCTGCCCGCATGAATCCAGCATCCTCATTATGGTTTCTTGGCTGGTTTTCTCCGTTTTCTTTAATTAAACTCGCCGGAAGGCGTACCACAGCGCAGATTATCCACCTGCCGGCCATGTGACGGGCAAATGAACAAACATGTTTCAGCCCTTTCCCTGTGCATTCAAGAGGTAAATAATCGCCCCTTTCAAAGAGGTCTTTATATATTTTACGGAAGTTTAGAGCTTTATAAGTAAGGAAAAGTTTTATCCAACCATTCTCCCAGTTTTTTAAAAGATACTTGACAGTTCTTTCCAGGTTAACCACCTCTTTAGTGTTTATCTTTTCAATAGCCTCAGATCTTTTAGAATAGTCCACAGGACGGCGGTTATCGGGATCTACCAGGCTGAGATCCCAGAGTTCGGTCCCCTGGTAGAAATCTGGTATTCCGGGTGAGGTAATCTTAAGCAATACCTGGGCCAGTGAGTTAATAGCTCCATAGTATGAGATAGTTTTATGAAACTGGATAAAATCATTAAGGAACATGTTGCTTTCGGAGGGCTCCAGGATTGAACCGATAAAATGCACAAGCGCGTCTTCGTAGTCTTTATCGGGCTGAAGCCAACTGGTATGAAGTTTTGCCTCACGGGCCGCTTTTATCAAATAGTCGTTTAAACGTTTCCGGAAAACAGGAATTTCCTTTTTATTCAAAGGCCATGTTCCAACCAGTGTCTGGTAAATTAAATATTCCATGTTTCCATCGGGCGCCGTTTGATTATTGATGACCTTTTTTGCAGCAAGGTTATAGCGCCGCCATTTTGCCAACTGCCCTGACCATAATTCGGGAATTTCAGTCAGGACATTGATTCTGGCGCGGACATCTTCACTGCGTTTAGTATCGTGTGTGGAGGTTGTGTTCATAGTATGGGGGGTGAGCTGGAGTCTGGTCCTGTTGCGACGGTGAAATTCATCAACGGATATTCCTGTCGTTCCCGGGTTGCTGCCTACTTCGTTAAATGAGATCAACCTGTTAAAAACATATAGCGCAGTATCTTCACAACCTTTGGCCATGACAGGTCCTGTAAACTGCTGCCAACGCATTACAAATTCAAGCCAGTCTTTCGCCCGGTCAAGAGCTTTTCCTTTTTTGAGATCAAGCAGCAGCACGTTTTGCAAAAAATCAAAGCCCTGTCCGGCTTCGGGTCGGCGGCGCCTGGCAGCGGCTAAAGCGTCAAGGATATAGAAACGATCAGAACCTTCAACATTGAAATTCTTGATATAAGTCCTGTAAACTCTAAGACAGGCGGTTGTTTCGATAAGCGCCTGGTTTAATGCTTCCTGCTTAATGTCACTTCCGTAGCGATTTTTACAGGCAAGGTACGCAAGTCGCTGTAGAAGATTATCAGTTTCAGCGGCGAATATTTCCTTGATCACAAAACGTTTTCGTGAACGCAGCAGGCTGGTAAAGTCTGACCTGTACCCGCTCAATCTGGCGTAGATCTCATCTAAGATTTCAATTCCTTTGCTGTCCACGAAAAGTTTGTTTAAGTTATTAAGAAAATCGTAGCCTGTTGTGCCGGAAACGGGCCAATCAACAGGCAGTCTTTCGCCGTCAGTTAAAATCTTTTCGACCACTATAAAAAATCCGGAATGTTTTTTGCTGATTGTTTTTTGAAGCCTGGACAGGTAAGCCTGTGGATTCCAGAGGCCGTCAATATGATCTATCCTCAGGCCGTTTATTTTATTAAGGCTGATCAGTTTCAGGATAAAATGATGCGTATGGTCAAAAACAGATTTTTTTTCCGTATGCAGACAGACCAGTTCGCTGACGTCAAAAAATCTCCGGTAATTTACTTTTTCATCGGCGACACGCCAACAGGCCAGACGATAAGCCTGTTGGGACAGGATCTGTTCCAGTTCAGAGAAACTGTCCGGTTCTCCTTTTTTGCCGTTAATCATGGTCAGTTGGCGATTGATAAAAGATCTCAGAAAGCTGTTTTTTTTATAAAGATCCCAAAGGCTGTGGATTACTTCGTTAATGTTTGATCTTTTCTTAAGCTGTGTAAGTGTTTTGAGCAGTTTTTTAAAATCGGTTAAAACCGGTTTATTGCCGCTGTATCTAATACTAAGTTCCTTATTCCATTTTGCGATGAGCGATTTATACGAATCCGGGCTAAGCGGGAACTTGATCCCGTTATAGTTTATCTGCAGACCTTTTTCTTCTAAAGTTAATAAAATCTTCTGATTTTCCAGCGCGGCGCCAAATGGTTCGCCCAGAATAGGAACAAGGACTTTTCCGTTTAAACCTGCTTTTCCGGACCGCCAGTCTATGTCAAAAAAAGAAGCGAACGGCGAACCCGGCCCGTTTTGAAGTATATCGTACCAGCGAGGGTTTTCGCTGCTCGCTGCCATATGGTTGGGGACGATATCAAGTACAAGACCCATTCCATTTTTATTTAAGGCATCCGTCAGGAGAAAGAATTCCTCAGAATCGCCCAGTTCCGGATTCAATATCCCAGGATCCGTTGTATCATAGCCATGCCGGCTTCCCGACCGAGCTTTAAACACAGGGGAAGCATAAAGATCAGTAATTCCCAGGGTACGCAGGTAGGGTACGAGAGCCATTGCTTCCCTGAAACCAAACTTGTTGTTGAGCTGAAGTCTGTAAGTTGCGGAAGGGATGCGCGGCTGGTTCATTACTTGTCCCTTTTTACCTTAAGCTTATCGCCAAGTGATTCAAAATGAGCGATCCAGGTTCGAAGACTTTCATCTCCTTGAATTTCCTTAGCCTTTAATTCCGGATAGTTTCTTTGCAGCATTTCATAATAAATATTTTGTATTTTCCACAGGTCGACTTCAAAAGGGAGAGTCAGGATCAGGCCGATAAATGAATCCAAACGCTTGATCTGAGAAATATCCTCAGGATTTTTATATAACCTTTCGCCCATCTTTTCCAACGATTTTTTAATGATATATCCAAGGCTTGTCCCATCCAAAGGAACTTTGAATATCTTGGCTTCATTTAAAATAGCTTTAATCCGCTCGAGATCCGGTTCATCTTCAGCAAGAGCATACCTTAAACTGGTGTTTAAAACGAATTCTGTAGCCGTATATAAAACCTTGGGCTGTGGTATATTCAAATCTTTTAAAAACAGCATCAGGGGGGCGTGGCGTTCATAGATATGCCTGTAATCAGCGGCAATCTCCGCAAGTGTTGTATTCAGTATCTGATCCAGGACCTTTCTTTGTTTGTCACGGAAAAGCTGTTTGAGGGAGTATGTTGTTCCTTCGAAGTACCGGTTAAAAAGCCTGATTACTTCAGGTGAATCTACACGGTCGAATGCTTCGGTTACTTCCTGGATCATTTCCTGGTAAGCCTCTTCGCTGTTTGTTATCCCGACTCCAGCGTTTACATTTTGATTACCGAAGTTAACTGCTCCGTAGTTAAGAAGCACAGATTCCCTTGTTATTTCTGAGGTTACCCTGGCGCGCCCGATGATCAGCCTTGACGATCCGGCCAGACGGCACCGGTTGTCTTCCCGCAGAACTTCGTAACAGTAAATCCGTGAGTGTTCATCGTAAGTTTCAAACAATGAGCAGATTGCATAATGAGCGCCTACTTTTAAGAGATCGACCATGGAGGGCTTGACAAACTTTTCATAAATCTGGGCCCCATCCTGGTATTCTTTGATGTTGCTTTTTGCCTTGGCAAGCATTTCCAGAAACTCGGGTTCCAGGTCAATATTAAAAAGTTCGCGCGCCAGCTGAATAACCCGGCCGGCATATTGGAGTACCTGGACTGTTTCTATACCTGAAATCTCGTCAAAGAACCACCCGCAGCTTGTAAACATCAGCATTGCGTGGCGCTGCATTTCAAGCAGCTTGATTACCGTTACCTGTTCTTCGATGTTTAACTCCTTTGCCGCCTGGATTTCCAGAAAGCTGTTCAAACTATCCGGTGAACGGTCCAGAATTATTGAGATATATTCGTTGCGCGCTGCCCAGGGATCTTTAAGATACAGGCGGGCCTCATTTTCGAACTGGTCCGACAGGGTATTTCGAAGCCAGTTCAAAGCATTTCTCAGAGGGGCTCTCCAGGACTGGCTCCACCCCGGGTGGAGACCCGAGTTGCAGCCGCAGTTGTTGCGCCAGCGCTCCACCCCGTGTGCGCAGCTCCAGGAGGAATTGTCGTTGATTTCCACCTCGAAATACGGGGGGTATTTCTCAAGATATTCGCCATAACTAGTAATTCTTGCCAATTTATTAGACTCAATGTAAAAAAGTGCATAAGCAAGGGCCATTTCTCCGTAGCGGTGGTGGTGTCCGTAGGTTTCCCCGTCTGTGGCAATGTTTATTATTTGGGGAGAATCCTTTTCCTCCCGGAAGGCCGACAATAATCTTCTGGCAAATCTTTCTCCGTTAAAAAGAAGTTTTTCAAAGGCTACCGCCCGGGATATATCACCATTGTAGAAAAAGACCGAGATTGAACGTCCCGTACCGGGGAGGTTAATCAGATAGGGCATGGTGGAGTCAATTCCCCTGGTGCCTATTTCCTCCCAGTAACCATCGTCGCCAATCCTGCGGATACGCTTCGCCTGATAGGGCGCGAGGACTGTAAAACTAATCCCCTGTTCGGCCAGAATCTCTAAAGTGTTCAGATCTACGGCGGTTTCGGGGAGCCACATTCCTTCCGGCCGTCTGCCGAAACGCGTTTCAAAATCTTTGATTCCCCAGAGGACCTGAGTATATTTATCTTTTGCATTAGCTAAAGGCATGATCATATGGTTATATGTCTGAGCAAGAGCGGAGCCGTGTCCCGAATGGTTATGTATGCTTACGTGATCAGCTTCAATTATCGCCTTGTAAATATCCGGACCATTAGACTCCATCCAGGACAATAAAGTTGGTCCAAAATTAAAACTTATCTTTGCATAATTATTGACGATTCTTTTTATCCAGCCGTCTTCATTTAGTATTCTTGAAGCGGCGTTTGTTTCGTAGCATTCCGCCGCTATACGCTCATTCCAGTCATGGTAGGGATAAGAGCTGTCCTGAAGCTCGATGTTTTCCAACCAGGGATTTTCCCTGGGAGGTTGATAAAAATGGCCGTGAATACAAATATGCTTTTCCATTTTGTTTAAATCCCGTCCTCATTTACCTTTTCATATAAAATACAAGCCCAGGGAGGCAGGCAAAGGCTTACTCCCCCGTTTGAATGTAAAATTACAGGGGTAGTATTGCCGTCTCCCAGCCAGCGCTTATCTGCCGAATCAAGCCTGCAGAGCCATTTTTCCGGAGGCAAGGGTAAATCAACAGCCACACTTTTTTCAGAAAAGGTGAATACTGTACTAACCTCGGAAGAGCCGTACCAGCGCCTCAGGTAAAGCATGCGCTCTTTTTCAAAAGTTATAATTTCCTGATCTTGAAGATTAGATTCATTTATTGCCGGCAGTTCCTTGCGTAAAAGGATCAGGTTTCTGTAAAATTCAAAGAGAATACTGTGTTTTCCACACCGGAACAGACGATGATCCAGGTGTGATATGAAAAATGTTGCCGCATCCTGTGGATCTGGAACTCCGTTTTTCCCTTTGGCGGATATTTCTTTTTTTCTTCCTTTGAATACCGCCTTCGCAAGGACCGGATCACTGTAATCTGTGAAGAAGTGGAAGGGGGCAGTTTCACCATATTCCTCACCCATGAAAAGCAGGGACAGGAACGGAGCCAGGATTACGACACCGGCGATTAATTTCAAGGCCCCAAATGGGACTGTTGCGCCGGTTCTTTTACTTTGGCCCTGATTTCCAACCTGGTCATGGTTCTGTGCGAAAACAATAAATTTGCTTGCATCAGGTAACACAGGATTTCTTCCGTGTCTTCTCTGCCTGAATAACGAATACTGTCCTGTATATGTGTATCCTGTTCTGAAAGAACGGGCAATATGTTCCATCATCCCAAAATCCCTGTAATAACCTCTTTGCTCCCCTGTCACCAGGGTTTGCAGCGAATGGTGAAAATCATCGCTCCACTGGGCGTCCAGGCCAAAGCCGCTTAAGGTCCGCGGCCTGATTACGCGATCATCGTTAAGATCGCTTTCAGCAAAGACATAGATGTGCCGGCCCAGGCGTTTAGCCTGACGGTGGATAACTTCAGCGAGCTCTTCAAGGAAAGGTATAGCCGATCTGTCCTCAATCTCATGGATGGCATCCAACCGAAGGCCGTCGATATGAAATTCGTTAATCCACATTAAGGCGTTTTCTATATAAAATCGTTTTACTTCATCGCTACCCGGCCCGTCAAAATTTATAGCAGGCCCCCAGGGAGTATGGTATCTTTTAGTAAAATAATATCCAAAATTTCCAAGGTAATTTCCTTCAGGGCCAAAGTGGTTGTAAACCGTGTCTAGAACGACCGCCAGCCCTTTTCCATGGCAGGCGTCCACCAGTTTCTGCAAACTTTCTGGTCCTCCGTACGTGTTTTGAACCGCATAGGGATAGACCACATCGTAGCCCCAGTTCCGGCTTCCGGGGAACTGCCCGACCGGCATAAGTTCAATCGCCGTTATACCCAGGTCGATCAGCCTGTCGAGGCAGGGAATCAGAGCTTCCAGGGTACCATTTGCGGTGTAGGTTCCCACATGCAGTTCATACAGTATTAAATCCCGCTTTTTGAGGCCGGACCAGCGCTGATCAGACCACTTGTATAAAAATGTGTTGACAACTTCTGAGGGGCCATGTACACCTTCAGGTTGATAGCGGGAAGCGGGATCGGGGCACTCTATTTTCTTATCTAAAAGAAAATAATATTTTGAACCGTGCTCTACCCCTTCTATTTTTCCAAAATAATAGCCTCGTTTTCCTTTGGTTAAGGGAAAAAGTTTGTCATGGGGTGAAACAAGGTGAACCGCAACTGAGTTCGCTTTTGGCGCCCAGACGTAAAAAAAACACTGGTTTTCTGCTGGATAAGCGCCCAATGCAAATTTATATTTCATTTTCTTGGCCTCCTGGACGGTGATTCTCTAAGCCGTTTAATTTCTTTCAGCAAGGTAATCAAGCTCGTATTATTGGTAAATACTTCGATTGGAAAGCGGGCCTTTCGGGACCAGTTGGGGTGATTAATCTCGCCCGGTATATTTTGAGAATTTGTTTCCTGCCAGAGATCTTCCAGATTTATTAAGAAAATATCCGCTCTGCTGGCCGCCAGGTGTTTCAGGCAGCCTTTTAAAACTTCATAGTTATCTAAAGTAGGGGATGGCAGCCAACCCTGCTGGTGAAGATACAGCGGTAGGCAGATCCGGTCAGCCACATTCCTCCCTTTTTCCTGCCAGAAAGCGGTAAAAGGGGGGAGATCGTGGGTGTTGAGGGAGGCCAGAGCTTTTTCGGGGATGAGCCCTAACGCCTGCTGCGGGTTAGGCCGGTATTCCAGAGACGCTACATACATCCTGTAGATTTTATTTTTTAACATTTGCTTTCTGATATAGCCGGGGACGTTGCCGAGATCCTCACCAATGATTACCGACCTGTATCTTTGGGATTCCAGGGTCAAGATAGCGTAGAACTCATCGGCCTTGTATTTCACATACACGCCGTCGGCGGCGGTCATTCCTTTGGGTATCCAAAAGAGTCTATGCAGTCCCGCCACGTGGTCGAGCCTTAAAATGCCTGCGTACTTTAAATGATGGCGCAGTCCTGACAGGTAATATTTATAGCCCTGTTGACGGATTTTTTCCGGGTGAAGGGGCGGAAATCCCCAATTCTGTCCCTGACTGTAAAACATGTCCGGAGGAGCCCCGCTGCTGGCATCAAGAGCGAACACGGAGCGTTCGCGCCAGACGTCATAACCGGCGCAATGAACCCCGAGAGGGAAATCAAGGTACAGTTTTTGTCCGAGATCCCTTGCCCGGGTGGATAGTTCATTGAACTGCCTGTCTATTGCCCACTGTACATATAAGTGGTATTGTTCAGCCCTAGTTTCGTAATCCTCTTCCCGAATAATACCCTCACGCAGATGCAGAGGCCACGACGGCCACCCGCAGCCCTGTTTTTCCGTACAGGCTCGAAAACGCGCATAGTCGCTTACTGTTTGGCGCTCATGTACCCAGTCCTGGAATTCTTCTCTGCGTCGGTCTTTTTTCTGAAAAAAGCCGTCTGCAAGATATTCTAAAACCTTTCGCTTGGCAGCCATAACGTGTAAGTAATCTACCAGTGGCCTGGAACGAAGGTCATCTATCCTTTCTTTAAAAGTGGAGGAGTCTAATAATTCCCGGGCCTGATTATTTGTCTTCAGTTCCTCAAGACAAGTAATGTCCAGGTAAAATTCGCTCCAGAAAAGGCGGCTTACCGGAGTGTAAGGGCTCGGGCTGAAGGGTTCGTCAAGAAAAGTAGTCAAAAGCGGAAGGGCTCCGGTCAGATGGCCTCCTAATTCATGCGTCCACTTTATAAGAAGCTCCAGATCGGTAAGATCGCCGGCGCCCCAGCTGCGGCTGGAATTAAGGGCATAAAGAGGAATGAATACTCCCCAAAGTCTTTCGTTTTTCTTTAATCTAAGTGAGAATGCCTGGTATGGAGCGCAAATTAGTAAGGTTTTATAAGAATGCCCCTGCAGATTAAGGCTAAGACTGTGATAACCCCAGGGAAGACTGTTTGGCAGAGTATATTTTTTTGTAATATATACGGCGCCTTCGACAGTTTCCGTTTTTAAAACCGGTAAAACAGAAAGATCCAGCATCCAATTCATAAATTCACCACCTTCCGTTTCCAGACGAACTTCTGCTTTAAGTCCGCTTTTGTCCTCGGGAAGGCGTAGTGTCAAATAAACAGGATTTGTATTTCTGCAAACTACTACAGGTTCCAGGCAGCGCTGCAGCAGTTCCAATTTGCGCTGCCGGATTGCGGAGCGAATATCTTGCATTCTTTCCAGTGGAGCCCCAAAAATTTTCAGAACTGCCGTGAGGGAATCGGCAGGCGCCTGTTTTTGCAAGCCCGGAACCTCCCTGAACGCAGCCTCTATCCCGTATAAGCCTGCCAGTTCATTTAAAAGGCGCAACTCGGAAACAGACAAACAACCGTACCCCCAACATAAAAAATACTGTAGTAGTATGCCCTGTAATCTATCATGCGATAAAAAAATCCCCCTTATACAAGGGGGAAAAGATAGTGAGGCTAAACTTTGTAATTGCCATTTGGACCACAAAACTAAAGTGGGCTACGCCCACAAACCAATTATCAGTCAGGATAAGCTAATTCAATTAAATTTACACCGGAATAGGAAAATGCGTTACCGATCCTGTATAATGTTTAGCGTCCAAACCAAAATACAACAGGAGGCAACGCATGGATACATTATTACATAAGCTGGGTGGAATTATCAAGGGAAGTATTGAAGGATTTGACCGTATTGTTTTTAAAGGGATTCTCCGTCCTATCGCTTATGCTGCAGGAATGCAAGTTTTTCTTCGCGGGCGCGGTCTGCTTAATAAAAATTACAAAGACTGGGTGACAGAACAGTCTGCGGCAATCATCGAAACTGCCAATCAGTATTGCAGGGAGAACTGTGGTATGGCTATCCAATATATTCCATCATGCCATGAACGCAAAGAGGAATTAGCGCACATACAGCAGAAGAAAGCAGGAATCGAAAGCGGATTGATTGGGGTATGGTCCTGTATGGAATCCTGTAGCACTTACCGTTCAACCTATGATGCCGCTGCAGGCTGCCCGCAATTGCGTTCGGAAAACTCCCGGTGCAAACACCTGTATTTTTATTGCGATCATCCGGATTACGGCTTCAAGAGTATACGTCTTCAGACATGGTCTCCTTACAGTATACAGATAGCATTGAACGGACGGGAGTGGTTACGTCGGTCATTGGACAAAGAAAAATGCGCCTTTACTTTATTTTTTGATAACTTTCAAGGTGAGTTAAAGTCTTGTTTTCAGGAGTTCTTCCCGGAAGGCGGGTTTTCTTGGGTAAGCTTCAAGAATATCTGCTGACAACCGGCGGGCGTCTTCCTTGCCGCCGATTTCCGCAAGCAGCCTGATGCAAGAGCAGACCTCCTGATAGTCCCTCCTATTTTTTGCAATTTTAGCTTCATTAAGGATATATTCAACAAAAATCTGATAAACCTCGTCGCTGAAAGCAGGGAGCAGATGCTTGTAATATTCCATTATATAGAAAGGCTCGGTTTTGACATAGTCGAGGAGTTTATGCAATTCATTTTCCTCAATTAGTATTTTTGTATAGTTGCCGCTATAGTCTTTCTGGTTTTCAAGGCTTTTGATTATATCGGGATAGACTGATGCCCATTCATCTTTGGAATAAGTCGATTTTAATTTTAGATAGTAATCGAAACTGCCGGCTGCAATAAACTCTTCGGCGATGGAGCGCTGTTTTTCAAGTTGGCCGGCGAGCCTGTATGTTTCATACCGTAATTCTTTCCATTTATTAATAAGGCCCTGCATTCCCCTGTCATATTGCTCGCCTTCAAGGGCCAGCTTTTCAGCGAGGCCGTATTCTTTTTTAGACAACGCTTTTTTGACAGCCATTTCCCTGAAAAAGGAAAAGCCAATGTTTTGCTCCATAAACTTTTTTGCGCTGATTTCACCTTCGTGCTCAAGAAGCAGTTGATAGCGGATCATTGCTATCCTTTCCGCCAGGTGTTGAGAACTCCATGAATCGTCAAGTTCATCGGTGAATGAATCAAGGTGTTTTTCAAAAGTCTTCCTTCGTTCCGTATTATCGGTAAGTTGTGAGGAGGCTTCCAACAGGTCCAGTTTCCAGTCGGTCCAGCCTTCGTAAATATTATTCGACGACTCCGAGAGGATTTTCTGAAAAACATACTCCGATATATCAGCGGGCATATCTATCCCGGCCAACTCTTGAAGGGCCGAGATTGATTCTTCAATAACAGCGCCGATGTCTCCATAGGAATCATCGGCTGACTGCAGCAGCGGGACCATCTCATGAAGAATGCACAAATACAGGTTCGCCGCTCTTGTATAATCATTGTCTTCTGCTGCTTGCTGCGCCCTTTCAAACGCCATCTTGGCGCCTTCTGTGGCGCCGTAAGTTTCACTGTATGAAATAAAACCGTGCCTGTCCGTATGCTGTCTGATACAACTCCGAATAAGCGCGATACAGTTTTTACATTCCTGCTCAATGTCTCCGGCGCCGAATTCAAGTTCAACCTTGCGGCCTATTTGATCATTTTCGACGGACAGGGAAACCAGGAACTGAACCAGCTTGTCCTTTGACTGTGAAGAAATTATTGATACAAATCTATCATATGGAGATTCCTTGGCTGAAGGAGATTTTTTCTTGCTTTTAACGGGACTGGCGGTCATTTCAACTGCCGAGCCGATTGTTTCACAGTCCTTTCCCTGTTCCAGCATTTGCCTGAGCGCATAGAACACGGCAACTTCATGTTTACATAAAGGTCCCATGTCATACGGGCAGTTACAGCTGGAATACGCTATATTATTATCGCCGTCAATTTCAACTTCAACGGTATAGTCATCAGTACCCTCAACAATGGCGATATAGGAATTCTCATCTTCTTTGACAAGGGAACTTATATTGTCATTCTGAAAATAATCCCATCCGCGATCGAGTATTTTATTGGCTATGTGTTCTTCAAAATCAAAAAGATTCATGGTGTTCCTCCCTGGCCAAATGATTGACCTGTTTTAGATGTGTTCTATAAGCATTACAGGGGGCAGCCGGTTAAGGCTGCTTTTTGATATCAAGACGGCTTTTTAAAGCATCTTGCAGTATTTGCGAAAAATTAACACCGGCCTTTTCAGCTTTAGCATTCAACCAACTTGGAATACTTAATGTCTTTTTAACTGCGCGGTTATCATTTTCACGTCGGTATTCTGTAGTGTCAGCATCAATTAAACTGATAAAGCTGTTTGATTCGTAAACTATTATTTTTGGATCGCTTGGTTCCGGAATTGGTTCGTTTTTATTCTCAGCATCACAAAGCCACATAGATATAGCATCTCGTACCATATCTATAGCATCGATGAGTGTTTCGCCACAGGTAAAGCACCCTGGCAAGTCGGGAACCGCTACGTTATAGGTGTTTTCTTCCAAGGTAAATATGGCTGGATAAATATATTTGGCCATGATTTCCACTCCTTTCGGTCTGTTAATATGTAAACTCTCAACCGGGGCTTATTTCAGCCCCGCAATTTTGAGGATGCTGTTTATTGTGCCTGTCGGGATGTCCTTACGGTGTCTAGGTATCGGAATTTTTATGCCGGGTTTATCTGGATTGGTGGCTAGGTGGCGCTTTCTGCCTTCTTCTATGTGCCATCCGTTTTCTTTTAGAAGTTTCAGGACTGCCCGTTCGGTCATTCGGGCTCACCTCTTTTAGAATTACATTATATTACGTAATATTACGTATATCAAGAGGGATAAAGAACTGGGTTGCTTAAGAATGTGGTAAAAAGGACAATGACGACTTAAACTTACCCGGGATTATGCAAGGAAATTGTCTTAACCTGAATACTGAATACAGCTAAGCAAAAAAGTTTTTGTTGCCTAAAAGAAAACATAAAGGCCGGGGGCGTACATCCGGCTTTTCGTTTTTAAAGTAGGTAAGCAATGGCCGTGATGCGTGGACATGTGAAACATAGTTGATGTCGGGGAGGTGGGGTGATACCAAGTTGTACCCGGGCTTGAAAAAACGTCAGACGCCGAGGATGTCAAATCCCGTTGGATCACGCCGGTTCTTGATAAGCTCTGGGAAAATGATGATGTCATCAACCGCATAGTCAGCGATAACCCGTTTGTTCGCCGAGCGGGAACTGTCGCTAGTTGCGAGTCGGAAAAGAAGGATAACTGGTCTTTGATGCGCTCTCCCTTGCGAAATGCCTTGATCTTTCTGATGAATTCGATCTCAAGATCATTTTCCCTGGCCAATGTCTCTGTATGAGAGCGAATTTCTTCTCTTAAGGCATTGGCGAATTCCGGATAGCCTGTCTGCCGGCAGGCAGGTCGAAGATTTTAATCTTGTTGGCGTTGAGAAAAGAGGTCATTCCAGCGTCGAAACACCATCCTGGAAGGATACCTTGGATAACAAACCGGTCATAGCTGGAGATAACTCCTGCTATTTGATCTTTGTAACGTTCTGTAAGTAACATTTTTACGTCTCCATGCTGAAAAGTTTTTTTGACTTATTTCGGCATGGAGTGTTTAAATCCTTTTTGGTTCCGGCTTGTTCCGGGTTAGGATGTCATAGTCTAATCTCTTTTTCTGTTTCTTAAAATCATAAGTGATTATGAGCATCATATAGGGTGAATCATTGTGAATCATTATTGAAAGTGGATAATTTTCCTGTTATAATTAATCGTCAGTTCTGTAGGGAAAAGTAGGTTTTGGGTGCTCTATCTGGAGTGAAACAGTTTGTCTTTAGGCCGGGTTTTGCTTGGCGAACGGGAAATACAGGATCGGGTGCGCAAACTCGGGGAAGAAATCTCCAGGGATTATGCCGGTTGTGAATTGTTACTGGTAGGAGTCCTCAAAGGAGCTTTTATTTTTTTGGCCGATCTTGCCCGCTGTCTGACAATCCCGGTCCGCCTGGATTTTATTACAGCGGCCAGTTATGGCGAATCGATGAGATCTTCTGAAAAAGTAGTCATCCTGAAAGACCTCGGAATAGATCTGAAAGACCGGCATGTTTTACTTGTGGAGGATATAATTGATACAGGCCTGACAATTGACATGCTGCTTGGCAATTTGGCCGGGCGAAATCCGGCAAGCCTTAAAACATGCGCCCTGCTGGACAAGCCGGATAGGCGCATGGTTGACGTAAAAGCAGATTACGTCGGTTTTGTCGTACCTGACGAGTATGTTGTAGGGTACGGTCTCGACTATCAGGATAACTACCGCTGCTTAAAAGATATTTACGTGCTGGGTAGCTGATGACCCGGCGCTTTATTTTGAAACCGGGTATCCAACGGGAGGAAATATGCTGACTTTGGAAGAAGAGATGGTTATCGTTTTGGATTTCGGCGGACAATACAGCCACCTGATCGCCCGTCGGATCAGGGAGTGCAGCGTTTTTTGCGAAATGCTTCCCTACAACACTTCAATTGATTTAATTAAAGAAAAGAAACCGCGGGGAATAGTCTTCTCAGGGGGACCGGCAAGCGTTTACCAGCCTGACGCCCCTGTTTGTGATCCGGCTATTTACAGTCTGGGTATACCAATTTTGGGTATTTGCTACGGTCTGCAGCTGATGGTTTTACAGTTAGGGGGAACGGTTTCTCCTGCCAAACAAAGGGAGTTTGGCAAGACTGTTCTGGAAATATTGGTCAGGGACAAGCTTTTTGCCGGCCTTGAAGCTCAGGAACAGTGCTGGATGAGCCACGGTGACAGAGTGGAAACTCCGCCGCCCGGTTTCGTAATCACAGGAAGTACATCCCAGGCGCCGGTGGCGGCAGCCAGCGACAACAAAAGGGAAATTTACGGTGTGCAGTTTCATCCTGAGGTAATTCATACGCCAAAAGGCCAGGATATTCTGCGCAATTTTCTTTTTCAAATATGCGGGTGCAAAGGGCTGTGGACAACAGGTTCTTTTCTCCGGCTCTCTGCAGAAGAAGTCAGCAGACAGGTCGGGGAAGGAAGGGCAATCTGCGCTTTAAGCGGAGGTGTTGATTCTTCCGTGGCGGCTGTGCTTGTAAACCGCGTCATTGGCGAAAGGTTGACCTGCGTATTTGTCGATCACGGCCTATTGAGAAAAAATGAAGCCGGACAAGTTTTAAGCACCTTTAAAGAAAAATTTAAATTGAACGTGATCCATGTCGATGCTTCGGGACGTTTTCTTAATCGTTTAAAAGGAGTTTCTGATCCGGAAAGAAAGCGAAAAATTATTGGAGAGGAGTTCATCAGGGTGTTTGAAGAGGAGGCGGCCAAACTGGGCGAGGTTGATTTCCTTGTCCAGGGCACCCTATATCCTGATGTTGTTGAAAGCGGCACTGCCACGGCAGCCGTTATTAAAAGCCACCATAATGTCGGCGGACTTCCTTCAAATATGCGGCTTAAAATTATTGAACCGCTGCGCTGGCTTTTCAAGGACGAGGTGAGGGTTGTTGGGGAAGGACTGGGCCTGCCGCAGGAAGTGGTCTGGCGTCAGCCTTTTCCCGGGCCCGGCCTGGCAATACGAATTATCGGGGAAGTTACTCCTGATAAACTGGAACTGCTGCGTGAAGCGGATGCAATAGTGACCTCCGAAATTCAGCGGGCGGGGCTGGACAGGGAAATCTGGCAGTATTTCGCAGTGCTCACGGACATGCGCAGCGTCGGCGTGATGGGCGATGAGCGGACATATACCAATACAGCCGTGGTAAGGGCTGTGACAAGTAATGACGCAATGACTGCGGACTGGGCGAGAATCCCTGATCATGTATTGGAAAGAATCTCTTCCCGCATAGTTAACGAGATAGCCGGCATCAACAGGGTGGTTTATGATATTACCTCCAAACCGCCGTCCACTATTGAGTGGGAGTAAATAAAAAAATAACTGGTTAAGAAAAAGGTGAATAAAATGACGGAACCGCTTGTCGGAATTGTAGTAGGCAGCGAATCTGATCTTCCTGTGGTTAAGGAAGCCTGCGAAATTCTTGATTTTTTAGGTATTATTCATGAACTGGTTGTTTCTTCCGCGCACCGTACCCCGCGTAAAACCGTTGAATATGCCAGTTCGGCGGCGGAACGCGGTTTGGCGGTAATTATCGCTGCCGCTGGGGGAGCGGCTCATTTGCCGGGTGTAATAGCCGCCTATACCACTTTGCCGGTAATTGGCCTTCCTATAAGTTCCGGGGCGTTAAATGGATTAGATGCGCTTTTTTCTATCGTGCAGATGCCTTCAGGAGTGCCTGTAGCCACTGTTGCTATAAACGGCGCAAAGAATGCCGCACTTCTGGCCGGCCAGATCATCGGTATTTCAGACCTTTCCATCAGGGAAAAGATTAAGCAGTACAAAGAGGCTTTGGCTGCACGATTGGAAGAAAAGCCCACTCATTAAAATGATCTTTTGTGAAGGGATTGAAGGAGAAAGTGATCGAACGCTATACCCTGCCCGAGATGAAGGCTGTCTGGTCGTCTGAAAACAAATTTAAAGTTTGGCTGGATGTTGAAATTACCGCCTGTGAGGCAATGGTCCAATTAGGGTTGGTCCCACCGGAAGCGCTGCTTGAGATTAAGGAAAAAGCTAACTTCGACATCGAAAGAATCGACGAAATAGAAGCAGTAGTCAACCATGATGTAATCGCTTTTCTTACCTGTGTCGGAGAGTATGTCGGAGAGGCGTCAAAGTACCTTCACCTCGGGCTGACCTCGTATGATATTGTCGATACCGCCCTATCGGTGTTGATGAAAAAAGCAGGGGAAATAATTCTCGCCCGTTTAGAAGAATTGCAGGAAGCTTTGAAAGAACAGGCCTTAAAACACAGGTATTCGCTGATGATGGGCCGGACCCACAGCGTGCATGCCGAGCCGATAACTTTCGGCTTGAAGATGCTGATCTGGCTGGCCGAAACTGAGCGAAATATTGAGCGGGTTAAAAAAGCAATTGAGACGATCAGCGTTGGCAGGCTTGCTGGAGCGGTTGGCACTTACGCTACTATCGATCCCTTTGTAGAAACTTATGTTTGCGGCCGTTTAGGGCTTGTGCCGGCGCGTGTTTCTACCCAGGTGCTGCAAAGGGATCGTCATGCCGAATACCTGACCACACTTGCTATCGCCGGTACTTCGTTGGACAAGTTTGCCATGGAAATAAGGCATTTACAGCGCACAGAGGTTCGCGAGGCGGAGGAATTTTTCGCTGAAGGGCAAAAGGGTTCGTCAGCCATGCCTCATAAGAGAAACCCGATTATAGCTGAGAGGATCAGCGGGCTTTCCCGGCTGCTGCGCGGAAACGCCGTTGCCGGCATGGAAAATGTAGCCCTATGGCACGAACGGGATATCTCCCATTCTTCAGTAGAGCGTGTTATTATTCCCGACAGCACTATTGCGCTTGACTATATGCTTTTCAAATGTACGGAGATGATCAAAAAACTTTTTGTTTACCCCGAAAAAATGTTCGCAAATATGCAACTCAGCCGCGGGCTTGTTTTTTCTCAAAGGGTTCTTATCGCTCTGGTTGAAAAGGGAGTCAGCCGCGAGCAGGCGTATTCTCTTGTTCAACGCAATGCTATGGAATCATGGCGTGAAGGCAGGGATTTTAAAACTCTCCTGAAGGCTGACCCGGAAGTTGCCGGCTTTTTAAATTCTGAGGAAATCGAAACCATTTTTGATTACAGAGCTTATCTAAAAAATATCGATCACATATACGGCAGATTTGGTTTCTAAGGGAGGGTGCTTTAACATCATGAGGCAGTTGTTGATTCCAGATTCCGATAAGCTTCACGAAGAGTGCGGCATTATCGGCGTCTATGCTCCGGGCCTGGATGTAAGCAGACTTACCTTCTACGGGCTGTATGCCTTACAGCACAGGGGGCAGGAAAGCGCAGGAATTGCAGTGGCGGATGGAGAAGAGATAACCCTGCACAAAGGGATGGGACTTGTACCCGAGGTTCTTGACGAAAATGAACTGGACAATTTGCGGGGCAATCTGGCTATTGGGCATGTGCGTTACTCCACAACAGGCGCAAGCCAGCCAATAAACGCCCAACCGCTTGTTTTTCGTTATGCGGGAGGCATGATTGGCTTAGGGCATAACGGAAACCTTACCAATGCGGCTGTGCTGCGCGACCGGCTTGCTTCTTCAGGAACCATTTTTCAGTCTACTACGGATACTGAAATTATTGTCAACATGATTGCCCGTTATTACCAGACCAGCCTTGTCAATGCCATTATTAAATGTATGGTTTCGCTGGAGGGCGCTTACTCGCTGGTTATTCTGACCGGGGATCAGCTTTTCGCTGTCCGCGATCCTTTCGGATTCCGGCCGCTCTGCCTGGGAGTGCTTAACGATCACGGGTTTGTTGTGGCTTCGGAATCCTGTGCTTTGGATACCATAGGAGCAAAGCTGATCAGGGATGTTTTGCCCGGTGAGATTGTGATTATTGATCACAAGGGTCTTACTTCCATCCGGGGGCAGAACCTTGGACGATGCGCTCATTGCATTTTTGAGTATATATATTTTGCGCGTCCTGACAGCTGCTTAGATGGTTTTCACGTTAATCAGGTCCGTCGTGAGATGGGCCACCAACTTGCGCGTGAGTACCCGGTAAAAGCCGATCTGGTAGTTCCGGTGCCGGATTCGGGAAACGCCGCAGCACGCGGCTATGCCGAGGGCCTTGGCATTCCTTTTGAAGAGGGTTTGATGAAGAATCGTTATATCGGCAGGACCTTTATTCAGCCCAGGCAGGATGTCCGTGATTTGGGTGTCCGGCTGAAAATAAATCCTGTCAAAAGGATATTGTCAGGAAAGAGAAGTATTGTTATGGTGGACGACTCGCTTGTGCGCGGAACTACAAGCGGCAGGATGGTCAAACTTTTACGGGATTGCGGAGTCGAGGAAGTGCACTTGTGCTTGAGCTCACCGCCGGTAACTCATTCATGTTACTATGGCATCGATATTTCTGATGATAATGAGTTAATCGCCGCCCACAAACCTGTGGAAGAAATCAGGCAGATGATCGGGGCGGACGGACTGCACTATCTTAGCATAGAAGGCCTTTTAAAAATATTTGGCGAAAGCAGCAGCGACTTTTGTACAGCCTGTTATTCAGGAGATTACCCTGTCGGGGATTTTAATTCCGCCCGTCCCGGTAAAAACGATTTGGAAAAGAATCGTAAGAAAGGAAACAGGGACCAATAGAGGTGATTATATGAAAGAAAAAGCCGGGTTGACCTATTCAGACGCCGGTGTTGACATCGAATCCGGCAATAAAGCAGTTGAATTGATGCGGCAGATTGTCCGGACCACGTGGAGACCGGAAGTGATTGGAGATCTGGGTGGTTTCAGCGGTCTTTTTTCAATCGATAAAGACAAGTACAAACAACCTGTTCTTGTGTCCGGAACCGATGGCGTGGGGACGAAGTTAAAAGTAGCCATGCTGATGCAAAAGCATGATACTATAGGCATCGATCTTGTCGCCATGTGCGTTAATGATATTGCTACTTCCGGCGCAGAGCCCCTTTTTTTCCTTGATTACCTGGCGACGGGCAGGCTGGTACCGGAGAAAGCGGCTGCAATCGTTGCGGGAATAGCCGATGGCTGCCGGCAGGCGGGCTGTGCCCTTATTGGCGGTGAAACAGCCGAAATGCCGGATTTTTACGGCCAGGACGAATATGACCTGGCCGGTTTTGCAGTGGGGGTTGTAGAAAAGGAACGGATTATTGACGGTTCCAGGATACAACCGGGTGATTGCCTGATCGGACTTTCTTCGTCGGGACTGCACAGCAATGGCTATTCTCTTGCCCGGCGCGTCCTGCTTGAAGCAGCCGGTTACAGGATAGATGATTTTATTCCCGAATTCGGGCGTTCTTTGGGCGAGGAAATGCTGGAGCCAACCCGGATCTATGTAAATCTGTTGAAAAAATTGAATAACAATTTTGATCTTCTTGGGATTGCCCATATTACAGGGGGGGGCCTGACAGAAAATATCCCTCGGCTGCTGCCTCCGGGAACGGCTGTTGTTATAGACCCCACAGTGTGGCCTGTGTCTCCCGTATTTTCATTGATTCGGCAGATTGGGCAGGTTGAAGGCAAAGAAATGTTCAGAACCTTTAATATGGGCCTGGGTCTGGTTTTATTCCTTCCCTCAAAACAAGCCGGGGCATGCCTGGATTTTCTGAAAAAAACAGATGAAACGGCTTATTTGGTTGGTCAGGTTGTTAAAGGGGAAAAAGGCATAGAATTTACAAGTTTAAATTCTTAATTGATCTATTTACGGGAAGTGATTGAAAATGGTTTTAAAGATTGGTGTTTTGGTTTCGGGCCGGGGGTCTAACCTGCAGGCAATCATGGATGCCTGCGATGAGGGAAAAATTCCGGCGCAGGTAGTTGTTGTGATTAGCGATGTCGGCGATGCGCCGGCTTTAGAACGGGCACGCTTAAAAGGGATAGACGCCGTACATGTAGATTATCATGGTTTTAACGGCAAAACGGAATACGAACAGGTTGTCGCAGGCATCTTAAAAGATCATCATGTTGAACTCGTTTGCCTGGCCGGTTACATGCGCATTGTGGGCAGGAGTCTTTTAGACGCTTTTCAAAACAGGATAATAAACATTCACCCGGCATTGCTTCCATCATTTCCCGGTCTGGACGCGCAAAGGCAGGCTGTTGAGCACGGTGTGCGTTTTAGCGGCTGCACAGTCCATTTTATAGATGAAGGGGTTGATAGTGGCCCGATAATTTTACAGGCGGTAGTGCCTGTTCATCAGAGTGATACGCCGGAGATATTGGCACAGCGCATACTGGCTGAAGAACACCGTATTTATCCTGAGGCGATCGGCCTTTTTGCCAGGGGAAAGCTTAAAATAGAAGGCAGAAAAGTTATGCTTGGCTGAATCTGAAAATAGTGGTTTAGTAAAGTATTATAAATGACAGGAGGGTAAATCTGAAAGAAATGCTTTCATTAAGGTTTTTGCCTAGAAAGGAATGGTTATAAAAATGATCAAGCGTGCTCTAATTAGCGTATCCAACAAAGCCGGGCTTAAAGAACTTGCAGGGCCTTTGACTGAGATGGGAGTTGAAATAATCTCAACCGGCGGAACCTATAAGTTTTTAAAAGAGGCCGGCCTTCCGGTTACGTACATTACAGATGTTACAGGTTTCCCCGAAATTCTTGACGGACGCGTTAAAACATTGCATCCAAATATACATGCCGGAATACTGGCTTTAAGGTCATCCGAACATATCAGCCAGTTAAACAAACACGGAATCGGCACGATTGACCTGGTTGTGGTCAACTTGTACCCGTTCAGGGAAACTGTTGCCAAGCCGGGGGTTACCTTGGAAGAAGCCATCGAAAACATAGATATCGGCGGTCCGGCAATGATTAGGGGGGCTGCAAAAAATTATAACAATGTACTGGTGGTCGTGGATCCTAACCGATATTCCGATCTGCTTGATGCCCTGCAGAAGGACAGGATAGATGAAGAATTCAGGCTACTATTGGCGCTTGAAGCTTTCAGCCACGTATCCGCTTACGATGCGGCGATAGCAGGTTACATGCGTGAGATTACCGGCAAGAGTTCTTTATTTCCTTCCACACTTATCCTGTCGGCGGAACTGGCGCAGTCCCTTCGATACGGAGAAAACCCGCACCAGAAGGCTGCTTTTTACCGTCAGCCCGGCGCAAAGGAACCTTCGGTCGGGAATGCGCAGCAGCTTTCAGGCAAAGAACTGTCTTTTAACAATATACTTGACTTAAACTCTGCCCTGGGACTGGTCAGTGAATTCTCCAGCCCCTCTGCGGTAATCGTCAAGCACAACAGCCCCTGTGGGGCTGCAAACTCAGAAAAGCTGGTTGACGCTTACCTGAGGGCCTTTGAGGGAGATCCCACATCGGCATTTGGCGGGATAGTGGCTTTTAACCGGAATGTTGACGCTGAAACTGCCAGAGAGATGGTCAAGATCTTTTTAGAGGCGATTATAGCGCCTGATTTCAGACCGGAAGCTCTTCAGATTCTTTCCTCGAAACCAAACCTGCGCTGTCTTAAAACAGGTTCTTTGTCGGGGAAACCAGCCGACGACCTGGACCTGCGTAAGGTCAAAGGCGGGTTTTTACTGCAGGAAATAGACTTGGAAACAGTAAATACTGACCAAATGAAGGTAGTCACCAAAAAGCAACCGACAAGCGAACAATTGGCGGAACTGTTTTTTGCCATGACAGTCGTTAAACACGTTAAGTCTAACGCTATTGTTGTAACCAGGAACCGCCAGTTGATTGGCGTCGGCGCCGGTCAGATGAACCGTGTCGGTTCAGCACGGATTGCACTGGGCCAGGCCGGAGAGCGTTCCCGCGGCGCTGTGATGGGCTCGGACGCCTTTTTTCCCTTCCGTGATACGGTAGATGAGGCTGCAAAAGCAGGAATAGTTGCCATTATTCAGCCCGGCGGATCCATGCGGGATGAAGAATCCATAACCGCCTGTGACGAGCACGGTATAGCCATGGTCTTTACAGGATTGAGGCACTTTAAGCACTAGATGTACACCAGGGGGTGAGCAGGTGAAGGTTTTGGTTATCGGTTCCGGCGGGCGCGAACATGCGCTGGTCTGGAAAATCCGGCAGAGTCCCCGGGTCAGCAAGGTCTTCTGCGCTCCCGGAAATGCCGGTATAGCCGGCCAGGCTGAATGCGTTGATATTAATGTTGATAATATTCCCCGTCTTTTGGACTTTGCGCGCCGGGAAAAAATAGAGATGACGCTTGTGGGTCCAGAAGCTCCATTAACTAATGGCATTGTGGATTCCTTCAAAGAGGCCGGTTTGAGTGTTTTCGGCCCGACAGCCAGAGCTGCTGCAATTGAAGGAAGCAAAGTATGGGCAAAAACCCTCATGGACAAATACAATATTCCTACGGCCGGCTTTGCAATTTTCAGCGATCCCGTATCAGCCGGGGATTACATTAAAAAGAATGGCGCTCCCTGCGTCGTAAAGGCCGACGGTCTTGCAGCCGGCAAGGGTGTTATAGTATGCGCAACGGCTGAACAGGCACTGGCGGCAGTTGAAGATATAATGGTCAAAAGCGTTTTTGGCTCTGCGGGGAAAAGAGTAGTTATCGAAGAGTGTCTGGAAGGCGAGGAAGTAAGCGTGATGGCCTTCACGGACGGTGAAACTGTTGTGCCTATGGTGTCTGCCCAGGATCACAAGCAGGTTTTTGAGGCTGATTGCGGGCCTAACACGGGGGGAATGGGCGCTTATGCACCTGCGCCGGTTTGTACGCCCGAAATCTCACAATCAGCCCTGGAAGATATTTTAAAACCCATGGTCAGCGCGCTTGCCCGGGAGGGCTATCCCTATCAGGGAGTACTTTATGCAGGATTGATGATCACCCGTCAGGGAATCAAAACACTGGAGTTCAATGTGCGTTTCGGCGACCCGGAAGCCCAGCCTTTATTGATGCTGCTGGAAACAGACCTGATCGATATTTGCGAATCCGTTGTGACAGGCACGCTTGCTCTGCAAAAAGTCAGCTGGAAGAAGGGTTCGTCAGTGTGCGTTGTTTTGGCTTCAGGGGGATATCCCGGCTATTATTCTACGGGGTATTCAATTGAGGGCCTTGAGGGGCTGCCGGATGATCTTCAGGTGTTCCATGCCGGTACGAAAATTAAAGACGGTCAGCTTGTCACTTCCGGCGGCAGGGTTTTAGGGGTTACAACTTTTGCGCCTGACATTCAGGAAGCAATTACGAAAGCATACGACGGTGTAAACCGGATTAAATTTAAGGATATGCACTACCGGAAAGATATCGGGCATAAAGCTTTGAATAGACATCCATGCCGCTAAAGCGGCGCCATCTAAAAGGATGAAATGAGCATGTAGGCAGTTGACCCCTAAGGAAAGTTAATTTTCAGTAAGATGGCAGTGTTTTAAGTAAAAAAGATTGGGAGAATTCATGCCGAATGCCGATCAGGATTATACATTTCCAGGAATTTGAGAAGTCCCGTTTTTTCAGCAGGCAGTTTTCTTCTCCGGCTGGAGTCGGGGATCAGGTAAAAGACATTCTGGAAAACGTTAGGGAACAGGGCGATAAAGCTTTATGCGCCTATACAGAGGTGTTTGACGGAGTAAAATTACAGCCGGGACAATTAAAGGTGACAGACAGTGAACTCAAAAAAGCATACAGGCAGGCCGATGCAGGCTTTTTGGAATCTCTGCGTTTAGCTATGGACCGGGTTGAATACTTTCACAAAAAGCAGCTGCCCAATTCCTGGTTTGACACCGGCAAACAGGGGATTTTTCTCGGTCAGCTGGTAAGGCCTTTAGCCCGTGTCGGTATCTATGTTCCAGGGGGCACAGCGGCTTATCCGTCCTCTGTGTTGATGAATGCTGTCCCCGCCCGGGTGGCCGGCGTTAAGGAAATAGTCATGGTCACACCCCCTTCCGCAAACGGAGGGATCAATAAAAATACTATAGTGGCGGCTGTCGAGGCGGGAGTGACTGAGATTTATAAGATAGGGGGCGCGCAGGCTGTTGCGGCGCTGGCTTACGGAACGGAAAGCGTCAAACCTGTAGACAAGATCACCGGACCGGGCAATATCTATGTAACCCTGGCCAAACAGCAGGTCTACGGCAGGGTGGATATCGATATGCTGGCCGGGCCAAGTGAAGTAGTCGTCGTGGCTGACGATTCGGCTGATCCATGTTATATTGCCGCTGATCTGCTAGCCCAGGCAGAACACGATCCTTTATCGACAGCTCTTTTGTTTACACCCGGTGAAGCGCTGGCCAATCTTGTCCGGGAGGAGATTGCGCGTCAGCTTCCTTCTTTGGCCAGGAAAGATATTGCTTCACGTTCTCTTGAGGATCAGGGCGCCATAGTAATCACTGACAATCTGGATAAGGCCATGGAACTCGCCAACAGTTTTGCCCCGGAGCACCTCGAACTTGATGTAGAAAATCCTTTCCAATGGTTAACCCGCGTCCAAAATGCAGGAGCTGTTTTCCTTGGCCCCTATTCACCCGAGTCAGTTGGTGATTATCTTGCCGGTCCCAATCATATATTGCCCACCGGCGGCACGGCGCGTTTTTTCTCTCCATTAAGTGTCGATGCTTTTTTAAAAAAATCAAGTGTAATCAGTTTTTCCAGGGAGGCCCTGGAAGAAGTTGGGGAACATGTAAATAGACTGGCCCGGGTGGAAGGACTTGATGCACATGCAAAGACTATCGAAAAAAGGCTTGGGGGTTCTTGAATGAGTTTTAATCTTCAAGGAATTTTGCGCCGGGATTTGAATGTAATTGTGCCCTACGAAGCACCAAGGGTTGGCGAGGGGATTATTAAACTTGACGCCAATGAAAACCCTTTTGAATTCCCGGAAAACATAATTAAAGAAATCTGGGAGCGTTTAAAACATACGTTCACGAGGTATCCTGATCCGATGTCAACTGAGCTTATTGAGGCTTTGTCCGAACATACGGGTGTGCCAAAAGAAGGGATAATGGCCGGCAACGGTTCAGACGAACTTATCTTGAATATTTTGCTTGTTTTTGGAAACGGGGGACATGTAATTATACCTACCCCGACTTTCTCAATGTACCGTATTCACAGCCTGATTGCCGGGGCTAAACCCGTCGAAGTTCCCAGAGGTTCAAAATTTGAGGTGGATATTTCTGCTGTTGCTGAAGTCTGCAAAAGTTATCAGGCGCGTGTGGTGATTATTTGTTCACCGAATAATCCTACAGCCAATACTACCCCGGTTGAGGATATTAAACGTCTTTTGGAACAAAGCGAAGCGTTGATTGTAGTTGATGAGGCCTATATAGAGTTTGGCGGTGAAAGCTGCCTTAAGTTATTGAACAAGTATCCAAACCTTGTTGTCCTGCGTACATTTTCCAAGGCTTTTGGCCTGGCGGGGCTAAGGGTCGGCTACCTTCTGGGCAATCCTGAGGTTGTTAAAGAAATACATAGGGTAAAGCAGCCTTTCAACTTGAATACTTTCTCACAGCTGGCTGCCAGAACGGCATTGTCCAATAACAGTGAGTTTAAGTCGCTGGTTGGACAAATATTGTCAATGCGGGACAAGCTGATTGAGGAAATGTCGTTAATTAAGAATGTCACCGTATTTCCCAGCGAGGCTAATTTTATACTTTTCCGCACACAACTAAAGGGCAAGGAAGTTTTTGAGAGCCTTTTAAAAAAGGGTGTCCTGATTCGCAATGTATATGCGCCGGGCATTGAAGACTGCCTGCGGGTTACTGTGGGCCGGGAAAATGAGAATAGGTTTTTTTTGGATAGTTTAAAGGCTGTTTTAAAAGGGGACGGTTAGCAAAAGGATGAAAATTCATCAGCAAAGGAAGGGCAATGCCTTAAGTGTGATTTTGAGTCTTGCAAACATGAGCACGCTTAGCAGTTGAACTTCCTAATGCAAGTCAATTTTCAGAATAGAGTAGGCCGCCGTATTCACCATTCGCTAAATGCTTCGTGCCGGCGCCCCAATCGGCTTGCTTCGGACAGGGACAGGCGATGCTGCAAAGGCGGCTAAGCATTCTTCAATGTAAGATTATTCTCAGGATAGACACCCATGCTGCCAATGCAGCGCCAGCAGGTGATGAAAAAGTAAGCATTCAGTAAAACCGTCCAAAAGGCACGGTGTTGTCAACAGCGAACGAATTGCGAAGCGCCGGTAACAGCAGCCGGCGAAGCGAGGGTAACAGGACAGCGGTGCGAAACCAGCGGCACACT